>NZ_CP108393.1:2924642-3248214 GCF_035961655.1 Streptomyces sp. NBC_01317 | reverse complement strand
AGCTCGACATCAACAACCTGGTGGCCAACGCGGGGACGGTCGGCGTGGTCGCCGGTCTGCTGCTCCTGTTCACCGGCGTCAGCTGGATCACCGCCATGCGGGACTGCCTGCGGGCCGTCTGGGAGAAGGACCACCTCGACCAGGGCAACCCGTTCGTGGTCAGGGCCAAGGACGGCGTGGTCCTCATCGGCCTCAGCGCGGTCGGGCTCGTCTCGCTCGGCGCCTCGGGATTCGGCTCCACCGCCATCGGCTGGACGGCCCGTCACCTGGGCATCTCCCAGGACGGGGCGGGCGGCATACTGCTCCAGGCCGCTGCCGTCCTGACGGCCGCCGTCGCCGACTTCCTGATCCTCCTGTACGTGCTGACGCTGCTGCCGCACGTGAACCCGCCCCGCCGCCGGCTCTTCGTCGCCGCCGCGATCGGAGCCGTCGGCTTCGAACTGCTCAAGCTGCTGCTCGGCGGCTATCTGACGGGGGTGGCGGGGAAGACGATGTACGGCGCGTTCGGCGTACCGATCGCGCTGCTGCTGTGGATCAACTTCACGGCGAAGCTGCTGCTGTTCTGCGCGGCGTGGACGGCGACGGGGAGCAAGCGGGACCTGAGGAGGGAGAGGGCGGAGGCCGCCTGGGCCGAGTACGGGGAGGGCCGCCCCCTCAGGAACGGGGAGGGCGGGGGATCGACGGCCAGCGGCGGTTGACCAGGTACCCGGCGCCCGCCAGCAGCACCACCACTCCGCCCACCACGGCCAGCGCGATGCCCATCCCGCCCGACCCGTCCTCCGAGGCGCTCACGGCCGCCGCGGGCGCGGGAGTGTCCGTGGCCCCCGGGGCCGGCGTGGGGCTGCCGCTCGGCTGCGAGGCGGTCGTACGCGCCGACTTCGGCGGCACCAGCTCCCCGACCGGCGTGACCTTGCCGCTCGCCGCGAAGCCCCAGTCCAGCAGGCGCGCGGACTCCTGGTAGACGGCCTGGCTCTCCTCCGAGGACGGGTTCATGACGGTGACCAGCAGCACCTTGCCGTTGCGCTCGGCCACCCCGGTGAAGGTCGAGCCGGCGTGCGAGGTGTAACCGTTCTTCACCCCCGCGAGACCCTTGTACGAGGAGACTCCGTTGGCGCCCGTGAGCAGCCGGTTGGTGTTCTGGATCTCGAAGGTGTCGCGCTTCGGCTGGCCCTTGGCGTCCTTCTCCGGCTTCTTGCCCTTCTTGACCTTCGTGAGGTCGCCGGGGAACTTCGCCGACTGGGTGGCGCAGTACTCCCGGAAGTCCTTCTTCTGGAGCCCGGAGCGGGCGAACAGGGTGAGGTCGTACGCGCTGGAGACCTGGCCCTTCTCGTCGTACCCGTCGGGTGTCACGACGGTCGTGTCGAGCGCCTGGAGCTCCTCGGCGTGCCGCTGCATGTCCTGGACGGTCTTCTTCACGCCGTTGTTCATGGCGGACAGCACGTGCACGGCGTCGTTGCCCGAGCGCAGGAAGACGCCCAGCCACAGGTCGTGGACGCTGTAGGTCAGGTTCTCCTTCACGCCGACCAGGCTGCTGCCGTCGCCCATCCCGGCGAGGTCGGCGGCCACCACCTTGTGCTCCTGGTCCTTGGGCAGCCGGGGCAGCAGCGTGTCCGCGAAGAGCATCTTGAGCGTGGAGGCGGGCGGCAGCCGCCAGTGCGCGTTGTGCGCGGCGAGGACGGCGCCCGTCTCGGCGTCGGCGACGATCCACGACCGGCCGCTGAGCTTCTTGGGCAGGACGGGGGCGCCGGGCCCGAGAGCCACCTGGGTGCCCGCCTGGCCCAGCCTGGCCCCGCCGACCGTGGACATCACGGCCGGGGGCGTGGGCGACTTGCTGGCACTCGGCCCCTTGGACGCGCTGTCCGCCGACGCGGGCACGACGGTCAGAACGGGCAGCAAAGTGGCGGTGAAGACCGTCAACGCGGTCTTTTTCAGAGCGGGCACGACCGAGAACGTACAGGGCGTGTCTGTGTCCCGTGAATCCGCCACCGACGGGGTGAACCACGCGGCCGTCCGGCCCTCCGTACCCGGCAGCCGGGCCTCCGTACCGCGCGGGCCGCCCTCCGTACCCCGCCGCTGTCCCCGGAACAGCGGCGACGATACTGAATCCATGAAGCTCAGCCGCCGCGTGTCCTGGTTCCTGCTCGCGTTCGGGGTGTGGAGCTGGTTCATCTGGATCACTTTCGTCAAAAATCTGTGGCAGGACGGCAGCGGTCTGGCGTTCGACGACGCGGGGGACCCGACCGCCTACTTCTGGGTGCACCTGGTGCTCGCGATTACGTCCTTTCTCCTGGGGACGGCCGTGGGGACGATCGGGTTCCGGGGCGTGCGCGCCGTACGACGGGAAACGGCCACGGCCGCGCCGGAGGCCCGTATCCCCAGCTGACCAGGGTGCTAGGCATCCTTCGACCCGTCAGTCGACCCGTCAGTTGATCATTCTCCACTGACCGGCCCCGGCCCGCACGCCCGCGCGCACGCCCGGCAGACTGTCGCCCAGGGCCGCGTGGCCCGGCCGCCCCGAGGGCGGACGCAGGAAGTGCGGACAACAGAAGGTGGGGGCCGTCCGTGGTCGTCGTGGTCGTTCTGGTGGTGCTGGTGGTCGTCGCCCTGGTGGTGGCGGCGCACTGGTATGTGTGGCGGCGGCTCGTGCGGGACACCGCGCGGGAGGGCGGCGTGGCCCGCCGGGTCGGGACCGTCGCCGCGTTCGTCCTGCCGGTACTGGCCGTGGGCGCGGCGACGGTGGGCCGGGTCGGGGCGCCGTTCTGGCTCCAGCGGCTCGTCGCCTGGCCGGGATATCTGTGGCTCGCGGTGCTGATGTACCTGCTGCTGGCACTGCTGGTGGGCGAGGCGGTACGGCCGCTCCTGCGGCGGTACGTGGACGGGCGCGCGCAAGCCGTGGACGCCGAGGGGGGCGCGCGGGCGGGCGCTCGCGCCGAGAGTGACGTACAGCCGCAGACGCGGACCACGGCCACGGAGCCGGTGGAGCAGCCGGTCACGGCGTCGGCCGGTTCCGCTGGTTCCGGCGGTGCACAGACAGGTGCCGTCATCACCGGCCAGGCCCCTCCCGCCGCCACCGTCCCCTCCCGCCGCCTGTTCGTCTCGCGCGTCGTCGCCGGGGCCGCCGCGACCGTGGCCGCCGGGACCGTCGGATACGGCACGTACGGCGTCCTGCGCGGCCCCCGCGTCAAGCGGATCACCGTCCCGCTCGCCAAGCTGCCGCGCGCCGCGCACGGGTACCGTATCGCCGTCGTCAGCGACATCCACCTCGGCCCGATCCTGGGCCGCGCCCACACCCAGCGCATCGTCGACACCATCAACTCCACCCGCCCCGACCTCATCGCCGTCGTGGGCGACCTCGTGGACGGCACCGTCGAGGATCTCGGCCCGGCCGCCGTGCCGCTCGCGGGTCTGGACGCGCCGCACGGGGCGTTCTTCGTGACCGGGAACCACGAGTACTTCTCCGGCGCGCGGGAGTGGGTGGACCACGTCAGGGAGCTGGGGCTGCGGCCGCTGGTGAACGAGCGTGTGGAGATCGCGGGCTTCGACCTCGCCGGGGTCAACGACATCGCGGGCGAGAGCGAGGGCGACGGCCCGGACTTCGCGAAGGCCCTCGGCGACCGCGACCGGGCCAGGGCGTCCGTACTCCTCGCGCATCAGCCGGTCGTGATCCACGACGCCGTACGGCACGGGGTCGATCTCCAGCTCTCCGGGCACACGCACGGCGGCCAGCTCTGGCCGGGCAACTACCTCGCGGAGCTGGCCAATCCGACCGTGGCGGGTCTGGAGCGGTACGGCGACACGCAGTTGTACGTGACGCGGGGCGCGGGCGCCTGGGGACCGCCGGTCCGGGTCGGGGCGCCGTCGGACATCACGGTCGTGGAGCTGGCTTCGCGCCAGGCCTGACCGGCTTGGAGGCTGTCGTACGACCCCGCTCGGCGGTCAGCCCCGCTGGGCGGTCAGCTCCGCTTCCGCGCGGACGCCGCCTCCGCCATGCCCGGCAGGAAGTCCGTGAACAGCTCGTGCACCTCACGGACCAGGGGCCGCAGTACCCGGAAGCGGGAGAGCGAGACGCCCCGGGTGGTGAGCCGGGCACCGCGCTCGGCCAGCCGGCGGCTGCGCTCGCTGCCCTCCGAGCGGTCGAACACCCAGTACAGGACCAGTCCCATCTGGGAGAGCCACATCAACTCGGGGAGTATGCCGACCAGTTCGTCGGCGACCTTCGCCTTGGACCCGGCGAGGACCTCGCGGTGGACGGAGATCGCGGCGTCGCGGGCGGGCTCCGACTCGGGGGAGAAAGGGCTGAGCGGACTCTCGGGGTCGGCGGCGTTCTTGAAGAACTGCGCCGCGAACTCGTGGTACGGGGCGGCGATGTCGAGCCACGCCAGCAGCACCCCGGTGAGCCTTACCTGAAGGTCGGTCTCGGTGTCGAGCACCGGCCGGACCGCCGCGCGGTGTTCGGCGGCGATCCGGTCGTAGAAGCCCTGGACGAGGTGTTCCTTGGACGAGAAGTAGTAGTACGCGTTGCCCACGGAGACCCCGGCCTCCTGCGCGATGGCCCGCATCGTCGTCTTGTCGTACCCACGCTCCTGGAACAGGCGCAGCGCGGTTTCGAGGATGAGCGTGCGGGTCTGCTCGCTCTTGGGCGCCTTGGCGTCCTTCTCGTCCTTCTTTTCGTCCTTCTTCTCGTCCTTCACAGTGACCGAGCCTAGTGCGACGCGGGGGGCGCTTCGCACCCCGAGGCGGCGTCGCAGGGAGCGGCGGTCAGTCGCCGGTACTTCGCCGCCGCCAGGACCGTGACCCGGGCGAAGGGAGCGCCGGACGGGGTGGCGAGCCAGTGCGCCTTCGCGCGGTGTTCGGCCAGCGCCCAGAGGCAGACGATCCAGGCGGCGGTGGACCGGTAGACCTGGCCGCCGTCCCCGATCACGGTGATCTCGTCCAGGGTGCCGGCGTGGTCGAGACCGGGGAACCGCCGCCGCGCCTCGGGCGAGGCGGCGGGGACCAGGTCGAGTGGTACGAGTGCGCGCTGGCGCAGCAGCCAGTGGCGCAGGTGGACACAGAGCGGGCAGTTCGCGTCGTACAGCACGGTCAACCCCCGTACGGCCGTGTGTGCGTGAGAGGTGCCCATGGCCGGTCAGGCCCCGGCCGGCGGGGGTGTCGGCGCGGTCCACGGGCCGGGTCCGGCGACCGGCGCGCCGGTCCAGCCCTGCGGGGGCACCGGCGGGATCTGGTCACGTTCCATGACGCCGCGCCGCCTGATCCGGTTGAGTACGTAGACGTTGGCGAGGTGCATCCCGCCGAGCACCAGCAGGACGACGCCGACCTTCACGGACAGCGCCTCGAACAGCTCACGTGTGTTGCCGATGTTGTCGCCTCCCTTGAGATAGAGCGCGACGAAGCCGAGGTTGACCAGGTAGAAGCCCACCACCAGAAGGTGGTTGACGGCTTCGGCGAGCTTCTCGTTGCCGTGCAGCACATCGGCGAGGAACACCTTTCCGGCCCGGCTCAGTGTCCAGGCGACCCAGACGGTCAGCGCTCCGCTGATCGCCAGGTAGACCACATACGCGACCACAGTGAGGTCCATGCCCCACCCTCCTCTTGAACGTGTTCAAAAGCTCTTGTCGTGGACTGTAGTCCCAATTTTGAACATGTTCAAGACGAACCGATCCAGCCGTTCGCGGCGAGTGTTGACATCGGTGTCACGGCGGCGCGGCAACAGGAGCAGACTGGAGCGATGGCATCCGTATCCCGCGACCGGGAGGGGCACGTGGAGGACGAGGAACAGCACTCCGGGCACTTGCGCAAGCGCCTCTCCCTCCGCATGGCGCAGGTCGACCTGACCCTCCACCACTACGGCGTGGCCGGCGTGAGCGCGCGGGTGGTCCTCGTCCTGGACGCGTCGGGCTCGATGGCCGGGCTCTACAGCCGGGGCGCGGTCGCCGACCTGGTGGAACGCGTGGCCGCCGTCGCGGCGCGCCTGGACGAGAAGGGCGGGATGCGGGCCTGGGCGTTCGCGTCGAACCCGGCGAGGCTCCCGGACGTCGACCTGGCCGGGCTGCCCGAGTGGCTGCGACTCCACGTACGGGTCGGCCAGTTCCGCCTCTTCGGCCGCCCCAGGAGACCGCGTCGCGGGCTGCTGCCCGGTCAGACGGACATGCGGGCCGTCGGCATCCGGAACGAGGAGCACAAGGCGATCGCGGCGATACGCGCGTACGTACGGGAGAACCCGGCCCCGGTCCCCACCCTGGTCCTCTTCTTCTCCGACGGCGGCATCCACCGCAACCGCGAGATCGAGGCGGAACTGCGCGCGTCCGTGGAGGAGCCGGTCTTCTGGCAGTTCGTCGGCCTGGGCCACTCCGACTACGGAGTCCTGACCCGCCTGACCACCCTCCCCGGCCGCCCGGTCGACAACGCGGCGTTCTTCACGGTGGACGACATCACCCGCACCTCGGACGCGGAACTGTACGACCGCCTGCTCAGCACCTTCCCCACCTGGCTGACGGCGGCCAACCGCGCGGGCATCCTCGACTGAGCCCGATGCCCGCGCCCGGTACGGGAACCGCTACCGGCGATTCGTCACATCGCGCTGATCGAGCGCGCGTACGCGATCTGGCCCATGACCGCCTGGAACGCGTGGGGGTTGTTCGCCGGGATCATCGTCGAGTGGTGGATTCCGCCGCTCGTCACCGTCACCTGGATGAAGCCCGTCGTCGTGCGCTCCTTCATCAGGAGGAAGAGCAGGCCGACCAGGCAGAGGAGGAAGAAAACGATCGCCAAGACGATGGCGTGGGCCGGGATTTTCTCCTCTGTGCGGGACAGGTCCGTCGCGTTCCAGACCGCGCCGCGCAGCGGCAGCGTTCCCGACGGGGTCACGATCGAGTCGCCGATGACCGTGATGTCGCCGATCGTCACCAGCGGGGTGCCGCCGTGGGCCGGGGTGGGGGACGGGCCCAGGGCCGCACCCGGGTGAGGGTAGCCGTACGGGGGAGTGCCCTGGGGGTAGCCGTAGCCCGGGGCGGGCGGGGGCGGGATCTGGCCGTCGGCGAGGGTCGGCTGGGGGAAGTCGTACTCCGGTGTGCCGGGCGGCTGGCCCGGGCCCCACTTGTACTCCCCGTCCGCGTACGGATTCGGCTCGGTCATCTCGCTCCCCGTTTCCCCTGGCCCAGTTCGACGTCGGCCGTGTCGGTCGGTCTCTGATCCTGCTCTGATCCTGGCACAGAAGAGGCCCGCTTCTGTACGGACTACGTACGGAAACGGGCCTCTTGAAGCCGTATCGCAACGACCGTCGTGACGACGTCAGAAGCGGCGCGTGATCAGCGCCCGCTTGACCTCCTGGATCGCCTTCGTGACCTCGATCCCGCGCGGGCACGCGTCCGTGCAGTTGAACGTCGTACGGCAACGCCACACGCCGTCCTTGTCGTTGAGGATCTCCAGCCGCTGCTCGCCGGCCTCGTCGCGCGAGTCGAAGATGAAGCGGTGGGCGTTCACGATGGCCGCCGGGCCGAAGTACTGGCCGTCGTTCCAGAACACCGGGCACGACGACGTGCACGCCGCGCACAGGATGCACTTGGTGGTGTCGTCGAAGCGCTCGCGGTCCTCCGCGGACTGGTACCGCTCACGCGTCGGCTCGTTGCCGGTCGTGACCAGGAACGGCATCACGTCGCGGTACGCCTGGAAGAACGGGTCCATGTCCACGATCAGGTCCTTGAGGACCGTCAGGCCCTTTATGGCCTCGACCGTGATCGGCTTGGACACACCCTCCTTGTTGGGCGAGATGATGTCCTTGATCAGCGTCTTGCACGCCAGCCGGTTCTTGCCGTTGATCCGCATCGCGTCCGAGCCGCAGATGCCGTGCGCGCACGAGCGGCGGAAGGTGAGCGACCCGTCCAGTTCCCACTTGATCTTGTGGAGACCGTCGAGCACCCGCTCCTTGGGGTCGATGTCGATCTGGAAGTCCTGCCAGGTCGCCTCGGCCGAGATCTCCGGGTTGAAGCGGCGGATGCGGAAGGTGACCGTGATGAGGTGCGAGGCGGCGGAGGCCGCCTCGACCCGGTCCATGGTGGCTGTGGACATCAGTACTTACGCTCCATCGGCTGGTAGCGGGTCTGGACGACCGGCTTGTAGTCGAGACGGATCGACTCGTTGCCGTCGTCGCCGACCTCGCGGTACGCCATGGTGTGGCGCATGAAGTTCACGTCGTCGCGGTTGGGGTAGTCCTCGCGGTAGTGACCGCCGCGGGACTCCTTGCGGGCGAGCGCGGAGACCGCCATCACCTCGGCCAGGTCGAGCAGGTTGCCCAGCTCGATGGCCTCCAGCAGGTCCGTGTTGAAGCGCTTGCCCTTGTCCTGGATGGACACGTTCAGGTACCGCTCGCGCAGCTCGCCGATCTTCTCGACCGCCGTCTTGATCGTCTGCTCCGTACGGAACACCATGACGTTCGCGTCCATGGTCTCCTGGAGCTCCAGGCGCAGCGCGGCGACCCGCTCCTTGCCGGTGGAGTTACGGAGGTGCTCGACCCGGTTCGCGACGAACTCCGCCGGGTTGTCGGGCAGGTCGACGAAGTCGTGCTTCGCGGCGTACTCCGCGGCGGCGATGCCCGACCGCTTGCCGAACACGTTGATGTCCAGCAGGGAGTTGGTGCCCAGGCGGTTCGCGCCGTGCACCGACACACACGCGACCTCGCCGGCCGCGTACAGGCCGGGAACGACCGTCGTGTTGTCGGCGAGCACCTCGCCCTGGACGTTGGTCGGGATGCCGCCCATGGCGTAGTGCGCGGTCGGCTGGATCGGGATCGGGTCCGTGTACGGCTCGATGCCCAGGTACGTACGGGCGAACTCGGTGATGTCGGGCAGCTTGGCGTCCAGCTGCTCCGGCGGCAGGTGCGTGAGGTCGAGGTAGACGTGGTCGCCCTCGGGCCCGCAGCCGCGCCCCTCGCGGATCTCCGTGTAGATGGAGCGCGAGACCACGTCGCGCGAGGCGAGGTCCTTCATGACGGGCGCGTACTTCTCCATGAAGCGCTCGCCGTCCTTGTTGCGCAGGATGCCGCCCTCACCGCGGGCGCCCTCCGTGAGCAGGATCCCCATGCGCCAGATGCCCGTCGGGTGGAACTGGAAGAACTCCATGTCCTCCAGGGGCAGTCCGCGCCGGTAGCACGCGGCTTGGCCGTCACCGGTCAGGGTGTGCGCGTTGGACGTCACCTTGAAGAACTTGCCGGTGCCGCCGGACGCGTAGATGACCGACTTGGCCTGGAAGATGTGGATCTCGCCGGTGGCCAGCTCGAAGGCGACCACCCCGGCGGACACCTTCACGCCGTCGATCTCGGCCATCAGCTGGTCGAGGACGTAGAACTCGTTGAAGAACTCCACACCCTCCTTGACGCAGTTCTGGTAGAGGGTCTGGAGGATCATGTGGCCCGTACGGTCCGCGGCGTAACAGGACCGGCGCACCGGCGCCTCGCCGTGGTTGCGGGAGTGCCCGCCGAACCGGCGCTGGTCGATGGTGCCGTCGGGCGTCCGGTTGAACGGCAGGCCCATCTTCTCCAGGTCGAGGACCGCGTCGATGGCCTCCTTCGCCAGGATCTCGGCGGCGTCCTGGTCGACCAGGTAGTCGCCGCCCTTGATCGTGTCGAAGGTGTGCCACTCCCAGTTGTCCTCCTCCACGTTGGCGAGCGCGGCGGCCATGCCGCCCTGCGCCGCGCCCGTGTGGGAGCGGGTGGGGTAGAGCTTCGTCAGCACGGCGGTACGGCTGCGCTTGGTCGACTCGATGGCCGCGCGCATACCGGCGCCACCGGCGCCGACGATGACGGTGTCGTACTTATGGATCTTCATGAGAGTCTCGTCAGCCCCGGTTTAACGGATGTTCGGGTCGAAGGTGAAGATCACCAGCGAGCCGAGGAAGATGGTGAACACCGTCGCGGTGTACAGGAGGCCCTTGAGCCACAGGCGCGTGGTCGTGCGCTCCGCGTAGTCGTTGATGACGGTGCGCAGGCCGTTCCCGCCGTGCAGCATCGCCAGCCACAGCATCAGCAGGTCCCAGATCTGCCAGAACGGGGACGCCCAGCGGCCGGCGACGAACGCGAAGCCGATCTTGGTCACCCCGCCGTCCAGGACGAGCTGGATGATCAGGTGGCCGATGACCAGGACGACCAGCACGACGCCGGACAGCCGCATGAAGAGCCACGCGGCCATCTCGAAGTTGCCGCGGGTCGACTTCGGGGTCTTCCCGGTGCGCTTGCGCGGGGCCTCGATGAGCGGCGCCGGGTTGTCGGCGTCGTACAGGCTCGCGCCCTCGACGGGACTGATCGAGGTGGTGGTGTCAGCTGACATGGGTGGCACTCCCGAAGACTTCGCGTACGGCATGGCCGAGCACGGGATAGAGGGCGCCCACCATCAGGACCACCCAGATGCCGACGGCGGTCCAGAGCATCTGCTTCTGGTAACGGGGGCCCTTGGACCAGAAGTCCACGGCGATGACGCGCAGGCCGTTGAGCGCGTGGAAGAGAATGGCGGCCACGAGGCCGTACTCGAGCAGCGCGACGACCGGGTTCTTATAGGTGGCCACGACGTCGTCGTACGCCTCCGGGGAGACGCGGACGAGCGAGGTGTCCAGCACGTGTACGAACAGGAAGAAGAAGATGAGGACGCCGGTGACTCGATGAGCCACCCAGGACCACATTCCTTCCCGGCCGCGGTACAGCGTTCCAGCCGGCACGGAAAAACCCTCCGGGAGCAAGGATCGGGGCCGGCCGCCATCTTCTACTCAATCAAGCACAGTGGTGTCGGTCGTACCCGGCCGGGTACGGTCCACCGGCCCCGGCCATCGTAGCGACGTATTTTCCTTGTCCTCGCCCGGGGTCCGCAGGTGTGATCAAACACCCATTCAAACCGCCACGGACGGGCTATCGGGGCAGTCGGATTTATTGGATACTGTATGCACATTCTCGCTGGATTCCCGGGGCCGGGCGATCAGTGCGGCAATTCGGGACCGTACGAGCCGGCGCAATTCATCGGCCGACACGGCCCGTTCGTGGTCGGGGTCGTGGGACAGGCGCGTACGGATCCCGCTCAGCACCTGGTCGAGCCGCTCCTCGGGGGCGTAACCGTCGAGGCTGATGACAAACGCGTGCCCGAAGCTGCTCTCGTACGCGGCGTGTGCGGCGCGCAGGGCGGTGCGGGCGGCCGGGGGCGCGCTGTGGAGCGGGCCGGGCGACGACTCGGCGGCGAGCGCCTCTGTCAGGTCGGCGTGCGAGAGGTCGTAACTGGCCTCGTCGGCCGCCGCGAACAGGGCGTCGAGGTCCGGGTAGGGGCGGTGGGCGGCGAGCCGCTGGGCCCACCGGCGGTTTCCGCAGCAGGTGAGCAGGGCGGCTTCGGCGTCACCGGCCGGGGCGGCGTTGAACCGGTGGAGGTCGTCGCGGGGGCCGGCGTGGGATGCGCTGGACAGCGTGGGCTCCTCGAACGCGGCCTGGAGGCGGGCGGCCTGACGGCATACGTATGAGCAGAGGCAAGGGCGGGTGGGGGGAGGCGGCTCGGGGGACGGCTGGGGAGACGGCTCTGGAGAAACGGGTCGTAGAGAGAGACGTACGAAAGGGCGCGGTGGTTGTGCGGGAGGGGCGTGAAGCAGAAGTGGGGATGTGCCCCCACGCTATCGACGGCCGGTGCGAAGAGTGGGACGGATGCGCGATTTTCACTCGGAAGGAAGAGTTTCGACGCGCGTGATGGACGCCGCCGTGCGACCTTCGGCTTAGATCCGGCCAAAGCGGGAGGTTTTCGGATGATACGGATAGCGCGCAGGAGGAAAAGGCGCAGCGCCCTTGTCGCCGGCGTGGCGGTCTCGGTCGCCGCCGTCACCGTGGCGGGCTGCGGTTCCGGAAGCTCGGGCTCCGGGTCGTCGTCCGGGGCCCGTACGCCGTCGGCGTCGGCGCCCTCCCCGTCCGCCGCCTCCTCTTCCTCCTCCGTGGAACGCACCTCCGCCAGCTCCACGCCCCCGCCCTGCCCCTCCCGTACCTTCGCGCTCTCCTCGGCGCCCCGCGTCATCCCCTCCGTACGGACGCACGAAGCGGCCCGCGGCCCCGGCTGGCGGCCCGGCGCGAAGAGCGGGGTGGTCATCGCCACCGGCCGCGCGAGCGCCGGACTGGCCGACGAGGGCCGCCTGATCGCCCAGGAACTCAAGATCGGCTACCGGGGCGCGGTCGCCGCCCGCTCCGGCGACGTCGTCCTCGCGGTGTCCGGCAAGGGTGCGGCGGAGTCGTACACCGCGACCGTACGGAACAACCAGGTCCGGATCGCCGGCCCCGGCCAGGCCGGCGTCTTCTACGGCACCCGCACCCTCAAGCAGTCGGTCCGCGCGAGCGGCGCGATGCCGGAAGGGGTCGTACGGGACCGGCCCGACCGCGCCCAGCGCGGGCTGAACGTCGACATCGCGCGGAAGTTCTACACCGTGGACTGGATCGAGGACCGGCTGCGCGAGATGGCCGACCTCAAGCTCAACCAGCTGGGCCTGCACTTCTCGGACGACCAGGGCTTCCGGATCGCCTCCACCACGCACCCCGAGATCGTCTCCGCGCAGCACCTGACCAAGGGCCAGGTCCAGCGGATCCTCGACCTCGCGGCCCGGCTGCACATCACCGTCGTCCCGGAGATCGACAACCCGGGCCACCTCGGCGCGGTGATCGCCCCGCATCCCTCGCTCCAGCTGCGCAACGTCAACGGCTCGGCGCCGCGCGGGGCCATCGACATCGCGCAGACCGCGTCCGCGCGGATCATCGACGACCTGCTGCGGGAGTACGCCGGGCTCTTCAAGGGGAAGATCTGGAACCTCGGCGCCGACGAATACCCGGCGCTGATGGTCTCGAACCCCCAGGCGTCGTTCCCGAATCTGGCCGCCGCCGCCCGGAAGCGGTTCGGCGCGAAGGCGCGCGTCCAGGACCTGACCACCGGCTGGACCAACGACCGGGCCGCCGTGATGGCCCCCTTCAAGCGCACCCTGCGGGTGTGGAACGACGGCATCTTCAGCGGCGGAGTCGTCCAGGCGGACCCGGATCTGGAGGTCCAGTACTGGACGGGCCGCGAGACCGGGGCGCGCCCGCCGCTGGACTACCTGAACGCCGGGCGCAAGCTCGTCAACTTCAACGACGAATACCTCTACTACGTGCTGGGCCAGCCGAACAACTTCATCTACCCGACGGGGCAGCGGATCTACGAGGAGTGGACCCCGTTCGTCCTGCGGGGCACGACGGCGGTGCCGGCGCGGTTCTCGAAGCAGATCCTCGGCGGACTGCTCGCGATCTGGGGCGACTTCCCCAACGCGCAGACGCAGGACCAGGTGGCGCGGGGCATCAGGCTGCCGCTGAACGCGGTCGCGCAGAAGGTGTGGAACCCGGTGCGGCCGAAGCTGAGCTGGACCGGTTTCAAGGCCTTGGCGGGCCGGGTGGGCACGGGCTGAGGGAGCGGCCGGGTCCGGCGGCGGCCGGGCCCGGCTGGATTCGTACGGCGCCGAATCGTTCCTCCGTCCGAACGCCCCGTCAAGAGGCGTGGACATAACGGAACTTAGCGCGATATCAACCCAGCTCCCCAGGCGATGGGGTGACGTATTTCAGCCGTACGGCGCAGTACTGTACTGGGCAGCAGTGGTCAGTACCGCGTCCACAACGGGAGACGTACATGAGCCTGGTGAAGCTGATCGCACAAGCCGATGAGCGCGGCCTGGCCGCGAGCGGGCTCGCCTGTCTCGACCGGTGTCTCCCCCTGCTCGCCGAGGAACCCGACACCCTGCGACCGCTGTGGGCGGGCATCGTGAGCGGCGAGGGGGACTGGTCCACGCGGCTGGCCGAGACCAGGGATGTCCTGGACCAGGCCCTCGACGCCGGGGCCACGCCGAACGTCGCCACCGTTCTCGTACGGACCATGCTCGGTTCCGCGCCCTCGGACTGGGGGATCGAGTCGCTGCGCGCCTGGGCCGACACCTGCTCCGTGGTCGCACTGGAGATCCACCAGCGCTTCGACGTGGTGGGCGAGAACGTGAGCGCCGCCGCCGAGGAACGCCTGGCCCGCTGCCGCGAGGACGGCACAGGCGCCGACGGCGAGGGCACGGACCCGGCCGTCGACGGCGTGGGCCCCCTGGTCGCGGGCGAACTGCGCCGCCAGATCCGCATCCTGGAAATCCTCGCCGACACCAAGGACCCGGCGGCCCTGCGCCACGTCATGGACCTGTCGACAGAGGGCCAGCGCGTGCTACGCGCGGTGGTCTCCCGCCGGGCGCGGTCGCGCGGCTGATCCCGCCGAGCCGGGCGCGGGTGTCGATCCGGCCACGGAGGCCTTCCGCTGTTCACATCCCGCTGGTCGGAGCAGTGTGCACCGGAACGACGACCGGGGCCGCCACCCCCCACAGGAGAGGCCCCGGCCGTCGTCCGCGGAGCCGCAGCACGGCCCCGTACTCCTACCAGCGCCGTGGGTGCGTTTTCTGTCACACCGCATATCGCCAGGAAGTTGTTGCAGGTTGTACAAGTTATGGACGTGGGCCCCGGGCAGGCCGTAGCGTGCCGCACAGCGTGGGTCGACGCGGTGATGACCGGCCGCGATTTCAGGACAGGTTGTGGGAGTGCTGGGGGACGACGCGGAGCTGACCACCGCGGTGCTCGCGGCACAGGACGGGGACGAGAACGCGTTCCGTACTGTGTACCGCGCCGTGCACCCGCGGTTGCTGGGCTACATACGCACGCTCGTCGGCGATCTCGACGCCGAGGACGTGACCTCCGAGGCCTGGCTCCAGATCGCCCGCGACCTCGACCGATTCGACGGTGACGCCGACCGTTTCCGTGGCTGGGCCGCCAGGATCGCCCGCAACCGCGCCCTCGACCACATCCGGATGCGCGGCCGCCGGCCCGCCGTCGGCGGGGACGAGACGGAGCTGACCGGGCAGGCCGCCGAGTCGGACACCGCGGACGAGGCGATGGAAGCCCTGTCCACCGGGCGGACGATGGCCCTCATCGCCCAGCTTCCCCAGGACCAGGCCGAGGCCGTGGTGTTGCGGGTGGTGGTCGGGCTCGACGCGAAGAGCGCCGCCCTGACCCTCGGCAAGCGGCCCGGAGCCGTACGGACCGCCGCGCACCGCGGGCTCAAGCGGCTCGCCGAGCTGCTGGGCGCCGAGGAGGCCGACAGCATCGACGAGTTGGTGGGACACGGCCGGGGCCGGGGGGAGGGGAGTGGTGGGGGTGGGGGGAGTGCGGTGAGTGGTGCGGTCGGCCGGCGGCCTTTCGAATCCGTCGCAGAAAACGCTTACCCCCTGAGCGGTGGCGCGGCCGACGGCGCGATCGGTGCCGCCACCCGTACGACCGGGCGCGGCGCCCCAGGTCAGAGCGCGGGGCTCGGCACCGTCCCGCCGCAGCGCGGCAAACGGACGGGAGCTGCGGCGTCCGCGGGTGTGACGCATTCGCGCCTGCGGACGCTGAAAGACATGTGATGGCCGACGGGCGTGACCAGTGGCTCGACAAGGACGTGGCGGAAAGACTCCTGCGCGGTGAGCGGGTCGAGGCGGTCGACGGCCTCGACGGGGTCAGAGCGAAACGGCTTTCCGACACCCTCCGGGACATGGCGGACGTCACGTACGCAAACGATGCCGAACTCCCCGGCGAGGCGGCGGCGCTGGCCGCGTTCCGCCGGGCCGCCGCCGCGCGAGCGGGCCGCGCCGACGCGGCGGCGCCGTCTGTCGGCCCGCCGGGGCCGCGTGCCGGTTCGCGCCCCGGCCCCGGTCGGCCCTCCGGCCCCGTTCCGGCCCTCGGGGCCGAGACGTCCCCCGGGGCCGAGGCGTGCCTCGGAAGCGCGGCGGTTCAGGATCTGCCGGGGCCGACGGTACGGCTGGCTCCCGCGTCCGGCCCCGTACGCGCGGCGCGCTACGGCGGCCCCCTGCGGATGAGCCTCGTCGCGACCCTCGCCGCCTGCGCCCTGGGCGGGATGGCCCTGGTGGACGGCGGGGGCGTACCGCACGCCGGTCCCGGCAGCGGTCAGTACTGGGACCAGGCGGAAGCGGAAGCGGAGTCGGCGGAGTCGCCCCACCCGCTCACCTCCGGCCGGCCCGACGGCGCCGGCACCATGGGCGGCGGCTCCGGCCCGGCCACCCCCGACGCCTCGAAGTCCCCGGGCGCCGCCACCGCCGAGGCGGAGGGCGAGAGCACCCACAGCGGCGACGGCGCGGACGAACCGATCGGCCCGGTGGGCAAGCATCACGACTGGTCCGCGGGAGCCCCTCCCGTCAAGGGCTCCACCTGGTACAGCCGGACGGTGGCCGCCTGCCTCGCCTACCGCGACGGCGAGATCGACCAGGCGCGGAAGGAAGAACTCGACCGGGCCGCCAAGAACCCCGCCCAGGCCCGGCGCTTCTGCGACTGGCTGCTGGACGTCAAGGCCACCAGGGACGGCGGAGGCGGCACGGGGACGGGCGGGGGCAAGAGCGGGAACGGTACGGGAGGAGGGGGCGGCAACGGAGGCGGAGCCGGAAATGGGAGCGGCGGCGGTCCCGTCGACGGCACGCCCGGCGAGCCCACCGTCCAGCCGTACGAACCTCACATCCCCCCGCACCCACCGACGTTGAGCCCCGGGCCGCCCACCCCGCCGTCCGAGCCCCCCGCGACACCTGCCGACCCGCCCGCCGGGCCTACCCCCACCCCGACCCCCACTCCCTCGGAGACGCCGGACCCTTCCGAACAGCTCTGACCTGCGCGTTCTCCTGATCAGCGATCAGGTGTGACGTTTTCGCGCGCCCCGGCGCAGTACTAGGTGAGCCGACTGGTCATCGGCCGCGCAACGAGCCGGGGTTCCCCCCGTACCTTCGGCTCAGCGCATCGGCGCGGGCGGGACACGTTCCCCCGGTCCCGCCCGCGCCACCCTCTTTGCGCCTAAGCCGGCGGGGCCCCTTTGCGCCTAAACCGGCGCCGCTTTCGCGGATGTGGTGCTGTGGGTGGGGGTTGCTCAATTGATGGTGCTGTCAATGCCGGAATGTGGGTGGGACTACCAGTAGATGACTACCTTGTCGCCTGTTTTGACCTCGGCGAAGAGCTTTGCGATTTTTGGCTCGTCCCGTACGTTGACGCAGCCGTGTGACGCTCCGCTGTAGCCCCTGGCCGCGAAGTCCGCCGAGTAGTGGACGGCCTGGCCGCCGCTGAAGAACATCGCGTACGGCATCGGGGTGTCGTACAGCGTCGAGACGTGGTGCCGGGACTTCCAGTACACCGTGAACGTGCCCTCGCGCGTGGGCGTGTACTCCGAACCGAAACGCACATCCATCGAGGACACGCGTGTGCCGTCGACCATCCACGACAGGGTGCGGCTGTTCTTGCTGATGCACAGCACCCGCCCCTTGAGGCACCGGGGATCGGGCGCCGCTACCGGCCGTTCCGTCGGCGGCCACAGTTCGTCGCGGGTCGGCTTCTTCGTCATCCCGAGCAGTTTCTGCCACGTGACGCTGTCCGTCGTGCCCGTACGGGACAGTCCGCGCTTGCCCTGGAAGGACGAGACGGCCGTGGCGGTGACCGTGCCGTAGTAACCCGTCGGCGTGCGGTCGAAGTGGCCGATCTGCCGCAGCCTCGCCTGGAGTTCGCGCACCTGGTCGCTCTCGGCTCCACTCGCCATCACCGTCCTCGGCTTCGCCGCGCCGGGCGAAGGGGGAGGGGCGGAGGACGGTGTGCGGGCGGAAGTGGAAGTGGAAGTGGAAGTGGAAGTGGAAGTGGAAGGCAATACGGAAGGGGGCGGCGCCGCGGTCGGCCGGGCGGCGGGGTTCTTCGACGGCCTCGGCGGCGCGGAGGGCGACGGCGTACCGGACGCGGCCCCGGGCGTGGCAACCGCCGCCGTGCCGCCGCTCCCCGGCTTGCCGTCAGCCCCGGCCGGCCGGCCGTCGCTCGGCCGCACCGTACAGCCGACACCCACGGCCAGCACGGCCGCCGTCGCGAGCCCTCTGCGCAGTGCGGAGGTCCTGAGCATCTTCGCTCCCCTTTTTCTCCCTCTGAGTCATGAATTCCAGTGGCAACTCCCCGGAAAGAAACCGCTTCACACCCGGCGCACCCTCCGGCCTCCGGAAGATCTCGGGCATGGCGGGCCCCGGTGTTTCCCTCTCGGCGCCGATCATGGGCGCGGACAGCACTCATACGGACACAGAGGCCCTGGACCATGGCACCCGACCCCCACACCCCCCGCTTCACCGAGAGCGGTCTCCCCATCCACCCCGTCTACGGCCCCGCCGCCCTCGACGGCTGGGACCCCGATGGCAAGCTCGGCGCGCCCGGCTCGTACCCCTTCACCCGGGGCATCCGCCCGACGATGTACACCGGCCGCCCCTGGACGATGCGCCAGTACGCCGGGTTCGGCACCGCAGCCGAGTCCAACGCGCGCTACCGGCAGCTCATCGCGCACGGTACGACCGGCCTGTCCGTCGCCTTCGACCTGCCGACCCAGATGGGCCACGACAGCGACGCGCCGCTGGCGAGCGGTGAGGTCGGGAAGGTCGGGGTCGCCGTCGACTCCGTGGACGACATGCGGGTGCTGTTCGACGGCATTCCCCTCGACCAGGTCTCCACCTCGATGACGATCAACGCACCCGCCGCGCTGTTGCTGCTGATGTACCAGCTCGTCGCCGCGGAGAAGGGAGTTCCGGGAAGCGCCCTGACAGGCACGATCCAGAACGACGTGCTGAAGGAATACATCGCCCGCGGCACCTACATCTTTCCGCCGGAACCCTCCCTGCGGCTGGTCGCGGACATCTTCACGTACTGCCGTACGGAAATGCCGCGCTGGAACACCATCTCGATCTCCGGCTACCACATGGCGGAGGCCGGCGCCTCGCCCGTGCAGGAGATCGCGTTCACCCTCGCCGACGGCATCGCGTACGTACGGACCGCTCTCGCCGCCGGGATGGACATCGACGAGGTCGCGCCCCGGCTCTCGTTCTTCTTCGTCTCGCGGACGACGCTGCTCGAAGAGGTCGCCAAGTTCCGGGCCGCCCGGCGGATCTGGGCGCGGATCATGCGTGACGAGTTCGGCGCCAAGGACCCCAAGTCGCAGATGCTCCGCTTCCACACCCAGACGGCAGGGGTCCAACTGACCGCGCAGCAGCCGGAGATCAATCTGGTACGGGTCACCGTCCAGGGCCTGGCGGCGGTCCTCGGCGGCACCCAGTCCCTGCACACGAACTCCTACGACGAGGCCATCGGCCTCCCCACCGAGCGCGCCGCGCGCCTCGCGCTCCGTACCCAGCAGGTGCTGGCGTACGAGACGGACCTCACCGCGACCGTCGATCCCTTCGCCGGCTCGTACGCCGTGGAGGCGATGACGGACGAGGTGGAGGCGGCGGCGGTGGCGCTGATGGCCCGGGTCGAGGACCTGGGCGGGGCGGTCGGGGCCGTCGAACGCGGCTTCCAGAAGGCGGAGATCGAGCGCAGCGCGTACGACGTGGCCCGGCGGACCGAGAGCGGCGAGCGGGTTGTGGTGGGGGTCAACCGCCACACACTGGACGCGGACGAGGCGCCGTACGAACCCCTGCGCGTCGACCCGGAGATCGAGGCCCGGCAGGCGGCGCGGCTGGCGCGGCTGCGCCGGGAACGCGACAGCGCGGCCGTGGCGGTGGCGCTCGCGGACCTGCGGCGCGCGGCGGCCGGCCCGGACAACGTGCTGTACCCGATGAAGGAGGCCCTCAAGGCGCGCGCGACGGTGGGTGAGGTGTGCGGGGTGCTGCGGGAGGTGTGGGGGACGTACGTGCCGACCGACGCCTTCTGACCCGGAAGGCGCGGACGCCGCGAACCCGGATGCGTAGTTACGAACAGGTCTGCGAGACTCGCGCCCATGTTGGGTGTCACGGATCTGCCGACCTATCTCGTCGGCCTTGTGCTGATCGTCCTGCTGCCAGGACCGAATTCGCTGTACGTCCTCTCCGTCGCGGCCCGGCGCGGGGTCCGCGTCGGGTACCGGGCGGCCATGGGGGTCTGGTGCGGCGACACCGTGCTCATGGTGCTGTCGGCGGCGGGGGTCGCCTCGCTGCTCCAGGGCAACCCGCTGCTCTTCGGGATCGTGAAGTACGCGGGCGCCGGGTATCTGGCGTGGCTGGCGGTCGGGATGCTGCGCGCGGCCCGGTCGCTGTGGAAGAGCCGCCACGAGCGGGCCGGCGAGGGAGGGGCGGACGGGACGAGCGCTGAGGGTACGGCCCCGGAGGTGGTGGAGCGTCCGTACCGCCGGGCCCTGCTGATAAGCCTGTTCAACCCCAAGGCGATCCTCTTCTTCATCTCCTTCTTCGTGCAGTTCGTCGACCCGCACTACGCGCACCCGGCCCTGTCGTTCGTCCTGCTGGGCGTCCTCGCGAATGTCGCCAGCGCGCTCTATCTCTCCGCCCTGATCTTCGGCGGCACGCGGCTCGCCGCCGCCTTCCGCCGCCGCAAGCGCCTCTCGGCGGGCGCGACGACCGTGGCGGGCGCCCTGTTCCTGGGCTTCGCCGTGAAGCTGTCGGTGAGCAGCGTGTAGGTCCGTCCGTCAGGGCCGGGTCGCGGTGGGGGAGAGGGGCGGCGGGAAGTCCGACGGCGGGGAGTCGGCCCCGGCGGGCGTCCCGGGGACCGACGGGGTCGAGGTCGGGCCGCTCGGGACCGACGGGGCGGGGCCGGACTCCTGGCTGACCGTGCCGAACACGCCGAACGCGCCGAAGACGACAACAACGGCCGCCGCCACGCCGCCGAGCAGCAGCGTCCCGCGGCCGGATCTCCGTGCCTCCGCCTTCCGCGTTTCCTCCACCGGAACCGGAACCGAGGCCGGAACCGAGGCCGGAACCGGGGCCGGAACCGGGGCCGGAACTGGGGCCGGACCGGCCTCCTCCACCACCGGGATCGGGATCGGGCTCGTCCTGGTCCCCAGCTCCGCCGCGACGATCTCCGCAGGCGGCCCCAACCGCGCCAGGATGCCCCGTACCGCCTCCGCGTCGAGGGTCTCCACCTCGTCCATGGCCGCGTCGATGTGCTCCCGGATCTCCTGCCTCAGCTCCGTGCGCCGGTCCTCCGGCAGGAACGTCGACGCGGTGTCGAGGCGCCGCATGTACTCCGCGATGAGCTGATTCCGTACCGACGTCATCCGTGCTTCTCCCCGGTCTCCAGCAGTTGGTCCACGGCGCTCCGGAAGGGCGCCCACTCGGCGGCGAAATCCGCCAGCGCCTGGTGGCCGGTGGAGGTCAGCGTGTAGTAGCGGCGCGGCGGCCCTGTCCCGGACTCGCGCCAGGAGGTGCTCACCAGCTCTTCCTTGCGGAGGCGGGAGAGGAGCGGATAGATCGTGCCTTCGCTGGTGACCAGCCCATGGGCGTCACACAACTCCCTGACCAGCTCGAAGGCGTACTTCTCACGGTCGCGGAGCAGTGCGAGGACGCAGAACTGGAGGACACCGCGCCGGAGTTGGCTGACTCCGGGGCGCGTCCCGCCGACAGGTACCATGCAGTGCAAGGTACCTGTCGGTCTCCAGGAGGGCAACCTCCCGCCCCCCCCGGCCGACCGGCCCGTACGCGCGGCTATTTCCACTCCGGATCGTCTCGTTTCCCCCGTCGACGGCCCCAGTTCACCCAAGGGTCGTCCGCGTTTCCTAACGTGACGCCGACCCGCCATCTGTCAGCGGGACAGCAGACGCTTGGAGCAGGATGACAATGGCCCGCAACAGATGGCCGAGGGTGCGCAGCTCGGAGACCCCGGTCGTCGCACCCGACGGCACCGCAGACCAGGCCCGGATCAGGCCGACCGAGCTGGACGAGTGCCTCCGTGCCTGCGCCGTCCACAGCGGCAAGCTGGTCGCCGGCCTCGACCGGCGGCGTGTGGAGCTCGCCGAGAAGCTCCGGCACGCGCTCGCCACCCACGCCCTCGCGGAGTCCGGCGGCACGCCCGCCCGTGCCTCGTCGGCCGGCAGCGCCGCCGCCGCCCTGCTCCGCCGGGGCACCAGCGCCGTCGGCGTCTCGGGCCCTGCCCTCGGCGGGGACCTGCTCGACGCGCTGCTCGCCGTCGGCAACAAGGCGCTGGAGTGCAAGTACGACGACGAGCTGAAGCTCGCCCTCCTCATCAGCGACACCGTGCTGACCCAGCGCAAGAACTCCCGCGCCGGATGGCGCCTGCGCGCCAGGACGCTGGAGGCGTTCGGCAACGAGTCCGCCGCCATCGAGGCGTACGACCGCTACCTCGCGCTCACCGACGAGGACGGGTTCGGCGTCGCGACCAGGACCGCGGGCCTGCGCGCCGGCCGCCAGTACCAGGCGGAGCTCCTGGCGCAGCTGAAGAGCGAGCGCCCCAGGTCCGCGCTGTACTCGCACGGCCAGCCCACCGACACCTGGGCCGAGGGCCTGGTCCTGCACGACCGCGGCGACTGGGAGCAGGCCGAGCTGCGGCTGATCGGCGCCCTGCTCACCATGGCCGGCGACGGCACCCCGGTGCCCGACCTCCAGGACGCCATCGCCCACTACCTCGACCTGCGGATCTCCGTGAACGGCGGGGACGCCTCCGAGCTGCGCGACCTCGTCGGCCTCTACGCCGAACAGCGAAGGAACCGCATGCGCGGCCCGGTCGCCGACCCCACCTACGGCGGCGTCGAGTGGCTCAGCCTCGGCGAGTTCCGCAACCAGATCGCCGGCAAGTCCATCTGCCTGATCGCCAACTCCCAGAGTGTAGGACGCGGTTCGATCGGCCGGGAGATCGACGACTACGACCTGGTCGTCCGCTTCAACTCGTACAAGATCGACGCCCCGGCCACCGGCAAGCGCACCGACATCCACGTCTCGATCCACAAGCACAGCTTCAACTGGGACCAGAAGGTCACCACACGGCTGATCTTCGGCGGGATCTCGGGCGACTGGAAGCACTCCGTGCGCAACCGCCTGGTCCCCGGCGCGCAGACCTACCTGGGCGACGAGTCGCTGCGCTGGCCGCTGCGCAACATCGGCCAGATCGGCGCGAGCGTCTGGCCGTCCATCCCCACCAGCGGCTTCAACATGCTCTGGCTGCTGGACTTCCTGGACGTCAGCCCGCGCCTGGACCTGATCGGCTTCGACTTCTACGAGAGCGGGGCGTACCGGCTCCAGGAGGCGATGCGCATGCCCATCACCTCCGTGCACGAATACACCACCGAGAAGGCGTGGGTCATGGAGCGTGCCCAGAGCGTGAACGACACGAGGATATCCCTGCGATGACCACCACCACCTTCTCCGGCGTGGCCCCGGCCGACACCTCCACCAACGCGCTGACCGGCAAGCGGCGTATCGCCTTCGCCAGCTTCGTGGACGAGAACTACCTGCCCGGCTTCCTGGTGCTGCTGCGCAGCCTCGCGCTCTCCAACCCGGGCGTCTGCGAGGACTTCATCGTCCTGCACGACGGGCTGCGCCCCGCCTCGGTCGCCAAGATCCGCGCGCTGCACCCGCGGATCGACCTGCGCCGCGTCGACGCCGAGCGGTACGAGTCGTACGCCAAGGGCGACCAGGACAACTACCTGGTGCGCAAGGCGTATTTCATCCTCGACGTGTTCCGTATCCGGGACTACGACACCGTGATCACCCTGGACACCGACATGGTGGTCCTCGGTGAGCTGGGCGACCTGCTGAAGCTCCGCGAGGGGCTCGCCGCCGTCCCGCAGTTCTTCTACGGGCAGCACAAGCTCAACAGTGGCCTCCTGGTGATCCAGAAGGAGTACCTGAGCGACGAGTTCTGCGCCCGGATCGACGCCACGGGCCGCTCGGGCGACTACGAGCTGGACAAGCACGACCAGGGCATCCTCAACGCCGTCCTGGACGGGGACTTCGTCCAGCTCGACGCCCGCTTCAACTTCGTGAAGCGCCGGCTCTCGGGCGACAAGGAAGTGCCGGAGGACACCGCGATCCTGCACTTCACGGGCCGGCACAAGCCCTGGCAGGGCGGCGAGGCGGGCTACAGCAAGGGCGAGGACCGCTGGCGCGAATACGTCATGTCCGACGCCGAGTTCCACGCGGCGTACATGTCCGGCGGCGGCACCACCCACCACGACCTGCTCGTGCACTACGGCACCCCGCACGTCGCCCGCACCGGCGACGTGGAGAGCGCCCGCCGGGTCGCCCTCGCGCACATCGGCGCGGGCGAGTTCGAGGACGCGGTGCGGGTGCTGTCCTCCGTCCACATCCCCGTCGACTCGTCCTGGCCGCACGAGGTCTACGGCCACGCGCTGATGAGCGTGTCCCGGTACGAGGAGGCCGAGGCGCAGCTGCTGCTGGCCAGCTCCGCCCCCAACCGGGCGGCGACCGCCTTCTCCCGGCTGGCCCAGATCGCCTGGATCCACAACGACGACACCACCGCGGGCGACTACGCGATGGAGGGGCTGCGGGTCGACCCGACCCACCGGGCGAACCGGCTGATGCGGATCCGTACGTCCGCGGTGCCCGCCCAGCGCGAGGGCGCGCCCGAGGACCAACTGGCCCACGTGGCGTTCTACATGCCCCAGCAGGGCAACGCGGGCGACAAGCTGCTGCCCGAGTCGGTACGGCTCACCTTCGGCGAGGACACCGGCAACCGCCGCTGGCACTCGGTCCACGCCCACCGGCTCTTCGACGAGGAGGCGCTGGAGCGGGTCAACGCCCGGCGCGGGCTGGTCATCGGCGGCGGCGGCCTGTTCATCCCGGACACCGCGCCCAACGGCAACAGCGGCTGGCAGTGGAACGTACCGGACGAGCGCCTGAACCGGATCGACGTACCGATCGTGGTGTACGCGGTCGGCTTCAACGCCTTCGACGGCCAGTCCTACCGGGCCGCGCGCTTCCACTCCAGCGTGCGCCAGCTCGTCGAGCGCTCGGCCTTCTTCGGGCTCCGCAACCACGGATCGATCGAGAAGGTCAGGGCGCTGCTGCCGCCCGAGCTCCAGGACAAGGTGCGCTTCCAGCCCTGCCCGACCACGGTCACCCGCCAGCTGGTCCAGGGCTGGACCGACCCCGCCGTGCGCGAGAACACGATCCTGATCAACGCCGCGTACGACCGGGCGGGGCTGCGCTTCGGCCACGACTACGCGCACTTCCTGGCGGAGATGGCGAAGGCGATCAAGGCGCTGGGCGCGCACGCCGAGGTCCAGTGTGTGGCGCACTCGCTGGACGACGAGAAGATCGCGTTCGACCTGCGGCGCCAGCACGGCATCTCGCTGCCGGTGATCCCGATGTACGACTTCGAGAACGACGAGATCAGGGACCTGTACGCCCGTACGAAGCTGGTCATCGGGATGCGCGGCCACGCGGGCATGATCCCGTTCGGCTGCGGGACGCCGATCATCAGCCTGATCTCGCACCCGAAGATGACGTACTTCCTGTCGGACATCGGGCGGCCCGAGTGGGGCGTGTCCGTGCACGACAAGAACCTCGGCGCGGTGCTGACCGAGCGGGCCGTGGGGCTGCTGGACGACCACGCCGCGTCCGTGGCGGATGTGCACGCCCGGCAGCAGGAGCTGTGGAAGATCACCCAGGCGAACGCGTCCGACCTGCGGGTCATCCTGGGGGCATGACGGCGGGCGCCGGGCGGGCCGTGTGAACGGCCCGCCCGGCGCCCGGAGTTGTTCCTCGCACGATCCCGGGGCTCAGTCCCCGCGCAGGACCGTCCTGCGCAGCTTCTTCGCCCGGCGCACCATCCGCCGGGCCGTCGCGTTGCGGGGCAGCCGCGCCAGCTGGGCCGGCACCCCGCCCGGCAGGCCGAGCCCGGTCAGCCGGCGCCGCTTGAAGTAGCGCCACGTCCGCTCGTCCAGGTGCCGGGAGAGGTACGCCTCCGCCTCGCCCCGCAGCTCCGGGTATATCTGCGGCTGCATCGCGAAGCCCACGGCCGCCAGCAGTCCCGGCAGGTGGGGGTCAGGGCGGTGCGTGCCCCGGTCGTCCAGCGGCGGCAGCAGCGCGTCCACGATGGTGATCGGCACCCGGTTGCTGTTCTGGTACGGGGCCAGCCGGTCCAGCAGGATGTCGGTGCCGACCCGCGCCACCGGCAGGCCGTAGAACGCGGACGCCGTGAACAGGGCGGTGGAGAAGCACCCCACCACCAGCGCCGGCTTGATCCGCCGGAACAGCACCTCGGCCAGTACGGGGGAGTCGAGGACGGTCAGTTCGACCCCGGCGCTCTCCGCCTCGCTCTCCAGCAGCCGCGACCAGACCGCGGGCGCGGCCGGATGCGGCTTGAAGATCACCCGGGTGTGCCCGAGGGCCGCCGCGCCCTTCACCATCCGTACGTGCAGCTCCTCCTCCTCGCGCTCGGTGAGGATGCCGAGCGCCGAGAGGTACTGGCCCAGGAGGAGGGCGGGAGCCACCGCCGGAGTCTCGAACTGCTCCTCCGCGTCGGCGAGTTCGTCCAGCACGTGGACGAACGCGTCCGTCGGCACCAGCTCCGGCTCGACGCCGAACTCGGTGAGGAGCCGGGGGGTGAGCCCCGGCACGAGGTCGAGGTGCAGCAGCCTGCGCACCCGCCCGCCGATCAGCGGGTCGATCTTGGAGCGGGTGGGGCCGTAACTCATCAGCCCGTCCGCGTACACCTCCATCGAGGCGCCGCCGAGGATCTGCGCGATGGCCTGCGCGGGGTTGACCTGGATCGACTCCACGATCAGCTGGAGGTCGTCGTCACCGAGCCCCCACGCGAGCCGCAGGTGGCGCTCCCAGAGGGGCAGGTCGTCGGGGCGGGGCTCCCAGACGGCCGGGTGGAAGGGCGCGATGGTCTCGTTCCACGACACCAGGTCGTCGAAGCGGCGGCGCAGTCGCGCGAAGCCCGGCATGTCGCTGACGGACGGGGTGAGTTCGGGCGTACCGGCGTTGTTGCTGACGACCAGCAGCCGACGCCCGGCCGGCCGGTAGAGCCCCGCGTCGATCGCGGCGGCCAGCGTCGCGGCCCCGTACAGCGTGGACACGCAGAAGATCTGCGTCGTCTCCCGCGCACCGGTCACAAAAGGCGAGGTCACCATCACGCGGCCGCCTTCGCGGCCGACATGGATCGCTTGCCCAGGCGGCGCAGCCGCTCCGAGCGCTCGAAGTCCATCGAATCCAGTGCTTCTTTCAAAATGTCCTGGGGAAGCCGTTTCAGGGCGGCGGCGCTCAGGGAACGCAGCTTTTTCGCCACCGCCGGTTCGAACCGTTCTTTCGCCCCCAGGTGGTGGGCGATGATCGCGCAATAGGTGCGCACGGCCTTGGACAGGAACCGGTCGGCGTCGGCGTCCTTCGCCGTCTCCTCGATCACCTCGTCGAAGGCCCGGATGAAGTCGAGCTGGCGTACGTCCCCGATCTGGGTCAGCGACGACGCCACCCCGCGCCGGTAGAACACCCCGAGCAGCCCGACGGCCGCGAAGGACTCCGCCTCGCGGTGCAGCCGCCAGATCCACGGCCGGTCCTCGGCGGTGCGCAGCCCGTGCGTGAAGTGCACCAGGCCCCGGTCGACGATGCGGCGGTGGTAGATCCCCGCCCACGCGTAGGCGTAGTCGACGGACGTGGTGCGGTGGGCGGGCAGGATCGCGTCGCGGGGGTTCAGGACCTCGCCGTGCCGGCCGACCGGGACCCGGTGGACCGTACGGGCCCTGCCGGTGAACTGGACATGATCCGTACGGACGAAGTCACAGCCCAGGGCCTCGGCGGCGGTCACCAGCTGGGAGTAGTAGCCGGGCGCCGCCCAGTCGTCCCCGTCCAGGAACGTCACGTACTCGCCGCGGGCCGCGTCGATGCCCGTGTTGCGCGCGGTGGCCAGACCGCCGTTCTTCTCATGTCTGAGGAGCACCGCTCCCGGAAGATCACGCTCCGCCCGTTCGAGTATTTCGGGAGTTCCGTCGGACGAACAGTCGTCCACGAGGAGGAACTCGAAGTCCTCACGGGCGTTGGCCCGCAGGCTTCTCAGTGTTTCGAGGGCATATGTCTGCACGTTGTAGAACGGCACGACAACAGAGAGCTTGACCACCCGCGTCACGCTAGAGGGCGCCTGATCTTCCACGCTGACATTCGGGCGCACGGAAGGTGAACGACGAGTGGCGGAATGATGAATCCAGTCGCTTCCGCCCCCCTGCCCCCATTCGTAGACGTGCTGTTAACCCTTTATTGCCGTTGAGTTGGGCTGACGAAGGGAATCACTTCCTAACGTCCAGGGCGTGCCATCACGTACCAGTCCAGCGGTCCGGGTCGCGGTGCTCGCCGACTCCGACACCCGGTGGAAATGGGGCGCGCTGACCGCGCGCCGCATCGCCCCGGAAGACCGCTCCGTCGAGCTCAGCGGGTTCCTGCTGCGCGGCCGAGCCACGCCCACCGCCCGACAGCTCGCCGAGGTCGGGGCGGACGCCGATGCCCTGCGCGAGATGACCGGTACCGCCTTCCTGAAGACCCTGCGCGAGGAGCCGTACGACATCGTCGTCCTGGCCCTCGTCGGCGGAGCCGTCCAGGCCATGCTCCACGGCATAGCGGCCCTCGGCCTGCCGGACCGGCCCCTGGTCGTCACCGGCTACGTCGGGGTCGTCTACGAGAAGCTCGCCGACGGACTGCTGCTGCGCCACGGCGCCGACGTCGTCCTCGCCAACTCCCGCTACGACGCCAAGCGCTTCCGCGAGGTGTACGAAGGGGTCGGCGCCGACGCCTCCTCCGTCACCGAAGCGGCCCTGCCCTTCCTCGCCGGCGAGCGGTACGTCCCCGAGGAGGGCCGCGACACCGTCGTCTTCGCCGCGCAGCCGTCCGTACCGGTGAGCCGCGCCGACCGTACGTACGTGCTCAAGCGCCTCGTCGAGCACGCCCGGCTGCACCCCCGCCGCGAGGTGCTCCTCAAGCTGCGCAGCAAGCCCGGCGAGCAGACGACGCACATCGAGGAGTTCCCGTACCAGAAGCTCGCCGAGCGCCTGCCCGGCGGCCTGCCGCCCAACTTCCAGCTCGTGTACGGGCACATGGGCGAGGTCCTGGACCGTACGGACCTCCTGGTCACCGTCTCCTCGACGGCCGCGCTCGAATCGCTGCACCGGCGCATCCCCACCGCGATCCTCACCGACCTCGGCATCCGTGAGCCGCTGGGCAACCACCACTTCATCGGCTCCGGCTGCCTCGCGTCCTGGGACCAGCTGGACGGCGGATACCGCCCGAAGGCCGACGTCGTCTGGGCGGACCGGCAGGGTGTCGCCGCCGACGGCGCGTACGAATCGGCCTTCGACCAGGCCCGCGCGCACGTCGCGCAGCTGCTCGCCGAGCCCGGACTGCCGCCGCTGCGCCCGTACTACACGGCCACCACCGCACCCGGCTACCTGCCGCCCCTGCTCGCCCGCTACCACCTGGCGGCCGACGGGACACCCCTCCCGGGCACCAGGGCCGAGTCGAGCGACGACTCCCGGATGCGGCGCGCGGTGCGCGAAGCCGTACGGGGAGCGGCGCGCGGCGCGTACCGGCACGGCGTGCAGCGCGTGGCCCCCGTCATCCGCCGCATGGGCGAGCTGTGACCGGCCCGGCCGCGCACGCGGCCGACCACACGACGCAACGACCCACGGACCGCCCGGTGGCCCGCCCTCCGGACCCGTCCACGGACCGGTCCCCGGGCCGGTCTCCGGACCAAGGAGCACAGATGAACGCCGTCCTCGCCGTGATCCCCGCCCGAGGGGGATCCAAGGGCGTGCCCGCCAAGAACCTCGCCCCCGTCGGCGGAGTCCCGCTGGTCGTCCGCGCGGTCCGCGCCTGCCTCGCCGCCCGGCACGTCACCGACGTCGTCGTCTCCACGGACGACGCGGCGATCGCCGACGTCGCCAGGACCGCCGGCGCCGAGGTCGTGCTGCGCCCCGCCGCGATCGCGGGGGACACCGCGACCAGCGAGGCGGCGGTCCTGCACGCGATGGACGCGTACCACGCGATGCGCGGAGTCACCGCCGAGGTCGTGCTGCTGGTGCAGTGCACCAGCCCGTTCATCACGGCGGAAGACCTCGACGGCGTCGTGACGGCCCTCACCGAGGACGGCGCCGACTCCGCCCTGACCGTCGCGCCCACCCACGGCTTCATCTGGCGCGACGACCGCACGGGCAGCACCGAGCGCGACGGCTACGGCGTCAACCACGACAAGGCCAACCGCCCCCGCCGCCAGGACCGGCCCCAGGAATACCTGGAGACCGGCGCCGCCTACGCGATGCGCGCCGCCGGATTCCGCGCGGCCCAGCACCGCTTCTTCGGCCGCACCGCGCTCGTCACCACCGACCCCGCCCGGGTCCTGGAGATCGACGACCCGCACGACCTGGCACGCGCCCGCGCCCTCGCGCCGCTCCTCGACCCGGCCGCGCTGCCCGTCCACGACGACATCGACGCCGTCGTCCTCGACTTCGACGGGACCCAGACCGACGACAAGGTCCTCATCGACTCCGACGGCCGCGAAATGGTCGCCGTACACCGGGGCGACGGCCTCGGCATCGCCGCGCTGCGCCGCTCCGGGCTGGAACTGCTCATCCTCTCCACCGAGCAGAACCCCGTCGTCGCGGCCCGCGCCCGCAAACTCCAGGTCCCCGTCCTGCACGGCATCGACCGCAAGGACCTGGCGCTCAAGCAGTGGTGCGACGAGCACGGCATCGCGCCCGAGCGCGTGCTGTACGTCGGCAACGACGTCAACGACCTCGGCTGCTTCGGCCTCGTCGGCTGGCCGGTGGCCGTCGCGAGCGCCCATGACGCCGTACGCGCCGCGGCGCGTGCCGTCACCACGACTCCGGGCGGCGAAGGGGCGATCCGTGAGATCGCCGCCTGGTTGCTGGGACCGGGACTCCACGTCCCGTCCCCGCAGGAGAAGACCCCCACGTCTCACGCTCTCCGCCCGAACGACACCCCCCACACGATCAACGCCCACGACAAGTAAGGACCTCTCATGAGCACCGACGCCACCTCCCGCCTGCGCACCCTCGGCACGCGGACCGCCGGCCCCGGTCGCCCCGTCTATGTCACGGGTGAGATCGGCATCAACCACAACGGCGAGCTGGACAACGCCCTCGCCCTGATCGACGTCGCCGCCGACGCGGGCTGCGACGCGGTCAAGTTCCAGAAGCGCACCCCGGAGATCTGCACCCCGCGCGACCAGTGGGACATCGAGCGCGACACCCCCTGGGGCCGGATGACGTACATCGACTACCGCCACCGCGTCGAGTTCGGCGAGGACGAGTACCGCACGATCGACGAGCACTGCAAGAAGCGCGGCATCGACTGGTTCGCCTCCCCGTGGGACACCGAGGCCGTCGCCTTCCTGGAGAAGTTCGACGTCCCCGCCCACAAGGTCGCCTCCGCGTCCCTCACCGACGACGAGCTGCTGCGCGCCCTGCGCGCCACCGGCCGTACGGTCATCCTCTCCACCGGCATGTCGACGCCGAAGCAGATCCGCCACGCGGTCGAGGTCCTCGGCAGCGACAACATCCTGCTCTGCCACGCCACGTCGACGTACCCGGCCAAGGCCGAGGAGCTGAACCTCCGCGTCATCAACACCCTCCAGGCGGAGTACCCGAACGTCCCGATCGGCTACAGCGGCCACGAGACCGGTCTCCAGACCACCCTCGCCGCCGTCGCCCTCGGCGCCGCGTTCGTCGAGCGCCACATCACCCTCGACCGCGCGATGTGGGGCTCCGACCAGGCCGCCTCCGTCGAGCCGCAGGGCCTCCAGCGCCTCGTCCGTGACATCCGCACGATCGAGGCGTCCCTCGGTGACGGTGTCAAGAAGGTGTACGAGTCGGAGCTCGGCCCGATGAAGAAGCTCCGCCGTGTTGCGGGCGTCGTCGCCGAGTCCACCGAGCCGGTCTCGGTCTGACGACCATGCCGACCCCCAGCGCGGGCAGCGCCCCGCACTCGCAAGCGATCGCGTTCGTCGAGAGCCCGGTCCAGCTGCTGAACGTGCTGGAGTGGGCCAGGACGGCCGTCGTACTGGACGGTGACGCGGATCCCCGTACCGGCGCCTCCCGCGCCGGCCGGGCCGACGCGCTCACCGTCGTCGTCCTGTCCCCGACCGACCCCATGTCGCGCGGCCAGCTCAGGCGGATGGCCGACCTGGCCCGCGACGAGGGGTTCACCGTGCGCTGGGAAGAGGCGCGGAGCGGGGCGGGGGCGCCGCTGCGGACCGTACGGCAGCTGACCCCGCTGCTGCGCAGGGCGGACCGGATCGTGATCGGCGATCCGTTCTCCCGGTACGTACAGCTCCTGCTCACGCTCGTCGGCGGCAAGCGGCTGACGGTCGTGGACGACGGCACGGCGACCATGGAGTTCATCGGCCAGGTCGCCCGCGGAGAGCGCCTGGTGCGCTGGCACCGGCGCGGCAGCGGACGCGGGCCGCGCGAGCTGGTCCTGGCCCCGGTCACCGCGGCGGCCCGGCGGCGGCTCACGCCGTCCGCCGACCGCCCGGTGGAGGTCTTCACCTCGATGCCGGTGGACGAGGTGCCGGAGGGCATCGAGGTCACACCGAACACCTTCGAGTGGACGAAGGCCACCTTCGGCCCGCCGTCGATCACGGAGACGGCGGACATGGTGGGCACCTCGCTGGTCGAAACAGGCGTGGTGGACGTGGACCAGTACATCGCGGCGGTCATCTCCCTGGCCCGTACGCACAACGCGGCCCGCTACTTCGCGCACCGCCGCGAGAGCGTGGAGAAACTCCACCGCCTCCACGGGGACACGGGCCTGGAGATCGTCCGCCCGGACCTCCCCCTGGAACTGATCGCCCGCCGCGGCCCCATCGGCAGCACGGTCCTCAGCTTCCCGTCCACGGTGGTCCACACCCTGCCCCTGGCCCTGGCGGGCACGGGCGTAAGGATCGCGGTCTGCGACATCGCCCCGGAATGGCTCAAGTCCTCGGCGTCCCCCCGGGCCCAGGGCTTCCTCTCAGGCGTCACCACCACCGCCAGAGACGTCCACCGCCTGTCCCGCATCCCGTCCCCGGCCTGACCGGCCGCACCGCACACAACGAAGGCCCGCGTCGCCTGCATCCCTCAGGCGTCACGGGCCTTGTCGTGTCCGAAGCGGTGCGGCTGCCCGGGGCGCGGCGGAAGACCCCCCAAGGCAGCGGACGGCTAGTCGTCGTCCGAGCCCCAGCCGCCGTCCTTGTCCTGCGTGTACTGGATACCCCCACCCATATTCGCGAAGCGATGGACACGCACGCGGGCGCCGCGCCAGGGGCGGGCCGAGGGAACGATTCACCATCCGACAGGGCCCGATGTCCGGCCAGGGTCAGACCACGATCATGGTGAAGGCCTGATTCTTGCGGGCGGGGCCCTTGGCGGTGCGCACCAGTACAGAGCTGGCACTGCTCCCACACACGGACTGCTTGGAACGCGCGACCTCGATGATGGAGTTCCGGTCGGCGCTCAGGTTCGGCGACACCAGGATCACCGCGGTGGTGACGTTGAACCCGGAGGCCGAGACGTTCACGCAGTACTCGCCCACACCCTTGCGCTGGACCGAGGTGACGCCCTTTCCCCGGATGAGCTTGCCCGCCGCGTCGACGACCGCCGCGGCCCGCGCGTACGGAGCCACCGCGACCGGAGCCGCGGCCGGGGCGGCGGGCGCCCTGTCCGGCACCGCGACCGCGACCGCACCCGCGGCGAGCACAACCGCCGCACCGGCCGCCACGGCGACAACACGCGATTTCCTGAAGACCGTCATGAGGAACCTCCCTTGCACACCTGACACTTGACTACCCACAGTGCCGAACGACTCCTATGGGTGACCAGACCGCAGGGGCACGTTCACTCGTACGAGAAACTCCGCCACCGGCGACCTCACCACCGCGCAACGTCGCAGCCGGTCGCACAGCGCCATAGCAGACTCCGCCCCTTCGCGGCGGGTCTCCGCCGCCCCGCCCACACCCTGACCCCACCCCGTCCCGCTCCGACCCGGATGGGTCCGTACCTATGCCGGCACCTCCGGCACCTCCGCCCCCACCTCACGCCCCACCGAGACCGAGCGCGTCCCCGAGTGGCACCAACGTGCAGCCGTGCAGCCCCATGACCAGCTGCGCGGCCACGACCCAGCGGACATCGGGGTCGGTGTAGGCGCGGGTGACCCCCTCAACGGCCCTGGGAAGCGGCCCACTTGGTACGTAACGGGCCCCGTGCACCCCACTGACCCGAGGCTCCCGCACACGCACGGCGACAAATGCGCCGCGCAGGTAGGGGCAGGCGCGAATGGACTTCGCGGCGCAGGGCAGACACACCGGCGGATGTGTCGCTGCCATGTCCTCCGGCCACCCGGGCCAGTCGCCACGCGCGTCCCTGAACAGCCAGAGCACCCCTAACTCGTCGCGGTCGGCGGGCCCCGCGCACACCTGGCACAACAGCTTCCGCATGGCCCGACGCTGCCGCAGCGGGTGAACCCCACCGAACTCGGGCCGTCCTTGGCCCTGTTTGAGCGGAGCACGTCTCCACAGGACGCCTTCCTGGTCGCGGTCCTGAAGGATCTCGTCGGGATACGCGACGCCGCCGCGCCGGGCTGTCACGAGGGGCGGAGCTGTGCGCTCCGCACTCCAGACGGTGATGTAGGGCACGACAGCGGGTCGACGCGGCGCGTCGTCGTTCATGTCATCTCCTCGGATTGGGTACGGACACCCTCCTATGGGTAGTCTGCATGCCGGGCCACCTAAAGTGTCAAGTACCCACTTGAGTGAGTGGCTAGGCTGTTGCCCGCACCGCCACGGGGCGGCAGACTTGTCGCGACAAGACGCAGGAAGGTGGGGCAAGCGTGCCCATCAACAGCAACCCGACGATCCGTCAGCGCCGCCTGGCGCGCCGACTGCGCGATCTCAGGACCGCTGCCGGTCTGACGCACGCCGACGCGTCACTCGTGCTCGGATCGGCCGAGTCCAAGGTGGGGCGCATCGAGAACGCTCAGTCGGGCGTGCGGCTGCCGGATCTTCGTGCCCTGATGGATGCCTATGGGGTGACTGACCCTGATGAGCGGTCTGCCATCGAGGAGTTGGCGCGTGAGGCCAAGCGAAAAGGCTGGTGGTCGCGGTACGTCAACACGGTTGATTCCGCATATGCGGCTTACGTCGCCATCGAGTGGGACGCGGCGGAAATCTACAATGTGGAAACCCAGTTGATCCCAGGGCTGCTGCAAACCCCCGCGTACGTCAAGGCGGTGATCGAACTGCAAGAGCCCCATTCCACGCCGGAGGCGGTGGACGTGCAGATCGAAGTGCGCCAGGAGCGCGCGAAGATCCTGACGCGCGACAACCCGCTTCAGCTGTGGGTCATCATCGCGGAGAGCGTCCTCCATCAACGTGTCGGCGGCAAATCGGTGATGAAGGAGCAGCTGGAATCTCTGATCGAGGCGAGTCACCGGTCGAATGTGCAGTTGCAGGTACTGCCGAGGGAAGACCCCATGAACGCCTGCCTGTTCGGTCCGTTCGTCATCATGAACTTCCCGGCCCCGACGGAGACCGACATTGCTTATACCGAGGCGCTCACCAGCGCGCTGTACTACGAAGAGGATTCCGAACTGGAAAGCTATGCAACGCTTTTCAGGCGGCTCAATATCGCGGCGGCAAACGCCGGCAGGTCACAGGAACTCATCTTGAACGCCCTCAAGGAAATGGTGTAGATCGTGATGTCACATGTCGTACCCGGTCAGATCTCCGCGCCGGAGTGGATGAAGTCCTCCCACTCCGGAAACAACGGCAACTGCCTGGAGGTCGCAGTCCTGCCCCACGGTAGCCGCGCGGTGCGCGACAGCAAGATCCCCGGGAGCCCCACACTGTTGTTCACCCCCACCCAGTTCACCGCCTTCGTGCGCGGCATCGCACATGGTCAGATCGGCTGACCCTCGATCGTGGATGAGCCGATAAGGAAAGCAGGCGGCGACCCATTCGTCACGGCCTGGGGCCATTTCGAGGAATGGCTACGCCAAAACGCCCCCGAAAACCACGAGACGCTGCGCCCGCCGGCAGAGGCCCATGACGTAGACAAGATCGGGAGCGGTCTTTTCCCTCTCCGTGGTGACCTGCGGAAACTCCTGATGCTTCACAACGGGTACGACACCATGGAGCATTGATGAGGGCGACAGCCAGTACGTCATAGGCTGCTCGGCGCATCAACAATGGATACCTTTCGCGCGATCCTCCGCCGGCGACGAACTGATGCTGGACCATCGCGACCAGGCTCACGGCGCCGTGCTCGCCTTCGATCACGGCACTGGCGGATACGAGATTGCGTGGACTTCCCTGACCGCGATGGTGACCGAAATGAATGAAGCGGTCCGAGGGCGGGGCGCTGCCGGTCCCTATCGTTGTCGGTTGCGCCCAGATTCGCGCACGATTGAGTGGTATCACCCGAGTTTTATCTGACCGGCGGATCAGTACAAATCCGTAGAGGGTCGGCAGATCGACCAGGAGCATGTCGGACCGCCCCGCCGCCACCCGCAGCAGATCCTGGTGGAAGTCCGCCAAGGGGCGGATCGCCGCCCCGGGCTCCAGCCGGTGGTTCTGGAAACCAGGAGTGGTCCCCATGGCCACCAACCGGCCTGATCAGTGAAGAGGATCCACGCAATGCTCAATCGATTGAATCCTGGGACCAGACTCGGTCTCACCGTCGCAGAAACGGTTGTCACGGCTTTCTTCGCCTTCTGCTGGCTTCTGCTCTCCTTCGCTATGTACGCGGAATCATATGATCTCGACCCGAGCGTCAAGGATCGCCCGGAAGGGCGTGAAACCATCGCCACGATGGCTTACTTGGCGATCGGCTCGCTATTGATCACTTGGATTTTCCGAGGGAACAAACGAGATGTGCTGCGCAACATTGTGGACAGCACCATTGTGCTGCGCTTTCTCGCGGTGGCCGCACTTTCCATTTTGATGTTCATCGACCTGGTCAATGGATGACGGGGGCCGCACCCTGACTTCCTCCCGGGCGCCATATCATCCCGCTGTGTCCGTCATGGTGATGTGGTCGGCTGCGGTAGTGCTGCCCGCGTTGCCCGGCCGCGGTAGCCTCGCCACCGGCGCCCGGACCTGGCCGACCCGTGGTCTCGGATGCCACCGTGGACCGCACACTTCGGGCCTGACGCCACTTTGCGGACCCGCCCTAGCCTCGATCGTTCATGAGTCCTCGTCGGTGTGCTGACGGGGGTTCTGTGTTTGCGGGGTGCGGTTTTTTCGGGGGTTGGGGCACGTTGACGGCCCGGTTGTCGCGTCGGGTGGGCGCCGGGTTCCACTTTCCGGTGGGTGGTGCCGATCGTTGGGGCGGTCGATGTGGCGGGTCAGCCGGGGCTCGGCAAGGCATTGAGTCGGTCGATTGCCTGGGTGATCTCGTCGGTCCAGGGCCACCGGGTGGTGAAGCGGAGCCAGCGGCTGCGGCCGGTGGTGACGAGTTGGGCGGCGGCGGAGAACAGCCGCAGGCGGAGTTTCTTGGGTTCCCAGCGGCGGGTTTCCGCGGTCAGGGCGAGCATCGGCATCCAGGCGAGGAGGTCGAGGGCGAGGGAGACGATCTCCAGCCAGATCCGGTTCTGTGCGGTGTCGTGCAGGGGCAGGTTGCGCAGGCCCGTGGCGCGGGCGTTGCGGATGCGGTCCTCGCAGCGGGCCCGTCTGCGGTGGCGGAGTTCGAGGTCGGCGAGCTGGCCGCCGGTGGTGTTGGTGGCGAAGCAGGTGAGCCGCAGTCCGTCGAGGTCGGTGAAGCGGAGCTGGGCGCCGGGGTGGGGTCGTTCCCTGCGGACGATCAGCCGCAAGCCCTTCGGCCAGGTGCTCAGGTCGGGTATGTCGGTGATCTCCGCGACCCAGGCGCCGGGCCGCTCGATGCCGTCGGCGTCGTAGGCCGGCGTCCACCCCTTCTCCGGGATCTTCAGCACGGCCTGGTGGATGGCGTCGGTGATGGTCATACCGACGGAATACGACAGCCACCGGCCGCGACGGGTGAGCCAGTCGAGGAAGGCGTGGGTGCCGCCGACGGAATCGGTGCGGATAAGTGTCTTGCGCCCCCGCCGCAGGTGTCTGGGCAGTTGTGCCAGGGCGAGTTGCGTGGTGGTGATGTGATCACTCGCGGTGTTGGAGCCGGCGTTGCCGGGCCGCAGCAGCGCGGCCACCGGCTCGCCAGACCCGGCTTGGCCGTGGTCGACGAACGCGACGAGCGGATGGTGGCCGAAGGTCCTCTTCCAGGTCGCGGTCGCGTCCTGCTTCTCGGAGTGCGCGAGGACCAGCACTCCGTCGATGTCCACGATCACCTGGCCGTCGGCGGCCGGACCGTCCTCGCCGGCCAACTCCCAGACCCGACTGCGGGTTTCGGCTCGCGCCGTTCGGATCGCGGTCAGGGCTTTCGACCCGGCCGCAGCCAGGGCATCGACCAGCCGGGAGACCGTCGGATCGGAGGCCACCAGCCCGAACACACCCGGTTCCGCCCGCAGCATCCCGACATCAGCCAAGCAGTCCCCACCCATGGCCGTCGCAAGTGCGACATCCAACAGGACCTTCCCCGGATTGTGCACCGCCCGCGGCTTGCGCCACGGCCCCAACGCCGTTGATATAGCCCGGTCCAGACCAGACTTGCGGATCGTCTCGACCAGCAGCACCGCTCCGGCTTGCGAGACCACCGAACGGCCACCGTCCCCCACGCGGACGTGTGGGTAGGACCCGGTATTCTTCTTCACCTGGGAAGTGCCTCCGACAGTGGCAGGAACAAGGACCTCGACAATCCTCATTCTTGCTGGTCAGAGGCACTTTTCGTAGAGCGGATCACCTGCTGGACAGCCGACTCGCGTGACTCTCAGCAGTCCAGCCAACGCACTCGATCTGCCTGACGGTGATGAGGCAAACGACCCTGTCCGCACCCCGGGTCCCGTTCTTTACCGTGCGGGCGACCTCATCGCTGCGAGCGTATCTCGTCCTGAGCAGCCACTTGCGCGACTTCCTATACTCCGCTTCACCTACGAAGTGCTCGAATCCTCGCGTCCGGCGGGACCCTCCGCGAATCCCAGCCTCGCACGTCAGCGGCACTTCCGACGCTAGGAATCAAGCGTTGCGCAGCCCAAGTGGTGAAAGTCCGAGGCTAGTGGAAGCCGGCCAGGGAGAACAGGGCCAGGACCGCGTTCTCCGTGTCGTATCCCTGCGCGGAGAGTAGTGCGCGGATGTGCTCCAGGCGGGCCAGATCGTGGGGGCCCGGCGCTCGATCGTCGCCTTGGCTTCCCCGAGCGGCCGGATTTTCGCCCCGGGCTCCGGGCCGGGCAGCACCTCGGCGAGATGGTTTTCCGTCCGCGCGGCCCGCCCGCGGAGCGGCTGCGTGCCCGACAGCGGTTCGTGCATGACACTCATGGCCGAACCGCACAGGATGAGCCGGCCACGGACCGTACGGCCGACTCCGGACCGGGAGTCATCGTACGCGGAGCGCTACGAGAGGCGGCGGCGATGGGGTGCGGGAGGGCAGGTGAGGCTGGAGCGCGGGGTGGGGAACGCCCGCTCTACCCACCCCGCCGTCTCACCATGCGGGCCGCTCGCCCAATTTTCGGCTGTGTGGCTGAAATTTTTGTTGATCGCTGGGTAGTTGACCTAGGAAGAGGCCTAATCTTCAGAAGGTGAACCACTTGACGTCCCGTGAGTCCGATGTTCCCCCGGCCGGCGAAGCAGCGTTGCCCGGTGCGCTTCCCGAAGGGTTGCGCGCCGAGCTGATCGCGTTCCGCCGGGACATGCACATGCACCCTGAGCTGGGCAATCAGGAGTTCCGCGCCACCGCCGCGATCAAGCGGCGGCTGGAGCTGGCGGGGCTGGAGCCCCGGGTGCTGGGCAGTGGGACCGGGCTCATCTGTGACATCGGGGAGATCGGGGAGGCGGGCGGGGTGTCCGCGCAGGGCGTGCGGCCCGTGCTGGCGATCCGTGGCGATATCGACGCGTTGCCCATTCCGGACACCAAGGTGGGCGTGGAGTACCGCTCCACCATCCCCGACCGCGCCCACGCGTGCGGCCACGACGTGCACACCACCGCCGTCCTCGGCGCCGGACTGGTCCTCGCCGACCTCCACCGCCGGGGCCTCCTGCCGAACCCGGTGCGGCTGATCTTCCAGCCCGCCGAGGAGGTCATGCCCGGCGGCGCTCTCGCCGCCATCGACTCCGGGGCCCTCGTCGGCGTCGGCCGGATCATCGCCGTCCACTGCGACCCCAAGGTGGACGCCGGCCTCATCGCACTGCGGGCCGGGCCCATCACCTCCGCCTGCGACCGCCTGGAGGTCTCCCTCGACGGCCCGGGCGGCCACACCGCGCGCCCGCACCTCACCACCGACCTGATCACCGCCATCGCCAAGGTGGCCGCCGAGGTGCCCGCGCTGCTCGCCCGCCGGGTCGACGCCCGTTCCGGGCTCGTCCTGACCTGGGGCCGTATCGAATCGGGCCACGCGGCCAACGTCATCCCGCAGCACGCGGAGCTGTCCGGCACGGTCCGCTGCCTGGAGCTCTCCGCCTGGCACGACGCCCCCGACCTGATCCACGCGGCCGTCGACGAGATCGCCGCGCTGCATCACGCCAAGACCGAGGTGACGTACGTACGGGGCGTCCCGCCGGTCGTCAACGACGTCGTCGTCACCGAACTGCTCCGGGACGCGCAGACCGCCCGCCGCGGGTTGTATGCGATCGAGGACACCGAGCAGAGCCTCGGCGGCGAGGATTTCTCCTGGTACCTGGAGCAGGTCCCCGGCGCGATGGCCCGCCTCGGCGTCCGGCCGCCCGGCGACAGCACGCGCTACGACCTCCACCGCGGCGATTTCGACGTGGACGAACAGGCGATCGCGGTGGCCGTGGAGCTGTTCACCGCCGCCGCGATGCTGGCCTGAGCAGGGGGTGTACGGATGTGGGGGGAGCGGCCGCACGACCCCCGGGACGGACGGCGCACGGCCCCGGGGAGCGCACGACTCCCCGGGGTGTCCGGACGGTCACCCGGGGTGCCCGCGCGGGTTCGAAGACGATCCGATAACGACTGGTGAACGTGTCTTTAACTGACATCTACGCGCGTTACGATCGGCGCGAAACCAGCGCCAACGGAGGCGCTTCCAGTGAAAGGGCCCCCCTCGTGCGCCGGGTATCCAAGATCGCTGTAGCGGGCATAGCCTCAGCTGCACTCGCCCTCACCGCCACCGCGTGTGGCAGTACATCCGCGGACAAGGCCAAGGATGACGCGGCCCCGTCGGGCTCGTCCTCCGCGAAGTCAGGTGTCAAGGTCGGCGTCGCCTACGACGTGGGCGGCCGTGGTGACCACTCCTTCAACGACTCCGCCGCGCGCGGCGTCGACAAGGCCAAGGCCGAGTTCGGCGGCGAGGCCAAGGAGCTGACGGCCAAGACCACCGACACCGAGGCCGACCGCGTCGACCGCCTGACGCAGCTCGCCGAGGCGGGCTACAACCCCGTCGTCGGCATCGGCTACGCGTACGCCAACTCGATGAAGTCGGTGGCCGCGAAGTTCCCCGCCGTCACCTTCGGCATCGTCGACTCGGTCGTCGACGCCCCGAACGTAGACAACATCGTCTTCACCGAGGAGCAGGGCTCCTACCTCGGTGGCGTCGCCGCGGCGCTCAAGACCAAGAAGGACCGCGTCGGCTTCATCGGCGGGGTCGACGTCCCGCTCATCAAGAAGTTCGAGGCGGGTTACGTCCAGGGTGTCCACGACACCAACCCGAAGATCAAGGTCGACGTCCAGTACCTGTCGCACGGCTCCGACACCTCCGGGTTCGCCAGCCCCGACAAGGGCAAGGCCGCCGCCCAGGGCATGCTCGACAACGGCGCCGACGTGATCTACAGCGCCGCCGGCTCCTCCGGCTCCGGCGCGATCGAGGCCGTCAACGGCTCCAAGGGCGCCTGGGCCATCGGCGTCGACTCGGACCAGTACAACCAGGTCTCCCTCGCCAAGTACAAGAGCTCGATCCTGACCTCGGTCGTCAAGAACGTCGACATCGGCGTCTACGACCTGATCAAGTCGATCAACGACAAGAAGCCGCTGGTCGGCACCAACGCCTACTCGCTCGCCAAGGACGGTGTGTCGCTCTCCACGAGCGGTGGCTTCATCGAGGACATCCAGCCCAAGATCGACGCAGCCAAGGCCAAGATCGTGGACGGCTCGATCAAGGTCAAGACCACCCCGTGACCTGCTCCGGCGCCCGGTTCTCCACCGGGCGCCGGTTCTGTGTACGGGCCCGGTGAAGGTGCTCCGCCCCACTTGCCGGGCCCATAACGATGTACCAACTCTACGCGCGTAGGCGTGAGTTGACACGCTAGCGTCACCGAACGCCCCCCGCCCCAACGCTCCTTCTCCGAGGAGAGTGCGCCATCAACGCGTCCAGCCCTCCCGCCGTCGAACTGCGCGGCATCACCAAACGCTTCCCCGGTGTCGTCGCCAACAGCGATATCGACATCACCGTTCGCAGAGGGACCGTGCATGCCCTCTGCGGTGAGAACGGTGCCGGCAAGTCGACCCTGATGAAGATCCTCTACGGCATGCAGAAGCCCGACGAGGGGACCATCACCGTCGACGGCGCGCAGGTCAGCTTCGGCAGCCCCGCGGACGCCATAGCCCGCGGCATCGGCATGGTGCACCAGCACTTCATGCTCGCCGACAACCTCACCGTCCTGGAGAACGTCGTCCTGGGCGGCGAGAAGCTCCACGGCATCGGCTCCCGGGCCCGCAAGAAGATCCAGGAGATCTCGGACGCGTACGGCCTCGGGATCCGCCCGGACGTCCTCGTCGAGGAACTGGGCGTCGCCGACCGCCAGCGCGTGGAGATTCTCAAGGTCCTCTACCGGGGCGCCCGCACGCTCATCCTGGACGAGCCCACCGCGGTCCTCGTGCCGCAGGAGGTCGAAGCCCTCTTCGACAACCTGCGCGACCTGAAGTCCGAGGGCCTGACCGTCATCTTCATCTCCCACAAGCTGGGCGAGGTGCTGTCGGTCGCCGACGAGATCACGGTGGTCCGGCGGGGTACGACGGTGGGCAGCGCCGACCCCCGTACCACCACCTCCAAGCAGCTCGCCGAGCTGATGGTGGGCAGCGAACTGCCCTCCCCGGAGACCCGCGAGTCGACCGTCACCGACGTGCCCACGCTGAAGGTCGAGGACCTGAGGCTCACCGCGACCGACACCGACGGAGTCGTACGCGACGTCCTCGCCGACATCCGGTTCACCATCCACCAGGGTGAGATCCTCGGCATCGCCGGGGTCGAGGGCAACGGCCAGGCGGAACTGGTCGAGGCGATCATGGGTCTGCGCGACCCCGACGGCGGAGTCATCACCCTCGACGGTACGGACATCTCCCACGCGCCCACCCGTATCCGGCGCGAGAGTGGCATCGGCTACATCCCCGAGGACCGCCAGCGCCACGGCCTCCTGCTGGAGGCCCCGCTCTGGGAGAACCGCATCCTCGGCCACGTCACCGAGGAGCCCAACTCCCGGCGCGGTCTCATCGACGGCAAGGCCGCCCGCCTCGACACCGAACGGATCGTGCGCGAGTACGACGTACGGACCCCCGGCATCGAGGTCACGGCCGGCTCCCTGTCCGGCGGCAACCAGCAGAAGCTGATCGTCGGCCGGGAGATGAGCCACCACCCCAAGCTGCTGATCGCCGCGCACCCCACCCGGGGCGTGGACGTCGGCGCCCAGGCCCAGATCTGGGACCAGATCAAGGACGCCCGCCGCGACGGCCTCGCCGTCCTGCTCATCTCCGCCGACCTGGACGAACTGATCGGCCTGTCCGACACCCTGCGGGTGATGTACCGCGGCCGCCTGGTCGCCGACGCCGACCCCGCCACCATCACCCCCGAGGAACTGGGCTCCGCCATGACGGGTGCCGCCACCGGCCACCTGGCGCACGCCGTGCCCCCGCAGCGCGACGGCGGAACAAGCCACACAGCGCGCGACGGCGGCCCGGACGAGTCCGCGCCCGACAGCGAAACAGGCGAAACCGCGGGAGAGGCCCGATGAAGAAGCTCACCTCCCGGCTGGACAAGGAGCGGCTGATCCTCGCGGTCGGCGCCCCCCTGCTGGCCCTGGTCGCGGCGCTCGTCGTCACCGCGCTGGTCATCCTCGCCACGGGCAAGAACCCGTTCGAGGCGTTCAACGACATGCTGTCGTACGGCTCCGCCAGCGACAGCCAGATCTACATCCTCAACAAGGGGACGACGTACTACCTCGCGGGTGTCGCGGTCGCCATCGGCTTCCGGATGAACCTGTTCAACATCGGGGTCGACGGCCAATACCGCATGGCGGCCTTCGCCGCGGCCGTCGTCGGCGGCGCGCTGCACCTGCCGGCCCTCGTCCAGATCCCGGTCATCATCATCGTCGCCATGCTGGTCGGCGCCATGTGGGCCGGCATCGCGGGCATCCTCAAGACCTCACGCGGGGTCAGCGAGGTCATCTCGACGATCATGCTGAACTCCATCGCCACCGCGATCATCGGCTATCTGATCCAGCCCGAACGGCTCGGCCAGCTGGACGACGCGGGCACCCTGGTCTCCACCAAGCCGCTGCCGGAGTCGTCCTTCTTCTTCACCCTGGACATGGGCCCGGCCGGCCAGCTGTGGGGATTCATCGTCATCGCCGCGCTCGCGGGCCTCGCCTACTGGTTCGTCCTCGGCCGTACCCGCTTCGGCTTCGACCTGCGGGCCGTCGGCCAGTCCGAGTCGGCCGCCGCCGCGAGCGGCGTCAGCGTCAAGAAGATGATCTTCACCAGCATGATCCTCTCGGGCGCCATGGCCGGTCTCATCGGCATGCCGACGCTGCTCAACGAGAGCCACATGTACAGCAACGACTTCCCGCTGGGCATCGGCTTCACCGGCATCGCGATCGCGCTGCTCGGACGCAACCACCCCATCGGCATCGCCCTCGCGGCCCTCCTCTGGGCCTACCTGGAGCGCACCACCAACCACCTCGAAGTGATCGGCTACGACAAGGAGATCCTCGGCGTGATCCAGGGCGTCATCGTCCTCTGCGTCGTCATCGCCTACGAGATCGTCCGCCGGTACGGCCTGAAACGCCAGCAGCAGCGGGTCGGCGCCGAACTCGCCGCCCAGGCGGCCACGACCCAGAAGCTGGAGGTGGCCCGATGACCGCCACGACGACCGACACCCCGCCTCCCTCTCCCACGACGCCGAAGGCCCCGGGCGCCAAGCCCGCCCGGCGCAAGCTGACCCTCGCCCGGGTCCTGCTGATCGTCGCGGGCGGACTGATCCTGCTCTCCCTCGTACGGATCCTCACCGGCGCCGACCAGCTCACTTCGGCGGGCCAGATCAGCGCCTCGCTCGGCCTCGCCGTACCGATCGGCCTCGCGGGCCTGGCCGGCCTGTGGTCGGAACGCGCCGGAGTGGTCAACATCGGCCTCGAAGGCATGATGATCCTCGGCACCTTCGGGGCCGGCTGGATCGGCTGGCAGACCAACCCCTGGCTCGGCATCGCGGCCGGCGTCGCCTTCGGTGTCCTCGGCGGCCTCCTCCACGCCGTGGTGACCGTGACGTTCGGGGTCGACCACATCGTCTCCGGTGTGGCCATCAACCTCCTCGCGCTCGGCGTCACCCAGTACCTCGCCAAGATCTTCTTCAACGCCGGTGAGGCGCAGACCCTGGGCGGCAACCCCAAGCAGTCCCCACCCGTCGACTCCGTCCCCGACATCACGATCCCGGGCCTCTCCGACGGACTCACGTCGCTGGCGGGCCACCACTGGTTCCTGATCTCCGACCTCGCGGGCATCCTCGGCGGCGCGATCACCAACCTCTCCGTGCTGACGATCTTCGCCGCCGTCCTCTTCGTGGGCAGCTGGTGGGTGCTCTGGCGGACCCCGTTCGGGCTGCGCCTGCGCTCCTGCGGCGAGAACCCGGTCGCCGCCGAGTCGCTGGGCGTCAACGTCTACTCGTACAAGTACATGGCGGTCGCGATCTCCGGCGGCCTCGCCGGACTCGGCGGCGCGTTCCTCGCCACCGTGCCCTCGCACATCTACCTGGAGGGCCAGACCGGCGGCCGGGGATACATCGGTCTCGCCGCGATGATCTTCGGCAACTGGCGGCCCGGCGGGCTCGCCATGGGCGCCGGCCTGTTCGGCTTCTCCGACGCGCTCCAGCTGCGCAACGGCGGCGAGACCGTGCACGCGCTGCTGCTCCTGCTCGTGGTGCTGCTGGTCCTGCTCGCCGCGTGGAAGGCGTACCGGAAGGCGCGCTTCCAGGCGATCCTGAGCGGGGTCACGGCGCTGCTCATCCTGGTCTGGTACCTGGTCACCGACACCGTCCCCTCGGACTTCGTCGGCGCGACGCCGTACGTCGTGACGCTTCTGGTGCTGTCGTTGTCGGCCCAGCGGCTGCGGATGCCCAAAGCTGACGGCATGCGCTATCGAAGAGGACAAGGAAAGTGACGGCCGGCGGCGCGGCGGGAGCCGCGGGCACGCCGGAGGCCGACATCGACTGGACGGAGCTGCGGTCCGTCGCGCGGGACGCGATGTCCCGGGCGTACGTCCCGTACTCCGGCTATCCGGTCGGCGCGGCGGCCCTGGTGGACGACGGCCGTACGATCAGCGGCTGCAACGTCGAGAACGCGTCGTACGGCCTGTCGCTGTGCGCCGAGTGCGGACTGGTCTCCGCCCTGCACCTGACGGGCGGCGGCCGGCTCACCCACTTCACCTGCGTCGACGGCGCGGGGGAGGTGCTGGTGCCGTGCGGGCGGTGCAGACAGCTGCTGTACGAGTTCGGCGGCCCCGAGCTGGTGATGGAGACCCCGGCGGGCATCCGCACGCTGGACGACATGCTGCCGCAGGCGTTCGGCCCCGGGCACCTGGCCTGACCTCCGTCGGAGCGGGCCGCCCGCCCGCCCCACCCCCTGACCCGGCCCCGCCGCCGCCGCGACCCGGCGGCGCCGGGGCCGTACAACTGCGTACGACCGGTGTGCTGCCGCACACCCCACCGCTCCACCCCGCCCTCGCACACCTGTTGTGCCGAAAGGAACGCACGCCATGGACGTCATCTCCGTCATCCGCACCAAGCGGGACCGGGGCGAACTGAGCCCCGAGCAGATCGACTGGGTGATCGACGCCTACACCCGGGGCGAGGTCGCCGACGAACAGATGTCGGCGCTGGCCATGGCGATCCTCCTCAACGGCATGAACCGCACCGAGATCGCCCGCTGGACCGCCGCCATGATCGCCTCCGGCGAGCGCATGGACTTCTCCGGGCTGTCCCGTCCGACGGCGGACAAGCACTCCACGGGTGGTGTCGGCGACAAGATCACCCTGCCGCTCGCCCCGCTGGTGGCGGCGTGCGGCGCGGCCGTCCCGCAGCTCAGCGGGCGCGGCCTCGGCCACACCGGCGGCACGCTCGACAAGCTGGAGTCCATCCCCGGCTGGCGGGCGCTGCTCTCCAACGCCGAGATGCTGCACGTCCTGGAGAGCACCGGTGCGGTGATCTGCGCGGCGGGCGACGGTCTTGCCCCCGCCGACAAGAAGCTGTACGCGCTGCGCGATGTCACCGGCACCGTCGAGGCCATCCCGCTGATCGCGTCCTCGATCATGTCGAAGAAGATCGCCGAGGGTACGGGCTCGCTGGTCCTGGACGTCAAGGTCGGCTCCGGCGCCTTCATGAAGACCGTCGAGGACGCCCGTGAGCTGGCGGCGACGATGGTGGGCCTCGGCAACGACCACGGCGTCCTGACGGTCGCGCTGCTGACCGACATGGCGACCCCGCTGGGCCTCACCGCGGGCAACGCGCTGGAGGTCAGGGAGTCCGTCGAGGTCCTCGCGGGCGGCGGCCCGGCGGACGTGGTCGAGCTGACCCTGGCCCTGGCGCGCGAGATGCTCGACGCGGCGGGCCTGCGGGACGCCGACCCGGCGAAGGCGCTGGCCGACGGCTCGGCGATGGACGTCTGGCGCCGGATGATCACGGCCCAGGGCGGCGACCCGGACGCGGCCCTCCCGGTGGCCCGCGAGCACCAGGTGATCACGGCCCCGTCCTCGGGCGTCCTGACCCGCCTGGACGCGTACGGCGTAGGCGTAGCCGCCTGGCGCCTGGGCGCGGGCCGCGCCCGCAAGGAGGACCCGGTCCAGGCAGGAGCGGGCATCGAACTCCACGCGAAGCCGGGCGACCACGTGACAGCGGGCCAGCCGCTCCTCACGCTCCACACGGACACCCCGGAAAAGTTCGCATACGCCCAGGAGGCTCTGACCTCCACGTACGACATCGCCCCAACAGGCACCGCCTACGAACCGACTCCGGTTGTGCTGGAACGTATCGCCTGACCTGCGGTTTCCCCATTCGGGTGAACGGGACCGGTGGACCCCCACCGGTCCCGTCCGCCGTGCTGGGATCGGTGGCGGAACCAAGGAGGCCACCATGACCACACACCTGGACGACCAAGCCTGGGACTACCTTGTCCGTGTCTGGGAAGGCACGGGTGCGCCCGAGGGCTGCAAGGTGGAGATCGTCGAGGGCATCATCACCGTGTCACCCGGGCCGTCGAAGGAAGACACCTTCAGCGTTTCGCGACTCCATCGTCGTTTGGCCGGCGTTGTTCCCGAGGACTGGGAGATCACCCAGACGCAGGTAGTCGCCATCCCCGGTGTTGGTGGGCTCTACATGCCCGATCTCATGGTCATTCCTGCGCAGTCCATGACCGGGCCGGGCAACACTGTTCCGGCGGGCGAAGCACTACTCGTGGTTGAAATCACCTCTCGTGGAAACGCGAACCACGACCGAATCACGAAGGCGCACGGTTACGCCAAGGCTGAGGCCCCGCTCTACTTGCTTCTCGACCGTTGGCACACGGGGCGTCCGACCGCAACGCTCTACGGGGAGCCCGAGGCGGGTACGTACCGCGTCCTGGCATCCGTGGAGTACGGCGAGAAGCTGACCCTCCCCGAGCCGTTCGGCCTGACCATCGACACGGGTGAGTCTCCCGTCAACTGACAGCCCACCGCACAACACCCCGAGACCGCCGCGATGAGTTCCGGCTCCCGCGGCGGTCTCTCTGGTTGTGGATGCCACGAAACCGATCGTTCTTGTCGTCTCGGGCCGGCTCGGGCCCGGTGACGTGCCCCGGTTGTGTGACGAGCTGGTCGCTCGGCTGCGGGGGAGTGGGGCTACCGAGGCGGTCTGCGATGTCCGAGGTCTGGAGCGGCCCGGACTTGTCGCTGTCAACGCGCTCGCGCGGTTACAGCTCACCGCCCGGAGGCGCGACGTCCGGCTGCGGGTGCGGGGGGCCGATCGGGAACTGCGGCTGTTGGTGGACCTGGTGGGACTCGCCGACGTGGTGGGGCCGTACGGGGACCTGGACGACGATCCGTAGGGGGTGGGGGAGGAGTCGTACCGCGTGGGCCGGGCCGGACGGAACGGCCCACGCGGCAGCGCTACTCCTTCTCCAGCCTCGCCGGCAGGTCGAACAGCGGGAACCACCGCTCCGTGTCCAGGAACGAGTTGATGCCCGAGATCCGGCCGTCCACGATCTCGATGACCATCAGCGCCCACGGCGTATGCCCGTTGCCGTCCTCGGCCGGGTGGTAGTGCGCGAACGCCGGCGTGCCGTTGGCCACCGTCGGGATGAGGCGCGAGCCCCGGCAGACGGAGCCCACTCCGAGCATCCAGCCCACGATGTCGTCGTGGCCTTGCAGCCACAGGTCGTACGGCGGCATGGACAGCGTCGCGTCCTCGTGCAGGAGCGTCGTCAGCGCCTTCATGTCATAGCCCTCGAAGGCCGTGACATAGCGCTCCAGCAGCTCCTTCTGCTCGTCGTCCAGCGGATCCGCCGCGTCCGTCGACGCCGGCTCCGACTCGGCGATCGTCGCCCGCGCCCGCTGGAGCGCGCTGTTCACCGAAGCCACCGTCGTGCCCAGCAGCTCCGCCACCTCGCTCGCCTTCCACGCCAGCACCTCGCGCAGAATCAGCACGGCCCGCTGCTTGGGCGGCAGATGCTGGAGCGCCGCCATGAACGCCAACCGGATCGTCTCCCGCTCCACCGCCCGGTCGGCCGGGTCCGCCACCGAGGGCAGCACCCGGCCGTCCGGCACCGGCTCCAGCCACGTCACCTCGGGCCGCGCGTTGAGCTGCGCCTGGGCCACCGGCGTCGCGGCGGACAGGTCCATCGGCCGCGCCCTGCGGTTGCCCGCGTTCAGCATGTCCAGGCACACGTTCGTCGCGATGCGGTACAGCCACGACCTGAGCGAGGACCTGCCCTCGAACTTGTCGAAGCTGCGCCACGCCCGCACCATCGTGTCCTGCACGGCATCCTCGGCCTCGAAGGCCGAACCGAGCATCCGGTAGCAGTACCCCGTCAGCTCCGTCCGGTGTTTCTCCAGCCGGGAATCAAGATCCTCTGTTGTCGCGAGATCACTCATCGGGTCACCCCAGTCGCCCCCTTGGAACCAGTCCTTCGGAAGCTACCGCACCCCACTGACAATCGGCTCAGGTTCCCGGCTTACGGCCGTACACGAAGACGTCGTCACCGGTCTTGAGCAGCGACCAGTACTTCGAAGCCGCCGCCGTCGTCATGTTCACGCAGCCGTGCGAACCCGGCGGGTTCCACATGCTCACGCCCACCGAGTGGAACGCCTGGCCACCGTCGAAGAACTGGCTGTACGGCATGGGCACGTCGTAGATCGACGACACGTGGTTCTTGTCGCGCCAGCCGATCTTCTTGAGGCCGGTCCTGGTCTCGTACTTGTCGCGGCCGGTGCGCACCGGGACCGGTCCGTACACCAGTTTCTTGCCGTCCTGGATCCAGCTCAGCTGACGCGTCAGGTCGACACAGGCGATCCGGCCCTTGTTCGTCGGGCACTTGCCGGCCTTGTTGGGCGTCTTGCCCGCGGCCTTCTGCTTGTTCATGAGGTCCATCACGCCCCAGGTGACGGGCCCGGCGTAGCCGATCGTCGGCGTGATGCCGTGCTTCGACTGGAAGGCGCGGATGGCCTTGCAGTCGGCGGCCGACTGCTTGCCGTCCACCGGCCGGCCGAGGAACTTCTCGACCTGCTTCTGGTTCGGCCCCGTACTGGTCGTACAACTCGCCGCCTGCGCGGGGGTGCCGCCCAGTGCCACGGTCAACGGCACCACCAGCGCGGCGATCCCCGCCGCGACGGCCCCTCTGCGTCCGATACTTCCCATGGTCCCGCCCCGTCCGTCCTCGTACCTGCTCCGACATGGCTGTGTGCCGCGCCTTGTTGTAGCGCGTGTCAGGGAGATAGACGGACGAACGGTACGCGCAGTTGCACGCCCCTGTACGCCGATTCGGTAACAGGGACTCTTGGTCCCCAGGGGCCTCAGTGGCCCGCGAGCACCCGGCGCCGCTCCACCCGCGCGCAGCGCGACCCGTACAGCGTGATCGACACGACGCCCAGCACCGCCAGCAGCCCGAGCGCGACGGTCGCCGCCCAGCCCCCGGCGTGGAAGGCGATCGCGCCCAGCGTGCCGCCCGCGCTGCTGCCCAGGTAGTACGAGGACTGGTAGAGCGCCGACGCCTGCGCGCGGCCCGACTTGGCCGTACGGCTCACGGACGACGACGCGACCGCGTGGCCGGCGAAGAAGCCCGCTGTGATCAGTACGAGGCCGAGCAGGACCGCGGCGAGCGTGTCGGCGAGGGAGAGCAGCAGGCCCGCCGTCGTCGTGCCGACGGCCAGGTACAGCGCGCCGCGCCGCCCCAGCCGCCCGACGAGCCGGCCGGCCGCCGCGGAGGAGACCGTACCGACCAGGTAGACGACGAAGACCGAGCCGACCACGCCCTGCGGGAGGCTGAACGGCTCCGCCACCAGTCGGTAGCCGATGACGGTGTAGACGGCGCCGAACACCGTCATGAACAGCCCGCCGATCGCGTACAGCCGCAGCAGCAGCGGATCGGACAGGTGCCCCCGGACCGTCTTCGCCAGCGCCCCCGGGCTCAGCGTGCGGGAGGTGAAGTTCCTGGCCTTCGGCAGCATCGCGCGGAAGACCAGCGCGCAGGCGGCCGCCAGCAGCCCGACCACCGCCAGCCCCACCCGCCAGCCCCACGCCTGGGCGACCCAGCCGGTGAGGATACGGCCGCTCATGCCGCCGATGCTGTTGCCCGCGACGAACAGGCCGATCGCGGCGACCAGCGCCTTCGGCCGTACCTCCTCGGCGAGGAACGCCATCGCGGAGGCCGGCAGCCCGGCCAGCGCCGCGCCCTGCACGGCGCGCAGCGCCACCAGCCACTCCAGGTTCGGCGCGAACGGCACCAGCAGCCCCACCACCACGGCGACCGCCAGCGAGGCGGTCATCAGCGTCCGCCGGCCGAAGCGCTCGGAGAGCGCGCTCAGCGGCAGGACGAAGAGGGCGAGCGCGCCCGTCGCCGCCGACACCGTCCAACTGGCCTGCCCCGCCGTGACACCGAAGTCCGTGGAGATCGCGGGCAGGAGGGCCTGCGTGGAGTAGAGGAGGGCGAAGGTCGCGATCCCGGCGGCGAAGAGCGCGAGGCTCATGCGGCGGTAGCCGGGGCCACCAGGGGTGAGCTGTTCACCAGGGGTGAGGGAGGCGGACGGCGCTGCGGAGGCACCCGCGGTGACGGGTGCCTCGGTACTGACAGAAGGCATACGACGAACGTAGGCACTCGCCGCTCATGCGTCCAATGCGGGGAATGGCGATAATCGATCCCATGGTGCATCAGCCGAGATCAGACGGTACGCGAGACGCCCCGCAGGCCGATCTGGATCCCGAGTCCTGGCCGGCGCTGCTCGCCCCGCGCCTCGCGTACTTCGCCGGGGTCGCCCGCCACGAACACGTGACGCGGGCCGCGCAGGACATGGGAGTCCCGCAGTCCACGCTCTCCCGGGCGATGGTCAGGCTCGAACAGGACCTGGGGATCGCCCTGTTCGCCCGCAAGGGCCGTACGGTCTCGCTCACCCCCGCCGGCCGGGCGTTCCTCACCTCGGTCGAAGGCGCGCTCGCCGAGGTGGAGCGGGCCGCCGAGTCCGTGCGGGCCGACGCGGATCCGGAGTCCGGCAAGGTCGCGTTCGGCTTTCTGCACACCATGGGCTCGGAGACGGTGCCGGGTCTGATCCGGGCCTTCCGCGCGGACCATCCGCGCGTACGGTTCCAACTCGTCCAGAACTACGGCGAGGCGATGATCGAACGCCTCCGCGCCGGGGACCTGGACCTCTGCCTGACCTCACCGGTGCCGGACGCCCCCGACCTGGTCGCCCGGCGGGTCGACGTCCAGCGCCTGCGCCTGGTCGTCCCCGACGACCACCGGCTCGCGGGCCGCAAGCGTGTCCGGCTCGCCGAGGCGGCGGACGAATCGTTCGTCACCCTCGAACCGGGGTACGGGCTGCGCCGGATCACCGACGACCTGTGCGCGAAGGCGGGCTTCAAGCCGCGCGTCGCGTTCGAGGGGGAGGAGGCGGAGACCCTGCGGGGCCTGGTGGCGGCGGGCCTCGGGGTGGCCCTGCTGCCCCCGCCGGCGGTGGCGCGCCCCGGGGTGGTGGAACTGACCGTGACGGCACCGCGCGCGGTACGGGAGATCGGCCTGGCCTGGCTGGACGGGCACCCGGACACCCCACCGGTGGCGGAGTTCAAGCGCTTCCTCCTGTCCCGGCGGGGACAGATCCTCCCGGACTGACCGGACTGACCGGACTGACCGGACTGACTGGGCGGACCCGGGCGGACCCGGGCGGACCCGGGCGGACCCGGGCGGACCCGGGCGGACCCGGGCCGGGAGGACCCAGCCGGGAGCCAGCCCGCCGGAGGGCGACGTACGACGGCCGGGCGGCCCTCAGCGTTCGGCGCGCCGCCTCGGGGTGCGTGCCTCGGCCTCCGTGGCTTCGCGGGTGCGTTTGCCGATGGTCCGCGTCGGCGGCTTCCGCCGCTTCGACTTCGCCGTACCGGAAATGGCGCCGGGCGTGCGGTCGGTGTTCCTGCGGACCCTCTTGCCGGTGTTCCTGGCGGTACGGGACGTGTCCCGGCCGGTCTCCTCGACGTCTTCGACGTCCTCCTCGACGGCCTCTCCGGCTTCCTCCGCGAGGTCCTCGGTCTCCTCACCGATGTCCTTGCCCACGTCCCCGACCTCCTCGACGGCGTCCCCAGCCCCACGGGCGGCGTCCCCGGCGACCTCTTCGGCGCCTTCGACGGCGTCCCCGGCCACCTCGCCGGCGCCCCGGCCCACGTCGCCGACCGCTCCTCCGGCGCCCCGGCCCGCTTGCTGTACGGCTCCTCCAGCGCCTTCGCCCACGCCCCGGACCGTTTCTCCGGCGCCCTGGACGGTTTCTCCCGCGCCCCGGCCGACGTCCTGTACGGCTCCTCCGGCGCCTTCGCCGACCTCCTCGACCGCCTCACCCGCTCCGCGGCCCACGTGCTCCACGGCCTTCCCCGCTCCGCGCCCGACGCCTTCCACGGCACCGCCGGCGCCCTGCCCCACCTCTTCGACGGCTTCGCCCGCTCCCCGGCCGACGTGTTCCACCGCGCCGCCGGCCCCGCGCCCCAGTTCCCCGACCGCCTGCCGCGTGCCGGTGCCGACCTCCTGGACGGCGGACCCCACACCGCGGGTGATCTGCTCCAGGATCTGCGGATTCCGGTCGATCGTGGTCAGCACGCGCTGGAGAATCAAGGCCACGTGATGCAGCCGGACCTTGAGTTGCGCCTGTGCCTCCACGCCCTTGACGTCGAGTTCCACCCGGCCCAGTTCGACGTCCGCCCCGACATTCAGCCTGAGCAGATCGAGGACTTCGGCCTGGAGTGACACACTCGCCCGGAGATCCTGGACCTCCAGATTGATCTCCTCGATATTCAGCACCGGCACATCGAGATAGACGTCGGGTTCCTCGTCGGCCACCGCCTCTTCCCCGGCGGTCACGTCGCCCTCGATCTCGTCCTCGCTGTCGTCCACATAAGCCGCGGCTTCCTCGGCCTCTTCGGATTCGGCTTCCGCGACGTCCGGTTCGGCATTGTCGTACGTCTCTTCGGACGGTTCTTCGGCGTACCCTGCGTCTTTCCCCATGCCGGTAGCACATCCTCGGATCTGGCCCATTTCCCCTTGCAGCAATGGTCGCACGATCCTTGCCCGCCCGGAGAATGTCGCTCTATGTGAGAAGGAGTCGCACTCCGCTTGTCCGCCGCTCGGCTGAATGGCGTCGACCGCGCATGCCACGCACACTGGAAGGTGTTCGTACGGGGGACGCCGGTGTGAACGCGGCCGGGCCCGTTCGGGCGCGGAACGTCAAAAGCCGAGCGCAGACGAGGCATTGGAAGGTGGCGTACTCAATGGCGGAGAACAACAAATACGCGCTGGGCGCGGCGATCGTGGGCGGTTATGTGCTGGGCCGTACGAAGAAGGGGCGGCTCGCCCTGACGGCCGCGACGTACCTCACCGGCAAGCGAATGGGCCTTTCCCCGCGGCAGTTGATCTCCGGGGGAGTGAGCCGCCTCGGTGAGATCCCCCAGGTCGCGGAGCTCCAGGAGCAGGTACGTACGGAAGGCGCCCAGGCGGCCCGCAAGGCGCTCACGTCCGTGGCGGGCCGGGGCATGGGATCGCTCTCCGGTGCGCTCGGCGGTCACGGCCCCGGTGGCAAGGGCGGCAAGGACGAGGAGCAGGAGGAGGGGGACGAGGAAGAGTACGAGGACGAATACGAGGAGGGGGAAGAGGGGGAGACCGACGACGACGAGCCGGAAGAGGAGACGGACGAGGCGACGGGCGAGGAGACGGACGAGGAGCCGGAGGAGGAGCCGGACGACGAGGAAGAGGCCGAGGAAGAGCCTCAGGCGCAGCGCCGGCACACCCGCTCCCAGCGGCCTGAGCGGCCCGCGCCGAAGAAGCGGCAGCCCGCCCGGCGCGCCCCGGCGAAGAAGTCGGCTCCCGCGAGGAAGACAGCGGCGAAGAAGACGGCCGGCAGGAAGAGTGATGCGCCGCCCAAGAAGGCGGCGAAGAAGACGTCGTCGAACGCCGATCGCCGGAGGTAGTCAGCCATGGCGAAGACAGAGCAAGCGATTGCCCATCTCGGTGCCTCCGCCGTGGAGAAGGTACGGGGAGAAATCACGGGATTCGTCGGCACGCAGGTGGAACAACTCGCCGAGAAGGCCGGGGACAAGCTCACGGTTCTGACAGGTCAGTTGACAGAGATCGCGGAAAACGGTGGGAAGCTCCCCTCGATCGGCACCCTGGTCGGGCTGGGCGAGGCCCCGGTGAAGACACTGATCTCGAACAAGGCCAAGGACGTGAAGGACAATGTCGTCGACAAGGTGACCGGTGGCGGCGGGGGTGGCGGTGGAGGAGGCAAGGCGGGCGACACCAAAGTCACCAGTGTCATCGAGTCGTTGGACGTGGGCGTCCCGATCAGGACCGCCTACGACCACTGGACGAATTACGAGAAGTTCTCGGGATTCACCAAGGGCGTACGAAGCGTGTCGGCGGACGACGAGACGACAACCCAGTGGAAAGTGAAGGTGGGACCGTCGTCACGGAGTTTCGAGGCGACCGTTCTGGAACAGATTCCGGACGACCGCATCGTCTGGGAATCCGAAGGCGCGAAGGGATCCACCCATGGCGTGGTCACTTTCCACGAGCTGACGCCTTCGCTGACCAGGATCGTCCTGGTCATCGAATATTATCCCGCCGGCTTCTTCGAGAAGACCGGAAACCTCTGGCGCGTCCAAGGGCGCCGGATGCGTCTGGACTTCAAGAACTTCCAGCGGTACGTGACGCTCACCGACGAGGAGGCCGAGGGCTGGCGGGGCGAGATCCGCGACGGCGAAGTCGTCCGCTCGCACGAGGATGCCCTGGCCGACGAGGAGGACGACGACGCGTACGAGGACGAAGCCCCGGACGACGACGCCGATGCGGACGACGACGCCGACGCGGACGACGACGCCGAGGACGACGACGAACAGGCCGGGGAGTGGGAGGACGACGACGAGCCGGCGGAGGAGGACGAGGAAGAGGACGCGCGCTGAGTCCGTACCGCCCCCCCCCGGAGGCGCGGAGCCCTACCGCCGTAACGACCGCCCGAACCCCGCGGCCAGCGGCATCCGAAGGCCCAGCGGCGGCGGAGCCGCCAGCGCGTCCGCGACCGGGCGGGAGTAGGTCCGCGACAGCAGCGCGCCCAGGACGAAGTCCGTGGCCAGGGCGAGGACTTCGCCGTGGTGCTGGCGCAGCGCGTGGCCGTCCGAGTGGACCTCGAAGCGGCAGATGTCGCGGTTGGTCTTCTTGGCGCGCTCGGCCAGCCGGTAGGACAGTTCGGGATCGGTCCGCGCGTCGTTCGTGCCGTGCATGATCAGTACCTGGCGTCCCACCAGCTGCCGTACCGGCTCCTGTTCGCCCGCCACGTCGTCCTCGGGCAGCCAGGGCGCCATCGCCAGCACCGAGTTGACCGCCGGATGACCGGCGGCCCGCAGCGCCGCCCGGCCGCCCATGCCGTGCCCGACGAGGCACACCGGCACGTCGCCGTACCGCCGCAGGACCTCGTCCGCCGCCCAGCGGGCGTCCGCCGCGAGCCGCGCGTCCACGCCGTTCCAGCCGCGCAGGCCGTACCGCACGACGTGCACCACCAGCCCCTCGGCCGCCCCCGACCTGGCCAGCGACCGCGCGAGCGACATCACCCCCGCGTGCGACACGAGGGAAGGCCGCCGGAGCGAGACCGCGTCCCCCTCCGGGAGGACCAGCACCACCCCGCCCGTCGCCGATCCCGTGGGCGGCGGCAGTACGGCCCGCCCCAGCCGCGCGTGCGGCTCCCCGCGACCCGGCCGCCCCTGCCCGTCCCCACCCGCCATGCGCTCCCCCGGCCCGGGAACTGCCCGCTGTCCCATAACAGAACAGTCTCAGAAGGACAGGTGTACTCCACCCGTCCGCACGGTCACTGTTACGTATCGACCCCCGGTGATCTACGCGCGTAGGCGCTAGAGTGCGGGGATGACGAGCCAGACCTTCCGTCCGCCCACAGCCGACCAGATCCGCCGCGCCCCCAAGGTCCTTCTCCACGACCATCTGGACGGCGGGCTGCGCCCCGGCACGATCATCGACCTCGCCCGCGAGGTGGGATACGCGTCGCTGCCCGAGGACGAGTCCGACAAGCTCGGCCTCTGGTTCCGCGAGGCCGCCGACTCGGGTTCGCTGGAGCGCTACCTGGAGACCTTCGCCCACACCTGCGCCGTCATGCAGACCCGTGACGCGCTCGTGCGGGTCGCCGCCGAGTGCGCGGAGGACCTGGCCGAGGACGGCGTGGTGTACGCGGAGATCCGTTACGCCCCCGAGCAGCACCTGGAAGGCGGCCTCACCCTCGAAGAGGTCGTCGAGGCCGTCAACGCCGGCTTCCGGGAAGGCGAGCGGCGCGCCCGCGAGAACGGCCACCGCATCCGTATCGGCGCCCTGCTCACCGCCATGCGGCACGCGGCCCGCGCCCTGGAGATCGCCGAACTCGCCAACAGCTACCGCGACTCGGGCGTCGTCGGCTTCGACATCGCCGGCGCCGAGGCGGGCTTCCCGCCCACCCGCCACCTCGACGCCTTCGAGTACCTGAAGCGCGAGAACAACCACTTCACGATCCACGCGGGCGAGGCCTTCGGCCTGCCGTCCATCTGGCAGGCCCTCCAGTGGTGCGGCGCCGACCGCCTCGGCCACGGGGTGCGGATCATCGACGACATCGACGTCGCCGAGGACGGCGCGGTGACCCTCGGCCGCCTCGCCGCGTACGTACGCGACAAGCGCATCCCGCTGGAGCTGTGCCCCAGCTCCAACCTCCAGACGGGCGCGGCCCCCTCGATCGCCGAGCACCCCATCGGCCTGCTGCGGAAGCTGCACTTCCGCGCGACGGTCAACACCGACAACCGTCTGATGAGCGGCACGAGCATGAGCCGTGAATTCGAGCTGCTGGTCGAGGCGTTCGACTACGCGCTCGACGACATGCAATGGTTCACAGTCAATGCGATGAAATCAGCATTCATTCCTTTCGATGAACGACTGGCCATGATCAATGACGTGATCAAGCCCGGATACGCCGAGTTGAAATCCGAATGGCTGTTCCGGCAGACGGCTGTGACCAGCGAGTCCGTGGTCTGATCCACGGGAGTACGGGGAGCGGGGCGCCACCGGGAACACAGAATTCCCGTGGCGCCCCGGTGTTTGCGGGCGACGCGCGCGCTGGCTACCTTGCAGAGCCGCTCATATTCCCCCTCCCCCAAGGACGAAAACCCAGATGAAGCAGTCCGCTGTCAAGACTCTCGGTGTCGCCGCCCTCGGTGCCGCCCTCGCCGCCACCGCCGCCACGGGCAGCGCCTCCGCCGCGCCCTCCGTGCCCGACGCCGGTGGCGCGCTGGACCTCGTCTCCCGGACGCTCCCGTCGGAGGACATCGCCGAGCAGCTCCCCATGGGCGTCGACGGCGCGCTCCTCGCGGGCCGCAGCGCGCTCACCACCATCCAGCAGACGGCCCCGATCGCCGTCGGCGCGCTCCAGGCGGGCCCGGCCGCGGGCCTCCTCGGCGGCCTCCCGGTCAAGGGCGCCGCGATCTGAGGCTGCCCCTCGGAGGCTGACGCCCCTCGGCAGCCGGGTACGTGAAAGGGGCGCACACCCGTCGATCAGGGTGTGCGCCCCTTCCCGCGTGCCGGCGGCGGACCGTGCCCGCCGGGCGCCCGTCACCGGGCGCTCGCCTACCAGGCAGTGGTCGTCTTGGCCTGCTTCTCGCCGGGCAGAAACACCCACAGCGCCAGGTACAGCAAGAACTGGGGACCCGGCAGCAGACACGAGACCACGAAGATCACACGCATCGTGGTCGCGGAGGTGCCGAAGCGCTGAGCCAGCGCCGCGCACACTCCACCGATCATGCGTCCCTCTCGGGGGCGGACCAATGCGGCCATGATGAGCTCCTTCACGAGACCGTTCGGGAGTCTGTCCGTCGCAGCTCCCCTTCCTCTCCATGGTGCGCCCGGAAGGGGGTCCGCGCCTCGCTCTACGGGGCCACGCCGACCCTGGGAATCGTCGGGGTCGCCCCCTGAGACGCCTCCTCCCACGGGAGGGGTACCTGGTCATCCCCCCGTGACGAGGGGGTACGGGGGGTGTGGGGGTGCCTCCTGCGGCGCATCCGGGACCGGGTCGCCGGAACGACCGCCAGATGTGCGAGGGCCACCCCGGTCGTGTTCAGCAGCAGGGAGTCCACGTCGACGACCTGACCGGGCACCCCGGTCTGGAGCAGCTCGATCGCCAGCGAGATCAGCGCGCCCGCCGCGACCGTACGGGCCAGGGAGGCCCAGGGGGAGACGGCCAGCCGGCCGCCCGCGACCGGCAGCAGCACCCCGAGCGGGGCCAGCAGGAGCAGTCCCTCGGCGATACGGCGGAACGCCTCGACGGGACCGAGCGCGAGATCCGCCCTGATACCCGCGAAGGGTCGCAGGTTCGCCGCGGTGACCCACATGACATCGAGCGGGCGGAGCGTCAGCCACGCCACGACCAACAGATGCGTGACGAGGAGAACGAGCCCCGCCGTACGGATACGGATGACGGCACTGCCGTCCGGGCCTTGGCGCACGCATCCCAAGACGCCACGCCCGGGACGATCGGTTCCGCTCCGTACACGGGAAGAGCGCGTTGAGACCCGGATCACCCGGACCCGGGCCGATGACCGTCCGTCTGGGACGGGAGACGGTCCGTGAACGGTCTCTCGTCCCAGGAGGAGACGGTGTCCCTCCTCCTAGGAGGAGGGAGAAGCGGTGACCGGACCGAGGGTCGGTACGGACGCGTCCGGCCGGCTCTTCGTCTCCTCCCCGCACACATAGGCACGCGGCGGATAGTCGCCGGGACCGGCCAGGACGACCTTCCCGTCCGTCGCCGCGCTCTCCGCGAACGTACAGACGATCTGCGCGAGCGCGGCCGCCGCCAGGTCCTCCGGCTGGCGGCTCAGCCGCAGTGTGCCCGCCGGGTCGGCGGAGCGCCCCGGCGAGACGACCAGCGGCCCCCGCACCTCCGTGGTGAAACCGGCCTCACGCTCGGCGGCCGACGGCCGTGCCTGGAGTTCGTCCAGCAGCACCTGCGCGAGCCGCGCGCGGGTGTCCGTGGTCTTCTCGTCCGGCATCCGCGCGGCGCGCTCCACCGACGCCAGCTCGGACGCGCACTCCAGGTACACGCGCACCGGCAGACCCGGTGCGGCCTGCGTGACCACGTCCTTGCCCGGTACCTCGCACGGCATCCGCGAGGGCGCGGGCCCGGCGTCCACCGGCACCGACGTGGTCCTGATCCCGCACGCCGTGGCACAGAACGCCAGCGCGAGCACCCCCGCCAGCACCCCGCCCGTACGGCCCGTACGGCGCACCCGTGTCACCGTACGTCGCCTTCCTCTCCCGTTTCCCGATCGCGGTCCCGGTCCGCGTCCGCGGTCCTGGAGCCGTCCCGAGGCAGCCGCAGCACGAACATCGCGCCGCCGTCCGGCACATTCGCCGCCGTGATGTCGCCGCCGTGGATGTGCGCGTTCTCCATGGCGATCGACAGCCCCAGCCCGCTGCCCTCGGAGCGCGGCCGGGACGCGCTCGCCTTGTAGAACCGGTCGAAGACGTGCGGCAGGACGTCCTCGGGGATGCCGGGCCCGTGGTCCCGTACCTCGATCACCAGCTCCTCGCCCTCCGTCCGCACCGCCACCCGTACCGGCGAACCGCCGTGCTTGAGGGCGTTGCCGATCAGATTCGCCAGGATCACGTCGAGCCGGCGCGGATCCAGCCGCGCCACCATGCCGCGCTCCGCGTCCAGGTCCACCGCGTCCAGCCAGGCCCGCGCGTCGATGCAGGCCGTCACCTGGTCGGCGACGTCCACGTCGTCCAGGACGAGCCGGGCCGTACCCGCGTCGAAGCGGGTGACCTCCATCAGGTTCTCCACCAGCACGTTCAGCCTGCGCGTCTCGCTGACCACCAGCGTCACGGCCGGCGCGATCATCGGGTCGAGGCTGTCCGCCTCCTCCTCCAGGACCTCCGCCACGGCCGTCAGCGCCGTCAGCGGCGTGCGCAGCTCGTGCGACATGTCCGCGACGAAGCGGCGGCTGGACTCCTCCCGCGCGCTCATGTCCGCGACCTTCTTCTGCAACGACTCCGCGGCGTTGTTGAACGTACGGGAAAGCTCCGCCAGTTCATCCGTCCCCGACACCCGCAGCCGGGTCGCGAACTTGCCCTCGCCGAGCTGCCGCGCCGCCTCGCCCAACCGCTGCACGGGCTTGAGCACGGTCGTGGCGGCGGCCTGCGCGAGCAGCGCCGAACCGACCAGGGCCAGGGCGGTGGCGATCCCCAGCGACCAGGCGAGCGAGTTGAGGTCGGCCCGCTCCTGGTCCAGGGACTTGTACAGATAACCGGTCGGGCCGCCGCCTATCACGCGGGTACCGCCCACCAGATACGGCGTCCCGTGGCGCTCCGTGCGCTGCCAGAAGAGATGGAAGGGGTACTTGTTCCCCGACGTCACCGCCTGCCGCCGGTTCACCGCGTTCCGCAACGAGGCCGGCACGTCGTCCAGTGTGAAGGTGTCGGGGTCGGAGGCGCCCACGATCGGCTTCCCCTCGGCACGCTCGCCGATCAGCAGGACGCTGTAACCGGGGCTGTCGCCCGCCATCTGCTCGGCGGTGCTCTGGAGCTCGCTCTGCTGCGGCCGCAGCGGCAGGTCGGCCGCGCGGTTCTGCATCTCCTGGTGGAAGTCCGTCAGCGCCGCGTCCTGCGTCCTCGTGAGGACCGCCTCGCGGTTGAGCCAGTACGCGATGCCCGACGCGGACACCGCCGCTGTCAGGGCCACCGCGCCGAAGACCACCACGAGCCGCAGCCGCAGGCTGGTCCAGCGCAGACTGGCCATGACGGCCTTCTTCGCGGCGCTGCCCCGCGCGACCCGGCTCTCGGGCGGGCGGCCGTCTATCGCGCCGTCGTCCGCCGTACCACCGCCCGCGCCGTCCCGCACGCCCTCCCGCACGCCGTCACCCACCGGACCGCCGTCCGGGCCGTGCCCCACCGCCACGCCACTCACGAAGGGGCGTCCAGCCGGTAGCCCACCCCGCGTACCGTACGGATCAGCGTCGGCGAGGACGGCACGTCCTCCACCTTCGCCCGCAACCGCTGCACACACGCGTCCACAAGACGCGAGTCGCCCAGGTAGTCGTGCTCCCACACCAGCCGCAGCAGCTGCTGCCGCGACAGCGCCTGCCCCGGCCGGCGGCTCAGCTCCAGCAGCAGCCGCAGCTCCGTCGGCGTGAGCTGGAGATCCTCACCGTTCTTCGTGACCGTCATCGCGGACCGGTCGATCACCAGGGACCCGAACGACGCGGAATCGGTCGACTCACGCTCCCCGCGCCGCAGCACCGCGCGGATGCGGGCGTCCAGCACCCGCCCCTGCACCGGCTTCACCACATAGTCGTCCGCGCCGGACTCCAGCCCGACGACCACGTCGATGTCGTCGTTGCGCGCGGTCAGCAGGATGATCGGGAGCTGGTCGGTGCGCCTGATGCGACGGCACACCTCGAAACCGTCGATCCCGGGCAGCATCACATCCAGCACGATCAGGTCCGGGCGCTGCTCGCGCAGCAGCTTCAGGCCGTCCTCTCCCGTCGCCGCGGTGGCCACACGGTGGCCCTGGCGTGACAACGAGAGTTCGAGGGCCGTGCGGATGGCGTCGTCGTCCTCGATCAGCAGCAGGAAAGGCACGGAGGTCATTCTGTCCCATGGGGGGACCGGAGTTCGACAGTTGGAGCGCTCCCAGTGTTCCGGCCCGCTTTTACCGGTGCTTTCACCGTGCTTCCCCAGGCACTCCACGACCCCTGTGACAGGCCTGTGACAGTCGGCGGACAGGTCCATGAAACTGCCCCGGCAATCTCATTGGCACAGGGAAAAGAACAGACTCCAACCGACGGGGGGCGCGAGATGAACGCACTGCACGGCACCACCTCAAGCGCAGTTGTCACGCGTCTCCACGACGTCACGCGGAGCACCGAGAAGTCCGGCGCCGTGAACGGGCGGGGGTGCGTGCGCGGCGCCGGGCGTCAGGTCAAGACCTCGTCCTACATGACGCTGATCGACGTGGTCGAAGGCGCCAACGGGGGTTCGGGCGGCGGGGGAACGGCGTACGGGGAGGGCACGGGGGAACGGCGGGTCCCGACGGAGAAGGAGAACGCGGAAGCCGCGTTCACCGCCTACGTCCAGGAGCGCCGCGCCTCCCTGTACGCCACCGCCTACCACCTGACCGGCGACCGGTTCGAGGCGGAGGACCTGCTCCAGAGCGCGCTGTTCTCCACGTACCGCGCCTGGGACAGGATCAGCGACAAGGCGGCGGTCGGGGGCTACCTCCGCCGCACGATGACCAACCTGCACATCAGCGCGTGGCGCAGGCGCAAGCTCAACGAATACCCGACGGAGGAGCTGCCGGAGACGGCGGGCGACACCGACGCGATGCGCGGCACGGAACTGCGCGCGGTCCTCTGGCAGGCGCTCTCCCGCCTCCCCGAGACCCAGCGCACGATGCTCGTGCTGCGCTACTACGAGGGCCGTACCGATCCCGAGATCGCGGACATCCTCGACATCAGTGTCGGCACGGTGAAGTCCAGCATCTGGCGGTCGCTCCGCCGGCTGCGCGAGGACCAGGTCCTCAGCTTCGGCCGTGACGAGGAAGAGTCCTTCGGCGAGCTGGTCGCCTGAGGGCAGTGGGGGGAGCGGGGCCTGCCGTCCCGGGGGAGACGGCGGGGAGTGGGGGGAAGCACGGGGGTACGGGGGTACGGGGGTACGGGGGAAGGCACGGGGGGAACAGCGAAGCGGCTCGAACAGGTCCGGGGGGTCCTGTACGAGCCGCTTCGTCGTGCTTCGACGCGCTGTACGCTGGGTGTACGGGGTGCTCAACGGCCGCTTGCGGTGGGGGCGGTCGTGGTCCTGGCGGGCACGGTCACCGGTGCCGGGAGGGCCACCGGCCCCTTCGCGACAGCGGTCTTCGCGACAGCGGCTTCGATACGGCTCAGCGCCTCCGCCTTCGCGCACGGGTGGGCGCCCAGGGCCGCCTGGCGGGCCACGATGCCGCGTTCCGCGCGCATCAGCCGCCAGCCCCGGCGCAGCAGGAACGGGACCGACTTGCGGCCCTCGCGCAGGTCGCGCAGCAGACGGCGGCGGTACGTGGTCGAGGGGCGGCCCCGCAGGCAGAGCGCGTCCGCCAGGAGGCCCAGCTCGCCGCAGCGGGCGACGATGTCGGCGGCGAAGATGCCCTCCGCGACGAACACCGGCGCGTGCCCGAGGTCGAACGCCTCCGTGTCCTCGCGTGAGCTGGTCGCGATCGAGTAGACGGGGACGGTCGTACGGCCCGTACGGCACAGCTCCGCGATCGACGCGACAGCGGCGTCCGCGTCCCAGGACAGGGGCGAGTCCCAGTCGATGTCCGTACTGCCGGGGACCAGCGGGAGCGTCGGGTCGACGCCTTCTTTGTAGAAGTCGTCGAGGCGCAGCACGGGCAGTCCCGTACGGGCGGCGAGGGACGACTTGCCGGAGCCGGAGGGGCCGGCGAGCAGCACGACCCGGGGCGGGTGCGGTTGGGGGCTCACGGGACACCAGTCTGGCGTACGGACCGCCGGAGGGGATCCCCGGGGAGGGTTCGGGGTGAATTGTTGGTGTCGGAGAGGGCCGGTCAACTACGCTACGTGTCATTCCGATTACGTACACCACTCGGCCAGTCAGGAATCCCATGGCACGTCACGCAGCCCACACCTCTCCGCGCCGCGCCCTGCTGCGCGCCGGTCTGACCGTCACGGCGGCCGGTGCGGCCCTCGGCCTGGCGGGCGCGGCGGCCGACGCGGCACCGGCCGCGGCACCGGTGGCCACCTCGGACGACACCCCGCTGGCGGCGGCCGGCTCAGCGGCGGCGGCGGGCCTCACGGGGGCCCTGACGCACACGGCGGCCCCGCTCACGAGCCTCAAGCTGGACCCGCTGGCGGGCACGGGGGTGGACCCGCTGGACAACGCGGTGGGCACCCAGATCGCCGACTTCAAGCCGGTCTCGACGGCCCGCCTGACGGCTCCGGTCACCAGCGGCGGAGCGATCAAGGACCTGCCGGTGGCGGGGGCGGTGACGGGGCTGCTGACGGGGTGAGCGGACGGGGACGTACGCGACTGTGCCCGCCGTTCGACGGAACGGCGGGCACAGTCACGTACAAGACGGCGGGCGCAGTCAGGTACAGGAGGGGCCTGTCAGCGCCACGTGGGTCAGTACGACGCGCCCGAGGTGCCCAGTTTGCCTGTGGGGTGCCAGACCGTCTTCGTCTCCAGGAACGCCGTCAGGCGGCGCGTTCCGGGGTCGGCCGTCCAGTCGTCGGCGCGGGGGCGCAGGACTCGCTTGACGTTGTCCGCCGCCGCGATCTCCAGCTCCTTGGCCAGGGCCTCGTCCGCGCCCGTCAGGTCGATGCCGTTGACGTCCTGGTGCGCGGCCAGCGGGGTCGCGATCTCCGCCGTACCGCCGGACAGGATGTTGACCACGCCGCCCGGTACGTCGGAGGTGGCCAGCACCTCGCCCAGGGACAGCGCGGGGAGCGGGGACGACTCGCTCGCCACGACGACCGCCGTGTTGCCGGTCGCGATCACCGGGGCGAGGACGGAGACCAGGCCGAGGAAGGACGACGTCCGGGGCGCCAGGACCGTCACGACGCCGGTCGGCTCCGGGGTGGAGAGGTTGAAGTACGGGCCCGCGACCGGGTTCGCGCCGCCCACGACCTGGGCGATCTTGTCGGTCCAGCCCGCGTACCAGACCCAGCGGTCGATCGTGGCGTCGACGAGCGCCGCCGCCTTGGAGCGGGAGATCCCCTCCGACGCGGCGACCTCCTGGGCGAACTGGCCCCGGCGGCCCTCCAGCATCTCGGCGACGCGGTAGAGGACCTGGCCGCGGTTGTACGCGGTCGCGCCCGACCAGCCGCCGAACGCCTTGCGGGCCGCGACCACCGCGTCCCGCGCGTCCTTGCGGGACGACCGGGGGGCGTTCGCCAGCCACGTGCCCTTGGAGTCCGTCACTTCGTACACCCGGCCGCTCTCGCTGCGGGGGAACGCGCCCCCGACGTACAGCTTGTAGGTCTTGAGGACGGACAGTCGCTCGTCAGACATCGAGGTATGCCTCCAGGCCGTGGCGGCCGCCCTCGCGGCCGTGACCCGATTCCTTGTAGCCGCCGAAGGGCGAGGTCGGGGCGAACTTGTTGAACGTGTTGGCCCAGACGACGCCCGCCCGGAGCTTGCCCGCGACCGCGAGGATGCGCGAGCCCTTCTCCGTCCAGATGCCCGCGGACAGGCCGTACTGGCTGTTGTTCGCCTTGGCCACGGCCTCCTCGGGCGTACGGAACGTCAGCACGGACAGCACCGGGCCGAAGATCTCGTCCCGCGCGACGGTGTGCGCCTGGGTGACGTTCGTGAAGAGCGTGGGCGCGAACCAGTAGCCCGCGGACGGGAGTTCGCACGCGGGCGACCAGCGCTCCGCGCCCTCCGCCTCGCCCGTCTCCGCCAACGCGCCGATACGGGCCAGCTGTTCGGCGGAGTTGATCGCGCCGAGGTCCGTGTTCTTGTCCAGCGGGTCACCGATCCGCAGCGACGACAGCCGGCGCTTGAGCGCGTCCAGCACCTCGTCGTGGACCGACTCCTGGACGAGGAGGCGCGATCCGGCGCAGCACACCTGGCCCTGGTTGAAGAAGATGCCGGTGACGATCCCCTCGACGGCCTGGTCGACCGGCGCGTCGTCGAAGACGATGTTCGCGCCCTTGCCGCCCAGTTCGAGCGTGACCTTCTTGTCCGTACCGGCCAACTGGCGTGCGATGGCCTTGCCGACGCCCGTCGAGCCGGTGAAGGCGATCTTGTTCACGTCCGGGTGCGCCACCAGCTCCGCGCCGGTCGAGCCGTCCCCGGTGATGATGTTCACGACGCCCTTGGGCAGCCCCGCCTGGCGGCAGATGTCCGCGAAGAAGAGGGCCGACAGGGGCGTGGTCTCGGCCGGCTTGAGGACCACCGTGTTGCCGGTGGCGAGCGCCGGGGCGATCTTCCACGCGAGCATCATCAGCGGGAAGTTCCAGGGGATGATCTGCCCGGCGACCCCCAGCGGGCGCGGATCCGCCCCGTACCCCGCGTGCCCGAGCTTGTCCGCCCAGCCCGCGTAGTAGAAGAAGTGCGCGGCGACCATCGGCAGGTCGAAGTCGCGTGTCTCCTTGATGGGCTTGCCGTTGTCGAGCGTCTCCAGGACGGCCAGTTCGCGCGAGCGCTCCTGGATGATCCTGGCGATACGGAACAGGTACTTGGCGCGCTCGGTGCCCGGCAGCACCGACCACTTCTCGAAGGCCTTGCGGGCCGCCCGCACGGCCCGGTCCACGTCCTCGGCCCCCGCCTGGGCGACCTCGGAGAGCACTTCCTCGGTGGACGGGCTGACCGTCTTGAAGACCTTGCCGCCGGCCGCGTCGGTGAACTCGCCGTCGATGAACAGGCCGTAGCTCGGCGCGATGTCGACGACGGAGCGCGACTCCGGGGCGGGCGCGTATGCGAATGCGTTCGTGGATGCCACGTTCTTCGATGCCCTCTCTGCTGCCATCTCCGCCTCAGTCCACCGTGACGTAATCGGGGCCGGAGTACCGGCCGGTGCTGAGCTTCTGACGCTGCATCAGCAGGTCGTTCAGCAGACTGGACGCGCCGAAGCGGAACCAGTGGTTGTCCAGCCAGTCCTCACCGGCGGTCTCGTTCACCAGCACCAGGAACTTGATCGCGTCCTTGCTGGTGCGGATCCCGCCCGCCGGCTTCACGCCGATCTGGACCCCGGTCCGCTCCCGGAAGTCCCGGACGGCCTCCAGCATCAGCAGGGTGTTCGCGGGGGTCGCGTTGACCCCGACCTTGCCGGTCGACGTCTTGATGAAGTCCGCGCCGGCGATCATCCCGAGCCAGGAGGCGCGGCGGATGTTGTCGTACGTGGACAACTCGCCGGTCTCGAAGATGACCTTGAGGCGGGCGGCCCCGGCGGCCTCCTTCACGGCGCGGATCTCCTCGTACACCTTGAGGTAGTGGCCCGCCAGGAACGCGCCGCGATCGATGACCATGTCGATCTCGTCGGCTCCGGCGTCCACGGCGTCCCGGGTGTCCGCGAGCTTCACGCTCAGCGAGGCGCGGCCGGCCGGGAAGGCGGTGGCGACGGAGGCCACCTTCACCCCCGAACCCGCCAGCGCGGCGACCGCCGTCGCGGCCATGTCCGGGTAGACACAGAGCGCGGCCGTGGTGGGCGCGGTGCGGTCGGTCGGGTCGGGCCTGAGCGCCTTCGCGGCGAGGGCCCGGACCTTGCCCGGGGTGTCCGCGCCTTCCAGCGTCGTCAGGTCGATCATGGAGATGGCGAGGTCGATGGCGTACGCCTTGGCCGTGGTCTTGATCGAACGCGTACCGAGCGACGCGGCGCGCGCCTCCAGGCCCACGGCGTCGACGCCGGGCAGTCCGTGGAGGAACCGTCGCAGTGTGCTGTCGGACGCGGTCGCGTCCACGAATTCGTGGGTGAGGGTCGGCATGGTCACCAGAGGAGCATATCTACGCGCGTAGCGGTGTGTACAGCGTCCGTGAGCGTCCGGAGGGGAGCGTTCCCTAGATGTGACCGTGGCCTGACCGTGCTTTTCGGGACGTACGGCAGAATCGGAGGTATGACGAGTACCGACCAGCCCTCCGAGCCGACCTACGCCGACCGTGTCTACCGGTCCTCGGGCGGGATCGCGGGCGGGGTGATGCTGCTCCTGCTCTCCGTCTGGCTCGGCGGCGACGCGCTCATCAACGGCACGGGCCGCACACCGTGGCTCGCGCTGGCGGGGCTGCTGCTGGTGGTGCCGCTCGTCATCGCCTTCACCCTGCGGCCGGCGGTCTTCGCGGGCGAGGACCGGCTCCGGATCAGGAACCCGTTCCGGCTGATCACCGTGGAGTGGTCGGCCGTGAAGGACATCCGGGCCGGGTACTCGTGCGAGGTGTTCACGGAGGACGCGGGCAAGTACCAGCTGTGGGCGGTACCGGTGTCGCTGCGGCAGCGGAAGCGGGTGGCGCGGCGGCAGTCGCGGCAGGCGCATGACGATCCGCACAATATGACGTCCGTCACGGCGGATGTGAACGACACGGGGGCGCGGATGGCTCAGGCGGATCGCACGGTCGTGGAGCTGCGGGATCTTGCGGAGCGGGGTGTTTTGCGGGGGGCGGGGGAGGCGGTCGCCGCGCGTTGGGCGTACGAGGTGATCGCACCTGCGGTGGCGGGGCTGGTGGTCCTGGTCGTGCTGCTGTCGACGGGCTGACGTCCGTCCGTCGTCCGTTGGCTTCCTGCTTGTCCTCAATCGCCGGACGGGCTTGGGTTGGCCTCTGCCCGGTGCGCGGGCGCGGGTTACTGATGTCCTCAATCGCCGGACGGGCTGGGTTTGTCGTGGTGGCGGGGGGTGGGGCCTGCGGAGGTGCGTATGTCCGGACTGCATGTTTTACGGCGCCTCAGGGACTTGTATGGCTCACCGGTAGTCATGCGCCACAAAACACGCTTTACGTCCGGACACACGCACCTCCTCCGACCCCACCCCCCTCACGCCGAGGGTGAGCCGAACGACCCCCCGCTGCGGGGAGCGCCTGGCGCCCGGTGGGCGAGCGCGGCTTACCGATGTCCTCAAACGCCGACGGGCTGGATGGTGCCCCCGTGCCCTCCAACGCCGGACGGACCCGGGGTTGTTTTGGCGCGGGCGTGGAAGGGGGACGGGCAGGGGTCGTGTCCGGAACGTAGAGCGTGTTTTGTGTCGCGTGACTACCGTGAATGTCCGGAGTCCCCGAACGCGACGTAAAACATGCAGTGCAGGACACGACCCCTGCCCGGCCCCCGGCAACAACCCGCGCCTACGCAACCGGCCCGCAGCGGGCACAACCAAGCCCGTCCGGCGATTGAGGACAACACGAACCGCAACGCGGTCACCCAGACCCGCGGCCCACCGGCCCCAGAACGCCTGTCCGGCGATTGAGGACAATCAGTGAGCGCAACGGACAACGGGCAGGCGTCTACGAAAGGCCCGCCGCCCCCGCAACATCCCGCTTCAAAGACAAAAGCACGCCCGTCGCAGACAACCTCGTCGAAGCCAACGCACCCCGCGAGGGAACCGCCGCCACAACCTCCAAGTAGCACTTGATCTTCGGCTCCGTGCCGCTCGGGCGCACCACCACCCGCCCCCGGTACCCCCCGCCCTCCAGGACATAACGCAACCCGTCCGTGGGCGGCAGCCCAACGCCGGCGTTCAGGTCCTCCGCCGAGACCACGTCCAGCCCCGCCAGCGTCACCGGCGGGTGCTCCCGTAGTCGGCGCATCGCGTCCGCGATCAGGGACAGGTCCGTGACCCGTACGGACAGCTGGTCCGTCGCGTGCAGCCCGTGCGCGAGGGCGAGGTCGTCCAGCAGGTCGCCGAGCGTGCGGCCCCGGGACTTGAGTTCGGACGCCAGCTCCGCCACGAGCAGCGCCGCCGTGATGCCGTCCTTGTCGCGTACGCCGCCGGGGTCGACGCAGTAGCCGAGCGCCTCCTCGTACCCGTACCGCAGGTTCTCGACCCGGGCGATCCACTTGAAGCCGGTCAGCGTCTCCTCGTACCCGACCCCCGCCGCCTCCGCGATCCGGCCGAGCAGTGAGGAGGACACGATCGAGGCGGCGAACGTGCCGGTCGCGCCCTTGTTCACCAGGTGCGCCGCGAGCAGCACGCCCAGTTCGTCGCCCCGCAGCGTCCGCCAGCCCGCGCCGCCCTCGGCGGCCTCGTCGGGGACGGCCACCGCGCAGCGGTCCGCGTCGGGGTCGTTGGCGATGATCAGATCCGGCCGTACCCGCCGCGCCGTCGCGAACGCCAGGTCCATCGCCCCCGGCTCCTCCGGGTTGGGGAAGGCCACGGTCGGGAACGCCGGGTCGGGCTCGGCCTGTTCCGCGACCAGGGTCGGCGCGGGGAAGCCCGCGCGCGCGAAGGCCGCGAGGAGCGTCTCCGTACCGACGCCGTGCAGCGCGGTGTGCACGACCCGCGCCGTGCGCGGTGAGCCCGGCGTCAGGACGGTGTCCGTACGGGCGAGATACGCGTCCAGAACCTCGTCCCCGAGGATCTCCCAGCCGTCCTCCGGCCGCGGTACGCCGGCCAGCGGGCCGACCGCCGCGATCTCGGCCGCGATCTCGCCGTCGGATGGCGGCACGATCTGGGAGCCGTCGCCCAGGTACACCTTGTAGCCGTTGTCCCGGGGCGGGTTGTGGCTGGCGGTGACCTCGACCCCGGCGACCGCGCCCAGGTGCCGTACGGCGAAGGCCAGGACGGGCGTCGGCAGCGGACGCGGCAGCACGGCGGCGCGCAGGCCCGCGCCGGTCATCACGGCCGCCGTGTCGCGGGCGAAGTCTGCGGACTTGTAGCGGGCGTCGTACCCGACGACCACCAGGCCGCCGCCGTCCCCGCGTGCCTTGAGGTACGCGGCGAGGCCGGCCGCCGCCCGGATGACCACGGCGCGGTTCATCCGCATGGGTCCGGCGCCCAGTTCGCCGCGCAGTCCGGCGGTGCCGAACTGGAGCGTGCCGGAGAAGCGTTCGGTGAGGGCGTCCAGGTCGCCCGCGTCGATGAGCGCGGCGAGTTCGGCCCGGGTGTCCCCGTCCGGATCCTCGGCCAGCCAGGCCTTGGCGCGCGTGACGATGTCCTGCTGCACGGTGGGCGATACCTCCTCGCGCCGGAACCGGCGCCTGCGGGCTGGGGGGATGTAAGGGACGGGGGGCCCTGAGGGCCGGTGACCGGGAAGCGGGTGAGTGGGGGCTCGGCCCCGGGGATGTGACCCTAGGGCAGACGTGCCGGGCCGGACAGAGGTGTCCGACGCCTCACGTACGTCACACCCGCTCCAGCACCCGCGTCAGCAACGCCCCCATCTGCGTCGCCGAGTCGCGGCCCGCCTGGAGGACCTCCTCGTGGTTCAGCGGCTCGCCCGACAGCCCCGCCGCCAGGTTGGTGACCAGCGAGATGCCGAGCACCTCCGCGCCCGCCTCGCGTGCCGCGATCGCCTCCAGCACCGTGGACATGCCGACCAGGTCGCCGCCCATCACCCGGACCATGTTGATCTCGGCGGGGGTCTCGTAGTGCGGCCCGGGGAACTGGACGTACACGCCCTCCTCCAGCGCCGGGTCGATCTCCTTGCAGAGCGTGCGCAGCCGGGGGGAGTAGAGGTCCGTCAGGTCCACGAAGTGCGCGCCGACGATCGGGGAGACCGCCGTCAGGTTGATGTGGTCGCTGATCAGGACCGGCTGGCCGGGGCGCATGCCCTCGCGCAGGCCGCCGCAGCCGTTGGTGAGGACGACGGTCTTGCAGCCCGCGGCGACGGCGGTACGGACGCCGTGCGCGACGGCGGCGACGCCGCGGCCCTCGTAGTAGTGCGTACGGCCCAGGAAGACCAGCGCGCGCTTCTCGGCGATCTTGTACGAGCGGATCCTGCCGCCGTGGCCGGCGACGGCGGGCGCCGGGAACCCGGGTAGTTCGGTCACCGGGAAGTCCGCCTCGGGTTCTCCGAGCGCCTCGACGGCCGGTCCCCATCCCGAGCCCATCACCAGGGCCACGTCGTGGGTTTCGGCGCCGGTGAGCTCGCGCAGGAGGCCGGCGGCCTCGGCTGCGGCGGCGTGGGGGTCGGCAGGTCCGTCGGCGAAGGCCGGGTTAACAGATGCGTTCACGCGGATGAGCGTAGCCGGTCGTGCCCTACGCGCGTAGATGACGGGTGGGACGGTACCGGGATCGTTAACGTGTTGTTTCCGACAAAAGGCTGATCTACCCGCGTGGCGGGGAGGCCTGATCTGTACGTACGGCGCGTGAAGCTGGTCTGTCCGTACGACGACAAAGCCTGATCCGGGGGTGCGTCGGCCGGGGCTGATCCGGCCGAACTGCCGGTCCGTACGCCCTGCCCGTAGCACCGTCGCGCGCCCTGCCGGTACCCCCGCCCCCGCTCAACAGGGGCGCTTGCGCAGCTCCATCACATAGTCGTGCGGCGCCCCCGCCGAATCCGCCGCGTCGGCCAGCTCGCCCAGGTAGCGGGCGGACGGCAGGCCGCCCTCGTACCCGTTCAGCACGTACAGCCAGGTCGGCTCCTTGCCGTCCAGCGTGTCCACGCGCACCCGCATCCGCCGGTAGATGTCGAGTCCGACACCCTCCCAGCGGTCCATCGAGTCCTCGTCCATCGGCGCGATGTCGTACAGCGCGACGAAGACCTGGGAGCGCGGCGCTTCCACGATCGTGGCCAGCGCCCCCTCCCAGCCCATCTGCTCCCCACCGAAGGTGAGCCGCCAGCCGTTGAGCCAGCCGGTCCCGCGCAACGGTGAGTGCGGGGCGCGGCGGGACATCAGCCGCGCGTCGAGGTTGCCGGCGTAGGCGGCGTAGAGCGACATGGGTCCGAGGGTACGGGAGGTGGGGGCGTGGCCGCCGGTGCACCGTCAGGACGCCCGAACGGATGGCGGGTGATCTTCGGACGGAGGAACCTGACGGGCGGGGACGAATCCACTTGGCGCGTGCGGGACAATGGGGTACGACTGCATCCCCCGGGGACACCCCCGGAACCCCGGCCGGGGTGTCGATGGGCCGGGTCGACCATGCGAGGCGGACTTTTTCGTGACCCGGATCGTGATCATCGGCGGCGGACCCGGCGGCTACGAGGCGGCCCTGGTGGGCGCCCAGCTCGGCGCGGAGGTGACGGTCGTCGACTGCGACGGGCTCGGCGGCGCGTCGGTGCTGACCGACTGCGTGCCGTCGAAGACGCTCATCGCGACGGCCGAGGTGATGACGTCCTTCGACTCCTCGTACGAGGAACTGGGCATCATCGTCGCGGACGACACGCCTCCCCTCGAACAGAAGGCGCGGGTCGTCGGTGTCGACCTCGGCAAGGTCAACCGCCGGGTGAAGCGGCTCGCGCTCGCCCAGTCCCACGACATCACCGCCTCTGTCACCCGGGCCGGCGCGCGGGTCATGCGCGGCCGTGGCCGGCTCGACGGCCGGCAGGCCGTGGACGGCTCGCGCCAGGTCATCGTGCGGGCGGTGGACGGCACGGAGGAGTCGCTGACCGCCGACGCCGTGCTGATCGCGACCGGCGCGCACCCCCGGGAGATCCCGGACGCGCAGCCGGACGGCGAGCGCATTCTCAACTGGACCCAGGTGTACGACCTCGACGAGCTTCCCGAGGAGCTGATCGTGGTCGGGTCGGGTGTGACGGGCGCGGAGTTCGCCGGCGCGTACCAGGCGCTCGGCTCGCGCGTGACGCTCGTCTCCTCCCGCGACCGGGTGCTGCCGGGCGAGGACCCGGACGCCGCCGCCGTCCTGGAGGACGTCTTCCGCCGCCGCGGCATGAACGTGATGTCCCGCTCCCGCGCCGAGGCCGTCAAGCGGGTCGGCGACCGCGTCGAGGTGACGCTCTCGGACGGCCGGGTCATCTCCGGTACGCACTGCCTGATGGCGGTCGGCGCGATCCCCAACACGCGCGGGATGGGCCTCCAGGAGGCCGGGGTCGTGGTGAAGGACTCGGGCCACATCAAGACCGACCGGGTCTCCCGTACGTCCGCACCCGGCGTGTACGCGGCCGGTGACGTGACCGGCATCTTCGCCCTCGCGTCCGTCGCGGCGATGCAGGGCCGTATCGCGATGTACCACTTCCTGGGGGACGCGGTGGCCCCGCTGAACCTCAAGACGGTCTCGTCGAACGTCTTCACGGATCCGGAGATCGCGACCGTCGGCTACAGCCAGTCGGACGTCGACAGCGGCAAGATCGAGGCGCGGGTCGTCAAGCTGCCGCTGCTGCGCAACCCGCGCGCGAAGATGCAGGGCATCCGGGACGGCTTCGTCAAGATATTCGCTCGTCCCGGTACGGGAATCGTGGTCGGCGGCGTTGTTGTCGCGCCGCGTGCGAGCGAGCTGATCCACCCCATCGCGGTCGCCGTGGACAACAGCCTCACGGTCGAGCAGATCGCGAACACCTTCACGGTCTACCCGTCCCTGTCGGGCTCGATCGCCGAGGTGGCGCGGCAGTTGCACACGAAGAGGGCGGCCGAGGAGGCCTGACCTGACCGCAGGCGGTTGGAGCGGCGGTCCGGTCGGCGATCCGATCGGGGGCCGGTCGTCCAATACCACTTGGGACGCTCGTCTGTGTACAACTTCTGTTATTCGCCGCAAACTGCTGAAAGCAGACGGTCGTTGGGGTTACTGTCAGTTTCGTGTTCGCTGCAGAACGTCGCCAACTGATCCTCGAAATGGTGCGCGCCAACGGGGCCGTGTCGCTCCGTGAGCTCGCCCGTGTCGTCCAGACCTCCGAAGTGACCGTCCGGCGTGACGTGCGGGCGCTGGAGGCAGAAGGACTCCTCGACCGCCGGCACGGCGGTGCGGTACTGCCGGGCGGATTCACGCGAGAATCCGGCTTTCCGCAAAAGTCCCATCTCGCAACGGCGGAGAAGACGGCCATCGCCGATCTCGCCGCGAGTCTCGTCGAAGAGGGCGAGGCCGTGGTCGTCGGCGCCGGTACGACCACGCAGGAGCTGGCCCGCCGGCTCGCGCGGATCCCCGGTCTGACCGTCGTCACCAACTCCCTGCTGGTCGCCCAGGCCCTCGCGCACGCCAACCGCGTCGAGGTCGTCATGACGGGCGGCACGTTGCGCGGTTCCAACTACGCGCTGGTCGGCAGCGGGGCCGAGCAGTCCCTCCAGGGGCTGCGGGTCAGCCGCGCGTTCCTCTCCGGGAGCGGGCTGACGGCCGAGCGCGGCTTGTCCACGTCCAACATGCTCTCGGCGAGCGTCGACCGGGCGCTGGTGCAGGCGGCGGCGGAGGTCGTCGTCCTGGCCGACCACACCAAGCTCGGTACGGACACCATGTTCCAGACGGTGCCGACCGACCTGATCAGCCGGCTGGTCACCGACGAACCGCCCGCGCACGACGACCGCGCGGGGACGGAGCTCCAGGCGCTCGCCGACCAGGGTGTGCAGATCACGGTCGCGGGCGCGGGGCCCGCGGGATCCGGCTCCCCGTCGGGTGAGGGCGTCCCGCCGGGTGGCCGGTCCCGCCGGGACGTACCCCTTCCCGGCCAGCGTCGTACGCACACACCGGGTGGCCCGGGTCCGCAGCTCCGGAGCGCGGCGGCGGCTCTGGCGGAGCAGCAGCCGTCGGAGCGGGCGAGGGTGGCGGACATGCGGCGCCGCTGAGGCGCGGTGCGGATGCCGGGACCGCCTCGCCGTTGGGGGTGCGGGGTTGCGCGACTGCCCCGCCATCGTGGCGCGGGTGGGTGTCCTCAAGCGCCGGACGGGCTTGGAATGTCGGTGCCTGCGGGTCGTGGTGTCCTCAATCGCCGGACGGGCTTGGTGTCGGCGTCGGTTTCAGGCCCGTCAGGGTCAGGGTCAGGAGGCGGTCCGCCAGGGCCGGGTCCGTCGGGGACTGTTCGGCCGCCAGGGCGATCGCGTTCGTGAGCTGCATCAGGTCGTCGATCGACACCTCGGGCCGTACGTGACCGCCTCGCTGCGCCCGTACGAGCAGCCGCTCGCCCGCCGCCCGCAGCGGCACGCTGCACTCCGACAGCGCCGAACTCTCGTCGTGCGACGCCGACATGAGCGCGCGGGAGAGGCCGCGGTACTCACCCGCGTGGGTGATCAGCGCCCGCAGCCACTTGACCAGCGCGCCGCACGGCTGCTCCGCCCCGGCCAGTTCGCGCGAGTGCTCCAGCAGCGAGGCCAGCGCCTCCTGGAAGACCGCGCTGAGCAGGGCCTGCCGGGTGGGGAAGTGGCGGTAGAGCGTGCCGATGCCCACGCCCGCCCGCCGCGCCACGTCCTCCAGCGAGGCGTCCGTACCGTGCGCCGCGAAGCTGCTCCGGGCCTCCGTCAACAACCGCTCGTAGTTGCGCCGCGCGTCGGCGCGCATGGGCCGGGGCGGCGCCTGCGCCGTACTCCTCGCCGTCATGCGGACTCCTCGTCTCCCCACCGGCGGCCCGCGAAACCGGCCACCGTCGTCCCAAGGATGCCACCGCCCCGCCCCGGCACCACTTCGCGGACACGCAGACCGCCCCCGCCGGGAACACCCGGCGGGGGCGGAAGCGAGCGTCGTGACGGGGGTGTCAGTCCTTGATCTCGCAGATCAGGGCGCCCGAGGTGACCGAGGAGCCGACCGTGGCGTTCAGGCCCTTCACCGTGCCCGAGCGGTGGGCGTTCAGGGGCTGTTCCATCTTCATGGCCTCCAGGACGACGATCAGCTCGCCCTCCTTGACCTCCTGGCCCTCCTCCACCGCGACCTTGACGATCGTGCCCTGCATCGGGGAGGCGAGGGAGTCGCCGGAGGCGGCGGGGCCTGACTTCTTGGCAGCCCGGCGCTTGGGGCGCGCGCCGGCGGCCAGGCCCGTACGGGCGAGGGTCATGCCGAGACTGGTCGGCAGCGAGACCTCCAGGCGCTTGCCGCCCACCTCGACCACGATCGTCTCGCGGCCCGACTCGTCCTCGTCCGCGTCGGACGGCACGGCGAACGCCGGGACGGTGTTGACGAACTCCGTCTCGATCCACCGGGTGTGGATCGTGAACGGGTCGGCGGTGAAGGCCGGGTCCACGACCACCGCGCGGTGGAAGGGGATCGCCGTGGCCATGCCCTGCACGTCGAACTCGGCCAGCGCGCGCGCCGCGCGCTGGAGCGCCTGCTCGCGGGTGGCGCCGGTGATGATCAGCTTGGCGAGCAGGGAGTCCCACGCCGGGCCGATCACGCTGCCGGACTCGACGCCCGCGTCCAGGCGGACACCGGGTCCGGCGGGCGGGGCGAACGTGGTGACCGTACCGGGCGCGGGCAGGAAGCCCCGGCCCGGGTCCTCGCCGTTGATACGGAACTCGAAGGAGTGACCGCGCACCGCCGGGTCGCCGTATCCCAGCGCCTCGCCGTCGGCGATCCGGAACATCTCGCGGACCAGGTCGATCCCGGTGACCTCCTCGGTGACCGGGTGCTCCACCTGGAGACGGGTGTTGACCTCCAGGAAGGAGATCGTCCCGTCGGCCCCGACGAGGAACTCGACCGTGCCCGCGCCGACGTAGCCGGCCTCCTTGAGGATGGCCTTCGACGCGGCGTACAGCTGCGCGTTCTGCGCCTCGCTCAGGAACGGCGCCGGGGCCTCCTCGACCAGCTTCTGGTGGCGGCGCTGGAGCGAGCAGTCACGCGTCGACACGACCACGACGTTGCCGTGCGTGTCGGCCAGGCACTGCGTCTCGACGTGCCGGGGCTTGTCCAGATACCGCTCCACGAAGCACTCGCCCCGCCCGAAGGCGGCGACGGCCTCCCGTACGGCGGAGTCGTACAGCTCCGGGATCTCCTCCAGCGTGCGGGCGACCTTGAGCCCGCGCCCGCCCCCGCCGAACGCCGCCTTGATCGCGATCGGCAGCCCGTTCTTCTCCGCGAACGCCACGACCTCGTCCGAGCCGGAGACCGGATCGGGGGTGCCCGCGACCAGCGGGGCACCCGCGCGCTGCGCGATGTGCCGCGCGGCGACCTTGTCGCCGAGGTCGCGGATGGCCTGCGGCGGCGGGCCGATCCAGGTCAGCCCGGCGTCGAGGACGGCCTGGGCGAATTCCGCGTTCTCGGAGAGGAACCCGTAGCCGGGGTGGACCGCGTCCGCCCCCGAGTCCTTCGCCGCTCCGAGCACCTTGGCCATGTCCAGATAGCTGGTGGCCGGGGTGTCACCGCCCAGGGCGAACGCCTCGTCGGCCGCGCGGACATGCAGGGCATCCCGGTCCGGATCGGCGTAGACGGCTACGCTCCCGATTCCGGCGTCCCGGCAGGCACGGGCGACGCGGACAGCGATTTCGCCTCGGTTGGCGATGAGCACCTTGCGCACGATGGCTCCCTCCTTGGAACAAGCTGAGTTTAGGGACTGCCGACACGCCCCCTCGACCCGTCCCCAGTGGTGAGCTTGCCCACACGGAGCGTGAGTCGAGGCTTGCCCAAGTCGCGAATTCCCTTGTGGCACCACGGTACGCCCGGATCCTCCCCCGCACAGTAACGGTCGGGTGCGGTCCGTTTCTCTGTCAGTGTGCCCCGCGCTCGATCGTGTTTCTTTGTTGACTCTCTACGAACGGGCAGATCGTTCTTTGCCTCTGCCCGAGCCCTTGTCCGGCCGTTTACCGGTGAGTAGCGTGCGCGATGTCGTCCGTACCGGCGGTAACAACTGGAGAGGGTGGTGCCGTGATACGCAGACCCGTGGCCTGGGTGGCCGCGATCGTGCTGCTGGTGGAAGCCGTCGGATTTGTCTTCGTCAACGGGGTGCTCGCCACGGTCGTCCACAACCAGCGGATGTCCCTGGCCGGCCTCGACCCCGACGCCATGTCCGCCGGTACGTGGGCGATGGGCGGCGTGACCGCCCTCTTCCTCGTCCTGTGTGCGGTGACCATGGTGCGTACGGCCCTCAGGAACCGCGCCCCCGGCCGCTTCGGCCGGATCCTGCTGATCACCTGCGCGGTGGTGCACGGCGTGCTCGGCGCGTTGACGGTGGGGCTGGTGGGGTGGACGGCCTTCCTGTTCATGATGGGGGTGTTGGGGCTGCTGGTGCTGGTGCTGGTGGGCCCGTCAGACCCAGAGATCCGTGATCGGAACCCCGTGCTCGGCCAGCAGCCGACGCAGCAGGGGCAGTGAGAGGCCGATCACGTTGCCGTGGCTGCCGTCGATCGAGTCGACGAACGGCGCCGAACGGCCGTCCAGCGTGAAGGCCCCCGCCACATGGAGCGGCTCGCCCGAGGCGACGTACGCGGCGATCTCGGCGTCCGACGGGCTGCCGAAGCGGACGGTGGTGGAGGCGGTCTCGGACACGCGGCGGCCGGTCGCCGTGTCGATCACGCAGTGGCCGGTCCTGAGGATGCCCTCGCGGCCGCGCATCGACTTCCAGCGGGTGGTGGCCTCTTCGGCGTCGGCGGGCTTGCCGAGGGCCTCGTCGTCCAGGTCGAGTACGGAGTCGCAGCCGACGACCAGCGCGCCGGCGGCCTCCGGGAGGGCCGCCACGGTCATGGCCTTGGCCTCGGCGAGCAGGAGCGCGAGCGCGGCGGGGTCCGGGGCGGACAGCGCGTCCTCGTCGACCCCGCTGACGATCACCTCGGGCGCGAGCCCGGCCTGACGGAGCAGGGAGAGGCGGGCGGGGGAGGCGGAGGCGAGCACGAGCCTGCGGCGGGGAGCGGTCATGCGGGCCATGGTAGGACGGCGGTGAGGGGCCTGTGGACGTCGCCCATGGACGTCAGAGCAGGCCCAGGACGAGCATCGCCAGGACCATCGCGAGCGCGAGGACCACTCCGGCGCGGTGGAGCATGGTCTGCCCCTCGCGCAGTTCCTCGGGCGGTTCGTTCTTCGGGTCGGACCACAGCATGCTTCCGATCCTCCGGCGATCCCGTCCGGGGCGCCTGAGTACACGTACTCAGGCGCCCTGCCGCTGCTGACTACGCCCGTCAGCCGGGCCAGTAGGTGCGGGCCCAGGAGCGGGGCCCCGGCTGGGGGAGCCGTTCGCGGAGCACCCGGTCCGGGGCGGACCAGGCGGCCGGCGGCTCGGGCGGGGCGGCCGTGGCGTCCGAGCCGTCGGCCGTCGCCCGTACCCGCGCCTGGACGACCGTCAGGGCCGCGGCCAGCTCCTCCGGAGTCGGGTTGCCGCGTATCACTTTGATCATGGCCATGTCCCCTTTCCTGCCTGTCTCCTGCCTGCCGTACGGGCCGTCTAGAGCGGGATGTTGCCGTGCTTCTTAGGAGGCAGGCTTTCCCGCTTCGTACGGAGTTGACGCAGGCCCTTCACCAGGTGCGCCCGGGTGTCCGAGGGCATGATCACCGCGTCGACGTACCCGCGCTCGGCCGCCACGTACGGATTGAGCAGCGCGTCCTCGTACTCCTGGATCAGTCCGGCCCTGGCGGCGTCCTGCGCGGCCTCGTCGCCGGCCGCCGCGATCGTACGGCGGTGCAGGATGTTCACCGCGCCCTGCGCGCCCATCACCGCGATCTGGGCCGTCGGCCAGGCCAGGTTGAGGTCCGCGCCGAGGTGCTTGGAGCCCATCACGTCGTACGCGCCGCCGAACGCCTTGCGGGTGATCACCGTGATCAGCGGGACGGTGGCCTCCGCGTACGCGTAGATCAGTTTCGCGCCGCGCCGGATGATGCCGCCGTACTCCTGGTCGACACCGGGCAGGAAGCCAGGCACGTCCACGAACGTCAGCACCGGGACGTTGAAGGCGTCACACGTACGGACGAACCGGGCCGCCTTCTCCGAGGCGTTGATGTCCAGACAACCGGCGAACTGCATCGGCTGGTTGGCGACGATCCCCACCGGATACCCCTCGACCCGGCCGAAGCCGGTGAGGATGTTCGGCGCGAACAGCGCCTGGGTCTCCAGGAATTCACCGTCGTCCAGCACGTGCTCGACCACGCGGTGCATGTCGTACGGCTGGTTCGCGGAGTCCGGGATCAGCGTGTCGAGCTCGCGGTCCTCGTCGGTCGTCTCCAGCGCGGCCTGCTCGGGGAAGGCGGGCGGCTCGGAGAGATTGTTGGAAGGGAGGTACGAGAGCAGGGACTTGACGTATTCGATGGCGTCCTTCTCGTCCCCCGCCATGTGATGCGCCACGCCGGACGTGGTGTTGTGCGTACGGGCTCCGCCCAGCTCCTCGAAGCCGACGTCCTCGCCGGTCACCGTCTTGATGACGTCGGGGCCCGTGATGAACATGTGGGACGTCTGGTCCACCATCACCGTGAAGTCCGTGATGGCGGGCGAGTAGACGGCGCCGCCCGCGCAGGGGCCGACGATCAGGCTGATCTGCGGGACCACTCCGGAGGCGTGCACGTTGCGCCGGAAGATCTCGGCGAAGAGGCCGAGGGCCACCACGCCCTCCTGGATCCGGGCGCCGCCACCGTCGTTGATGCCGATGACCGGGCAGCCGGTCTTCAGCGCGAAGTCCATGACCTTCACGATCTTCTCGCCGTACACCTCGCCGAGCGAGCCGCCGAAGATCGTGAAGTCCTGCGAGTAGACGCAGACCGGGCGGCCCTCGACCGTGCCGTAGCCGGTCACCACGCCGTCGCCGTACGGGCGGTTCTTCTCGATGCCGAAGGCGGTCGAGCGGTGCCGGGCGAACTCGTCCAGCTCGACGAACGAGCCCTCGTCCAGCAGCAGGCCGATCCGTTCACGGGCCGTCAGCTTGCCCTTGGCGTGCTGCTTCTCCACGGCCCGCGCGGAGCCCGCGTGGGTGGCTTCCTCGATACGGTGCTGGAGGTCCGCGATCTTGCCCGCGGTGGTGTGGGCGGTTTCGGGCTCGGACATCGGGATGCGGCTCCCTGCGGGTTGCGGGTGCGGTGGTCTTTCCGCCTTGCTGGCTGCTGGCTACTGATCCGTAGCGTATCGGCGCGGATACGGTTCGGCAGTGCGGTGTTTGCCACATCTAGGGTGGCTCGCATGACCGATCCCGAAACCCCACACAGCCGCTGGTCCGACCTGGAGCGGCCGCCGCTGAACGCACGGGCGCTGCGGCGCGGGCTCATCCGGCCGGGTGGCCTGTGGACGTCCTTGGACGTCGTCACGACGACCGGCTCGACCAACTCGGACCTCGCGGACTCGGCGTCTTCGCGCGCCGAAGGCGCCGTCCTCGTGGCCGAGGAGCAGACGGCGGGGCGGGGGCGGATGGACCGGCGGTGGTCGGCGCCGGCGCGCTCGGGGCTCTTCTTCTCCGTACTCCTCACGCCGGGCGACAACGTGCCCGTCCACCGGTGGGGGTGGCTGCCGCTGCTCACCGGCGTGGCCGTGGCGACGGCGGTGGCGCGGTCGGCGGGCGTCGACACGGCCCTGAAGTGGCCGAACGACCTGCTGGTGACGGTGGACGGCGAGGAGCGCAAGGCGGGCGGGATCCTGGCGGAGCGTACGGGGGACGACGCGGTGGTCGTCGGTATCGGCCTGAACGTGTCGCTGCGCGCCACGGAGCTTCCGGTCCCGACCGCGGGGTCGCTGGCGCTGGCGGAAGCGGTGTCCCTGGACCGGGACACGCTGCTGCGTTCTGTCCTCCGGTCACTGGAGCAGTGGTACGTGGACTGGCGCGAGGCGGACGGCGACCCGGCGGCGTCGGGCCTCCAGGAGGCGTACGCGGCGGGGTGCGCGACGCTGGGGCGGACGGTGCGGGCGGTGCTGCCGGGGGCGCGGGAACTTGTGGGCGAGGCGGTGGCGATCGACGGGGACGGGCGCCTTGTCCTGGCGACGGAGTCGGGGGTCCAGTACCCGGTGGGCGCGGGTGACGTGGTGCACCTGCGGTGACCGGTTTTTGGTTGCGCTTACTGATTGTCCTCAATCGCCGGACGGGCTGGATTTTGGCCTCTGCGCGGTGCGCGAGCGCGGCTTACCGATGTCCTCAAGTGCCGGACGGGCTGGATTGTGCCCCTGCGCGGTCCGCGGGTGCGGGTCAAGGATGTCCTCAATCGCCGGACGGGCTTGAAGTGCCGCGCACCGGTCTCCTCCAGCGCCGGACGGACCGGGGGTTGTCTTGAACGCGGGCGTGGAAGGGGGACGGGCAGGGGTCGTGTCCGGAACGTAGAGCGTGTTTTGTGTCGCGTGGCTCCGGTGAACTGAACGACCCGCCGAACGCGACGTAAAACATGCAGTGCAGGACACGACCCCTGCCCGGCCCCCGGCAACAACCCGCGCATACGCAACCGGCCCGCAGCGGGCACAACCAAGCCCGTCCGGCGATTGAGGACAATCAGTAAGCCGCACCCGCCCGCACCGGGCAGACGCACCCGGACAAAGGCCAAGACCACGCCGACCCGCCCCGTGGACGTGAGCCAGCGCACACCTGTCGTATCGTTGAGCCCGATCCACGACAGATCGGCAGGACTGTGCGCAGGGAACGGGCAGGAGGCGGCTGGTGACCGTCGACGACGCGGGGGGCGGAGCAGACGCGCAACCGCCACAGCCCGACAACCCCCCCTCCCCCCACTCCACGCCCCACCACATCGTGGACCACACGGCCGAACCGACCGACGACCCGCTCGCCATCCGGCTGGAGCAGCTCATCCTCGGCGCGGACCGCCGCTACACCCCCTTCCAGGCCGCCAGGACCGCCGGCGTCTCCATGGACCTCGCCTCCCGCTTCTGGCGTGCCATGGGCTTCGCCGACATCGGGCAGGCCAAGGCCCTCACCGAGGCCGACGTCCTCGCGCTGCGCCGCCTCGCCGGGCTCGTGGAGGCGGGGCTGCTCAGCGAGCCCATGGCGATCCAGGTGGCCAGGTCCACCGGACAGACGACCGCCCGCCTCGCGGAGTGGCAGATCGACTCGTTCCTGGAGGGGCTCACGGAGCCGCCGGAGCCGGGGATGACGCGGACCGAGGTCACGTACCCCCTGGTGGAGCTGCTCCTGCCCGAGCTGGAGGAGTTCCTTGTCTACGTGTGGCGCCGCCAGCTCGCCGCCGCCACGGGGCGCGTCGTCCAGGCCGCCGACGACGACGAGATGGTCGACCGGCGCCTCGCCGTCGGGTTCGCCGACCTCGTCGGGTTCACCCGGTTGACCCGCCGGCTGGAGGAGGAGGAGCTGGGCGAGCTGGTGGAGGCGTTCGAGACGACCTCCGCCGACCTCGTCGCCGCGCACGGGGGCCGGCTGATCAAGACGCTCGGCGACGAAGTGCTGTTCGCGGCGGACGACGCCGGCACCGCCGCCGAGATCGCGTTGCGCCTCATCGAGACGATGACCCATGACGAGACGATGCCGGCGCTGCGCGTCGGGATCGCGTTCGGCACGGTCACCACCCGCATGGGTGACGTCTTCGGTACGACCGTGAACCTCGCGAGCCGCCTCACGTCGATAGCTCCCAAGGACACGGTCCTGGTCGACGGCGCCTTCGCGGAGGACCTGATCCGTACGGGCGAGGCCCCCGCCTCCGAGGCCGGCGCCGCCGAGGCCGCCGCCGAGGCGGCAAAGGAGGGGCGCGAGACCCCCTCGTACCGCTTCGGGCTCCGGCCGATGTGGCAGCGGCCCGTCCGCGGGCTCGGCGTGGTCGAACCCTGGCTGCTGGCCCGCCGTACGACCTGAGTCGGCCGGTCCCCGGTGCACGCGAGGACCGGCCGGTGTATCAGCGGATGCGGCGGATGCCGCCCGGGTGGGTCAGCGGGCGGCGCGCATGAGCCTCAGCGGGCGCCGCGCATACGTCTCAGCGGGCGACGCCCACACGCCTCAGCGGGCGGAGCCCACCGCGTCAGCGCGTACCGCCCGCAACCGCCGCGCTCGGCTCGGCGACCGTCGACCGCACGGACTTCCCGTCGGTCTTCGTCACCCGGGTGGCCACCCGCGCGCCGCAGTTCGAGCCGTAGGTCCACACTCCCTGGTTGGCGATGCCACCGGCCCAGTCGACGCAGTAGCCCTTTCCGTAGACGTAGACGGGTCCGGCGTACGACCGGTAGTCGCCGGCGTCGGAGCCGGACTCGTAGGTGTCCGGAACGGACACCGAGGTGAAGACGTACACCGGCGAGCCGCTGGTCTTGCGGATCGTCACCGCGCAGTTGTATCCGCTCTTGGCGTTGTACGTCAGGTACACCGTGCCCTGTGTGCCGATGTCCGCCGAGTTCACGACCTTGTAGCCGGTGCCACAGACCCCGTTGTACGCGGCCTGGGCCGCGGCGGCGGCCGGTGCGGCGCCGGCGGGCTGGGCGAGGGCGGTGGTCGTTGCCCCGACGGCGAGGACGGTCAGGGCCGCTGCCATGGCCGCACGACGAGATTTACGCATGAATTTTCCCCCTGTGACTCCACGAGTACTTTCTGTGTGCTCACCAATCCAGACCAGCCGATCAAGAAAAGAGTTGTACGGGACTTTCCGCCATCAAATGCCGGGCCTTTATGATCTCGGTGAACCGTCGTTAACCGGGAGGGTGTTCCATGGGTGGGTCCGAGCAGAGGTACGGGGACTTTGTCGTCGTACGGAGGTCCGGGTACGTCGCCGAGCTGGTCCTCGACCGGCCGAAGGCCATGAACGCCGTGTCCACGGAGATGGCCCGTTCCCTCGCCGCCGCGTGTACGGCGCTGGGCGCGGACCGGGACGTACGGGTCACGGTCCTCACGTCCACCCACGCGCGCGCGTTCTGCGTCGGCGCGGACCTCAAGGAGCGCGACTCCTTCACCGACGCCGACCTGGTACGGCAGCGGCCGATCGCGCGGGCCGCGTACACCGGGGTCCTGGAGCTGCCCATGCCCACGATCGCGGCCGTGCACGGCTTCGCCCTGGGCGGCGGCTTCGAGCTGGCGCTCGCCTGCGACCTGATCGTCGCGGACCGTACGGCCGTCGTCGCGCTGCCCGAGGTCTCGGTCGGCGTCATTCCCGGCGGGGGCGGTACGCAGCTGCTGCCGCGCCGGGTCGGTGCGGCCCGCGCGGCGGAGCTGATCTTCACGGCCCGGCGGGTGAAGGCGGTGGAGGCGCGTGATCTCGGTCTCGTCGACCAGCTCGTCGACGAGGGCGCCGACCGGGAGGAGGCGCTCGCCCTCGCGGACCGTATCGCCGTGAACTCGCCCGTCGGCCTGCGCGCGGCCAAGCGCGCGCTGCGGCTCGGGCAGGGCCTGGACCTGCGGGCCGGCCTGGAGGTGGAGGACGCGGCGTGGCGGTCGGTCGCGTTCTCCGGCGACCGTCCTGAGGGGGTCGCGGCGTTCAACGAGAAGCGGACGCCGCAGTGGCCCGGTGAGTGAGCGGGTGAGCGGGTGAACGCAGAGTGAGCGCCCTTCGCTCCAAGTGATCAAACCATCCCAAAGCGTCCTAAGCTGGGGTGATGGGAGTGGATGGGCGACTGCGAGCCGTGGTGTCGCTGGCGCAGGCCATGGCGTCGGCCCAGGCGCCGCGCGATTCCTGGCGGGCGGCCGCGCAGGGGGCGCGCGAGGCGCTCGGGGGGAGCTTCGCCGCGCTGTCCGTGTGGGAACGGGACCTCGGGCGGCTCAAGGTGCTCGTCAACGCGGGGGAGCGGGTGGCGGGAGAGGAGGAGTTCCCGGAGGCCGAGGCGTATCCCGTCCACCAGTTCCCGGAGATCGCGGAGTTCCTGCACGAGCGGTGGGCGGGGGGTGGCGGCCCGAACGCCTGGGTCGAGACCGCGGAGGGCGCGGCGGCCGGCTCGCCGGGCTACAGCCACCAGCGGGTGGCCGCGCTGCGGCGGCGGGGGCGGGGGTGCTGTGTGGTCGCGCCGATCATCCTGCACGGGCGGGCGTGGGGTGAGCTGTACGTGGCCCGGCCCAAGGGCGCGCCGCTCTTCGGCCGGGACGACGCGGACTTCGCGACCGTCATCGCGTCGGTCGTGGCGTCGGGGATCGCCCAGACGGAGCGGCTCGAAGAGGTCCGCCGCCTCGCCTTCACGGACCCCCTGACGGGGCTCGCGAACCGGCGGGCGGTCGATATGCGGCTTGACGAGGCGGTGGGGCGGTACCGGGCGGACGGCTCCGTCACGAGCCTGGTCGTCTGCGACCTGAACGGCCTGAAGACGGTCAACGACACGCACGGCCACGCGGTCGGCGACCGCTTGCTGGAACGGTTCGCCTCGGTCCTGTCCCTGTGCGCGGCGAAGCTGCCGGGCGCGGTGGCCGCGCGGCTGGGCGGGGACGAGTTCTGTCTTCTGACCGTGGGGCCCTCGGCGGACGAGGTGATCGCGGTCGCGGACGAGCTGTGCGTGCGGGCGGCGGAGCTGGAGCTGGGGGAGGGGGTGGCGTGCGGGGTCGCGTCTACGGGGGACGCGATTGGGGAGGTTCGTTCGGCACGTCGTCTGTTCCGCCTTGCGGACGCGGCGCAGTACCGCGCGAAGGCTGCGCGTGCGGGGGGGCCGGTGGTGGCGGGGCGGGACGACGAGGTGCTGCGCCTCGCGGACACGCCGCCCCCGTCCGGAGACCGCCGCCGTTTCCGCGATGCGCGTTGACCCTGTCTTTGCCTCTCGCCCGGTGACCGGTTGCGCTTCCTGCTTGTCCTCAATCGCCGGACGGGCTTGTTTGTGGCCTCTGCCCGGTGCGTTTGGTTGCGCTTACTGATGTCCTCAATCGCCGGACGGGCTGGGTGTGTCGTGGTGACGGGGGGTGGGGCCTGCGGAGGTACGTATGTCCGGACTGCATGTTTTACGGCGCCTCAGGGACTTGTATGGCTCACCGGTAGTCATGCGCCACAAAACACGCTTTACGTCCGGACACACGCACCTCCTCCGACCCCACCCCCCTCACGCCGAGGGTGAGCTGAACGGCCCCCCGCTGCGGGGTGGGTCAGTTTCCGCCGGTGGGCGGTGCCGCTTACTGATGTCCTCAAGCGCCGGACGGGCTGGAGTGTGCCCCTGCGCGGTGCGCGGGTGCGGGTTACCGATGTCCTCAAACGCCGGACGGGCTGGATGGTGCCCCCGTGCCCTCCGACGCCGGGGCGGGCCGGGGTTGTCTTGTACGCGGGCGTGGAAGGGGGACGGGCAGGGGTCGTGTCCGGAACGTAGAGCGTGTTTTGTGTCGCGTGACTACCGTGAATGTTCGGAGTTCCCGAACGCGACGTAAAACATGCAGTGCAGGACACGACCCCTGCCCGGCCCCCGGCAACAACCCGCACCCAGCCCACCGGCCCGCAGCGGCACAACCAAGCCCGTCCGGCGATTGAGGACAACCCTGACCGCAACGCGGTCACCCAGACGCGCGGCCCACCGGCCCCAGAACGCCCGTCCGGCGATTGAGGACAACACGAACCGCAACCCGGTCACCGAGAACGCGCGGCCCACCGGCCCCAGAACGTCCGTCCGGCGATTGAGGACAAAAGCGCGGCCGCCAGGCCACCCAAGACCCCGCCTAGTGACACGTTCGGATTCAATCCGTACGCTCCTGAATATGGATATGCACACCGTCATCCTGGGCACCACCGGCACCACCCCCGAAGACGTCCTCGCCGTAGCCCGAAACCACGCCAAGATCGAGCTCAGCGTGGACGCGCAACGCGCGATCGCCGACGCCCGCCTCATCGTGGACGCGCTCGCCGCCAAGCCCGAGCCCGTCTACGGCGTCTCGACCGGGTTCGGCGCGCTCGCCAGTCGGCACATCGGGCCCGGCCTCCGGGCGCAGCTCCAGCGGAACATCGTGCGCAGCCACGCCGCCGGCATGGGGCCCCACGTCGAGCGGGACGTCGTGCGCGCGCTGATGTTCCTGCGGCTCAAGACCCTCGCCTCCGGGCACACCGGCGTACGCTCCGAGGTCGCCCAGACCATGGCGGACGTGCTGAACGCCGGGATCACGCCCGTCGTGCACGAGTTCGGCTCCCTCGGCTGCTCCGGCGACCTCGCGCCGCTCTCGCACTGCGCGCTGACCCTCATGGGCGAGGGCGACGCGGAGGGCCCGGACGGCATCGTGCGCCCCGCCGGAGAGCTGCTCGCCGCCCACGGCATCGCGCCGGTCGAGCTGCGCGAGAAGGAGGGCCTCGCCCTGCTCAACGGCACGGACGGCATGCTCGGGATGCTGGTCATGGCCCTCGCCGACCTGCACAGGCTCTACACCTCCGCCGACATCACCGCCGCGCTCACCCTGGAGGCACTCCTCGGCACCGCCAAGGTCCTCGCGCCCGAGCTGCACGCGATCCGGCCGCACCCGGGCCAGGCCGCCAGCGCCGACAACATGCTGCGGGTGCTCGCCGGGTCCGGTCTCACCGGTCACTTCCAGGAGGACGCGGCCCCGCGGGTCCAGGACGCGTACTCGGTGCGCTGCGCCCCCCAGGTCGCCGGCGCCGGCCGGGACACCCTGGAGTACGCCAGGATCGTGGCCGGCCGCGAGCTGGCCGCCGCCGTCGACAACCCCGTCGTCCTGCGGGACGGCCGCGTGGAGTCCAACGGCAACTTCCACGGCGCGCCCGTCGCGTACGTACTGGACTTCCTGGCCATCGCCGCCGCCGACCTCGGTTCCATCGCCGAGCGCCGCACCGACCGGCTGCTCGACAAGAACCGCTCGCACGGCCTGCCGCCCTTCCTGGCCGACGACGCCGGGGTCGACTCGGGCCTGATGATCGCCCAGTACACCCAGGCCGCACTGGTCAGCGACATGAAGCGGCTGGCCGTCCCGGCGTCCGTCGACTCCATCCCGTCCTCCGCGATGCAGGAGGACCACGTCTCGATGGGCTGGTCGGCGGCGCGCAAGCTCCGTACGGCCGTGGACAACCTCACCCGGATCATCGCGGTGGAGCTGTACGCGGCGACCCGCGCCATCGAGCTGCGCGCCGGGCTCACGCCCGCGCCCGCCTCACAGGCCGCGATCGACGCGTTGCGCGCCGCCGGGGTCGAGGGCCCCGGCCCCGACCGCTTCCTCGCGCCCGACCTCGCGGGCGCGGACGCGTTCGTACGGGACGGCAGTCTGATCGCCGCCGTGGAGCGGGTCACGGGCCCGCTGGCCTGAGCCTGCGGGACACGGGAAAAGCGTGAGGGGCCGCCCGGTGCGTCGGGCGGCCCCTCACGTACGTCAGATCAGGCCGGCGCTTCTTCGTGCCGAGTACGCGACGAAGCCCGCACCGATGCCGAGGAAGGCGGTCCCGCCGATCAGGTACGGCGTGGTGCTCACGCTGCCCGTGTCGGCGAGGGCCAGGGGTTGTGAGGTGTTCGGATCCTCGGAGGTGGTGTTCAGACCGGCTGAGGTGAAGCTCTGACCGGCTGCGACCGGCTGTTGTTCCGGGCCGGAGTGCTCTTCCGCGGCTTTCGCGGACGGGACGAACCACAGAGCGCAGAGCAGGGTTCCGGCGGCGGTAGCGGTCAGCAGCGGACGGCGTGCGACGGACACGTGATCGATCCCCCTTGTGACAACGCCGAATTGGCTGGGTGGGCTGATGCTAGTGAAAGCAGCGGGTCGCGGGAAAGTCGTGGAGGCCAGGAGCCCTACGCTCCGTCGTATGACCACTTCTGAGACATCACGTTTTGTGCGGCTACGGGTCGAATTGGTACTGGAGATCGAGGGACCCGAGCCGCTGAGCGCGGCGGCGCTCGGCCGGATCGTCGCCGACGACGGCATGCGCGAGGACGAGCGCGCGCACGCGGAGGCGACGGTACGGGAGGACCCGGCGGAGGCCCTCGCGTATCTCGTGGAGCCGTACGACCTGGTCAGGGACGTGCCCGGGGTGGAGCTGGCGCAGGCGTCGTGGACCAGCGAGGAGATCGACTACGACCCCGACGCGGTGGAGTGGGCGCTCGACGAGGACGACGAGGCGGAGGGCGATGAGGACGACGAGGGGGATGACGACCGCGACGAGGACGAGGGCGGCGACGGCCCCTGGGGCGTCCTCGGTGACGGCGGTACGGACGGCGCGGAGGGTGGCCGGGGAGCGCGCTTCGACCACCGCAACGGTCAGGGCCCGCACTGAGTCGTGTCACTCTGGTAAGCCCCGGTCCTTTGCAGTGGCGGGCCGGGGCTTACGGCCGTGCGCGAGCGGCAAGTGGTATTCACCACATCGCCGGCCGAAGTGGAACCGGACGAACCGGTACAGGTGTTCTTAAGGGTTATCGGCAGGGTAATCGGCGATGATGGAGATACGTGTGATGACGGACAGCAAGCGGCGCAGGGGCCTCATGGCCGCGTCCGCACTGCTCGGTGGCGTACTGGTCCTTTCGGCCTGTAGCGACGACGGCGGCAAGACCGCGAGCGGCGCCGACAGCACGAAATCGTCGTCGCAGGCCCAGGTGGACGAGGCGGCCGCCAAGGCGACGTCCGAGGCCAAGATAGTCATCGCACCCCGGGACGGGGCGTCGAACGCCGGTATCAACGACGACGCCAAGGTCACGGTCAGCAAGGGCACCCTCACGCAGGTGACCATGACGACCGCCGACGGCACCGCGGTCAAGGGCACGCTGTCCGCCGACGGCCTCAGCTGGAAGCCGGACGCGCAGCTGGAGCGCTCCACGACGTACAAGATCGCCGCGACGGCGAAGGACGGCAAGGGCCGCAAGGCCTTCGAGAACTCCTCCTTCACCACCGTCTCGCCCGCCAACAGCTTCATCGGGAACTTCACCCCCGAGGACGGCTCCACCGTCGGCGTCGGCATGCCGGTCTCGATCAACTTCGACAAGGCGATCACCGACCAGAAGGCCGTGCAGGACGGGATCACCGTCACGTCCAGCAGCGGCCAGCAGGTCGTCGGCCACTGGTTCAGCCAGCAGCGCCTCGACTTCCGCCCCGACCAGTACTGGAAGGGCGGCTCGACGGTCACCCTCAAGCTGAACCTGGACGGGGTCGAGGGGGCGAAGGGCCTCTTCGGCGTCCAGCAGAAGACGGTCACCTTCACCATCGGCCGCAACCAGGTCAGCACGGTCGACGCCAAGGCGAAGACCATGACCGTCACGCGCGACGGCAAGACGGTCAAGACGATCCCGATCTCGTCGGGATCGCCCGACAACCCCACGTACAACGGTCAGATGGTGATCTCCGAGAAGTTCAAGGAGACCCGGATGAACGGCGCGACGGTCGGCTTCACCGACGACGACGGCAAGGGTGAGTACGACATCCCCGACGTGCCGCACGCCATGCGGCTGTCGACCTCCGGGACCTTCATCCACGGCAACTACTGGGGCGCCCCCTCCGTCTTCGGCAACGTCAACACCAGCCACGGCTGTGTCGGCCTCCAGGACGTCAAGGGCGCGGGCGACGACAACCAGCCCGCCGCGTGGTTCTACAACAACTCGCTGGTCGGTGACGTCGTCATCGTGAAGAACTCCCCGGACAAGACCATCAAGGCCGACAACGGTCTCAACGGCTGGAACCTGTCCTGGGCCGAGTGGCAGGCCGGCTCGCAGGCCTGATATTCCGTCAGCCGCGCGCTCGGACGGCGGCCGACCCCTGGACGGGGCCGGCCGCCGTCGGCGTTCTCATCGCGTTCTCAGCCCGGCCTCAACTGACCATCACACCGGGCGCCTAACTTCACGCCCATGTTCTTCACATACCTCCGGCGCGAACTGCGCCGCCGCAGAAAGGCGGCGCTCGTCGTCGCCTCCGGGCTCGCGCTCGGCATCGCGCTCGTGATCATCGTCAATTCCGTGTCCGCCGGTATGGGCAATGCCCAGGACAAGGTCCTTCAATCGCTGTACGGCCTCGGCACGGACATGACCGTCACCAAGGCCGCGCCCGCCGCGACCGGGGGCGAGTCGGGGCGGCCGCGGTTCCAGTTCGACGCGAAGGGCGAGGACGGCGAGTCACAGAGCAGTGACCGGGTGGTCGTCCAGGGCTTCCAGACCCTCGCGTCCTCCACGGTGACCAAGGTCGCCGACCAGAGCGGTGTCTCCGGCGCGGTCGGCGGACTGAGCCTGAACGTGCTGAAGATCAACGGTGAGTTCACCCGCGGCGAGTTCAAGCCCGACGAGAACGGCGGCGGCTCTCCGGGGGGCGGCGGAAACGGCGGCAACGGTGGCGGCACCGGCGGCCGGGTCTCCGGAGGCGGCGCCAACTTCGACGTCGACTCGTTCACGCTGTACGGCGCCGACGTCACGGAGCCCGCGCTCGGCCCGCTGACCTCCTCGAAGATCACCTCGGGCCGTACGTTCAAGACGACGGAGACCGACGCGAAGGTCGCGGTCGTCGACAGCGCGTACGCCAAGAAGAAGAGCCTCGCGGTCGGCAAGACCCTCACCATCCACGGCACCGAGTACAGCATCATCGGGGTGGCCACGGCGGACAGCGGTGACGCCGCCGCCAACGCCTATGTCCCGCTGAAGCAGGCCCAGACCCTGTCCGACTCCAAGGACAAGATCACCACGGTCTATGTGCAGGCGTCCGACTCGCAGCAGATCGACGCGGTCAAGTCCACCATCCAGAAGAACATCTCGGGCACGACCGTCACCACCTCCGCCGACCTCGCGGACACCGTCTCCGGCTCCCTCTCCACCGCCTCCGACCTCGCCACGAGCGTCGGCAAGTGGCTGTCGATCGCGGTGCTGATCGCCGCCTTCCTCGTGGCAGGACTGCTCACCTCCTCGGCGGTCAGCCGCCGGGTACGGGAGTTCGGCACCCTCAAGGCGCTCGGCTGGAAGTCGGGCCGCGTCACCCGCCAGGTGATCGGTGAGGCCCTGGTCAACGGACTGCTGGGCGGAGTGCTCGGTATCGCCCTCGGCGTCGGTGGCGCCTACCTGGTGACGGCCATCAGCCCGACCCTCAAGGCACAGATCGGCTCCGCCGCCTCGTCAGGACCCGGCGGTGGCGGCTTCGGCGGTGGCGGCGGCCCGGCGCGGCAGACCGCCTCCAAGGCCCTCGACGTCGCGCTCACCGCGCCCGTGTCCCTCGCCACCATCGGGATCGCCGTGGCGCTCGCGGTCGGCGGCGGTCTGATCGCCGGCGGCTTCGGCGGCTGGCGTGCCTCGCGGCTGCGGCCTGCGGACGCCCTGCGGCGGGTCGAGTAGCCCGGCGCTCCAGTTCGCGCGGGGACCACCGTCCGCATGTGCGCCGGGACCATCGTCCGTAGCCGGGCTCTTCGCCCTGGCCCGGCTGCCCGCCCGTACCCCGGCCTCCGTACGTCCGGCTTCCGTACCCCCGCCCCCTGTCCCACCCCACCCTCGTTTCCCCCTCGTACCGCAGGAGTTGCACGATGTACCAGCTCAAAGGCGTCACCAAGGTCTACCACCGGGGAAAGAAGCCCGTCCACGCGCTCGCCGGCGTCGATCTGACCATCGAGGACGGCGGCCGGCTGGTCATCCAGGGCCCCACCGGCGGTGGCAAGTCCACGCTGCTCCAGATGCTCGGCGCGCTCGACCGGCCGACCGCGGGCTCCGTCGAACTCGACGGCGTCGACCTGGCCGGCCTGTCCGAGGCCCGGCTCACCAAGGTGCGCGCCGAATCCATCGGTTTCGTCTTCCAGAGCTTCAACCTCATCCCCACCCTCACCGCGCAGGAGAACGTCGAGACGGCGCTCGTCCCGCTCGGCCTCAAGGGGGCCGCCCGGCGCCAACAGGCAGCCGAGGCGCTGGAGTCCGTGGGCCTCGGTGAGCGACTCAGCCACGTACCGGGCGAGTTGTCCGGCGGACAGCAGCAGCGCGTCGCCATCGCCCGCGCCCTGGTGAAACGCCCGAAGGTGCTGCTCGCGGATGAACCCACGGGAAATCTGGACGAGTCGATGCGTGACGAGATCATGGAACTGCTGGAGGGCCTCTGGAAAGAGCACGGGCTGACCTTCATCATGGTCACGCACGACAGTTCCATCGCCCGCCGTGCTCCCCGGCTCGCCACCATCCGCAAGGGGAAGGTCACGGTGACCGAGAACGCGACCGCCGCCTGAGGTCCGGGGCGACAGACCCGAGGTCCGTGGGGCGGCGCCCCTGCCCGGACGTCCCGCCACAACTCGCGGGCGTCGTCACCCCCGTACGCGTAGGTTCGGTTCATGCTGATCACTCTGGGAAGCCCGCCCACGGATGCCGAGACGGACGCCTGGCACGCGGTGATCACCGCGGCCCACGTCCTCGATCTCCCGGCGTCCGTCCCCGAGCCCAGCCGGTCCGAGACGGCGGGGAAGCTGCGGCTGCCTCCGGTGAGCGGACGGAACGCGCACGTCGTGTCGACGGCGGCGGACGGTTCGTACGACGGGGTCGCCTCCCTTCTCCTCTTCACCGAGGAGCCCCATCTCCAGACCGCTTTCCTCGACGTCCTGGTGGTGCGGCCCGACGCCCGACGGGGTGGTGTCGGTGCCGCGCTCTGGACCGCGATACGGGACGAACTCGCCGCCGCCGGGCGGACCTCGGTCTCGACGGTGCTCGAACTGGGCGGCGCGGGCGAGGCGTTCGTCGACAGCCTCGGCTTCGCGAACGTGCTCCCGCTCGGCTGGTACGTGATGCGGGTCCGGCAGACCCTCGACGAGGTCCCCGAGCCGGCGCTCCCCGCCGGGCTGCGCTTCGCCGACTGGTCGGGGGTGGTCCCCGACGACCTGGCGGAAGGTTTCGCCCGCGCGCACGACGCGATGGAGGACACGCCGGGCGGGGCCCTCGAGGAGCGGGTATCGAGCTGGGACGTACGGAGAGTGCGGGCCGCGGCCCGGCTCATCGAGGACCGGGGCGGGGCGATCCTCACCTCGGCCGTGCTCGACACGACGGCGGGTGACGCCGTGGTCGGCTACACGGAACTGGTCCTGCGCGACCCGGCGGGCACGCGCGCCGTCCAGTACGACACGGTGGTCGTACCGTCCCACCGCGGCCGGGGACTCGGCCGCGCGGTCAAACGCCATCTCCTCGGGACGCTGCACGAACTGCACCCCGGCATAAGGGAGATCAGCACGACGGTCGCCGACAGCAACACGTCGATGATCGCCGTGAACGAGGGGCTCGGCTACCGCAGGGAGCGGCCGGTGGGTCTGTTCCAGGCCAAGCTGTAGGAGCGGTACGGCTCTTCAGCCGCAGCCGTTCGACCGGGGCAGCCGGTACGCCGACCCCAGCCGGTACTCACCGCCCCCCGGGACCGTCAGCCGGGTCCAGTCGCCCGACCGCTCCACACACGCGCCCGGCGCCCTGAGCCAGGGCGAGTAGGCGATCCGTACCGTCACCGAGCCGGCCGCGGGCATCCGCAGCACCAGATCCGCGTCACCGCTCCGCACCACGGTCGCCGGGGCGGACACCAGCGGCACGGCGTTCCGTACCCGGTAGACCGCCCATCCGCTGTCGTGCCACACCGGCTCCAGCCAGTCCGGCGGGTCGTTCCGCACGAGCGCGGCCTCGGCTGCGGCGGGGCTGTCGGGGCGTGCTGCCGGCAGGACGACGAGGCCCACCGCCCAGCGGTCCAGCCAGGCGCGGTACGTGGCGGCGGAGAAGGTGCCGTCGTAGAAGAGCCGGCCGCGCTCGACGTCGAGCTGGCGGTTCCAGCCTCGGGCCATGGTGACGTACGGGGCGAGGACGTCGGCCTCGCGGTGGTTGCGGGCCGGGACGACCTCGACGCGGGTGCGGTCCGCGCCCAGCCGGTCGAGCGCGGCGAGCACGCCTTCGGGGTGGGCGGCCCAGGACGGCACGGAGTTGGAGACGCCCAGGTCGTCGTCGGTCTTGTCGATCACCCAGCCGGTGTTCAGGACCACGGCGGCGGTGAGGACGAGGTGGGGGAGGGCGCGGCGGGGGGCCCATGGGCGACTCCCGCGTACGAGATCCCTCAACCGGGACGGTTCGAGGCCGCGGGTCAGCAGCGCCGCCAGCAGCACCGGCGGTCCGCCGACCCCTATCAGCCGTTCGACGTTCGTGCCGATCGGCGAGGCGATCGAGTAGGTCAGGAGAACGCCGGCCGCGTAGACGGCGGCGCCGTACCGCACGGTGCGCCAGCCGCGCGGGCCGCGCGGCGCGGCGAGCCAGACGGCCGCGCCGGCGGTGAGCGGCATGTACAACTTCTCCGTCGCCATGGGCTGTTCGCCGTGGAACGGGAAGAGCAGCGTCACCACGCCGACCGTCACGAAGGGCGGGGTGATCAGTGCGGCGGCCTTCCCCCATTGCCGGTCGAGCAGGTACGCGGCCCCGGCCACGACGAGGAACAGGGCGGCGACGGGGCTGGCGAGCGCGGTGAGAACGGACAGCACTGCGGCAAGGACGACCGACGGCCGCGCCGACCCCTCCTCCGGCCGGAGGATCACGAGCAGACCCAGCAGCCCGACAGCGGCACCCAGCGCGAACGTGGTCCGTCCGGACGCCACGTTGCACCAGAGCACGAGCGCGCCCAGCAGCGCGGGCCACAGGGCGTGGGGGACTTTCGCCCGTACGAACAGGGCAGCCATGGCCCACGTCCCGGCGAGCCCCGCCAGCACGGACGTCGTCCTGACGCCGAGGAGTGCCATCAGCGGGGGAGCGAGGACGCTGTAGTTGGCGGTGTGCGTACCGCCGTACCAGGAGAGGTTGTACGCGGACCCGGGATGCCGCGCCATGAACCCGGCCCAGGCGAGCTGGGCGGCGAGATCGCCCCCACCGGTGGCGAGGAAGACGGCCCAGAACACGTAGAAGGGAACGGCGACCCCGGTGACGAGCAGCGGCACGCGCCACGGGAGGTCGGTGGTGCCGGTGCGCGTGACCGGGCCGGGGCCCGGGAGACCGCGCGCGTCGGCGGCCCGGCCGTCGGGCAGGGTCCCCGCCGCGGCCCCGACCGACGGCGGCGGGCCCGACCCAGCCGCCTCGGCCCGCAGCGGGGCCTGGCTCGCTTCCCCGGCCTGCGGTGCGGCTCCGGTCCGGGCCTGGGGCTCGGTCCGGCCCGCTGTCTCGGTTCGGGACGTTGTCCCGGTCCGAAGCGCGGGCTCGGTCCGGGCTGTCGTCTTGGCCCGACGCGCGGCTCGACTCCCTGCCTTGGCCCCGAGCCCGGGTCCTGTCCGGGTCCCGGACCCGGGCTCGGGGCGGCCCGTCTTCTCGGTCCGGCGTGCGGCCTCGGGCCGACCCCGTGGCTCGGGCCGGGGTGCGGGCTCGGTTCGAGACGTTGCCCCCGCCCCCGCGCCGGACCGGGATCCCGCTCCCGTCCCGGGCCGGGGCCCCGCCCCCCTTCCGGTCGTGGAAGTCGGTCCCTCCCCCGCCCCGGCCCTCGGGTCCTCTTCCGCCGTCTCCTCGCTCATGCGCACGGCTCTCACCCTAGGGTGTGGCCGCGAAGTGGCCTCCGGCTCCTGACGTCAGACACGCGCACTTGCCGCGCGTACAGACCGGACGGTTACGTCCAGCATGCGCTCCTTCCTCCGTCCCCATGGGCGAACAGCACGCCACTCCGCGAGGCATGAGGGTTCTGGCGGCAACCAGAGAAAGCCGGCCACGACGGCGGGCAGGCCGACCGATCACCCGCCACGTGCGCCTCGCTCAGCCCCGCACCGGCACCAGCCAAGAAATCTCTGTAGTCACGACCCCGGCCGAGCACCAAGCCCGGCGGTCCCAGCCGCCCCCAGCCCACCATCACCAGCGACATCACCAGCAACAGCCTCCCCTTTGACGCGCCCCCCAGGTCAGTCGCCCACCCGCGCTGTCTCCGCGACGCGGCCCGCGCGGAGTTCCAGATGCGTGCCCTCGAAGGACTCGCGGAAGCGGCGGTCGTGGGAGACCACCACCACCGCGCCCGCGTACGGCACCAGCGCCTCCTCCAGTTCCTCCACCAGGCTGAGCGCCACATGGTTCGTCGGCTCGTCCAGGATCAGCAGTTCGGCGGGCCGGGTCACCAGGCGGGCCAGTTCCAGACGGCGTCGCTGGCCGATCGAGAGCGCGGCGACCGGGACCCGGAGATCCGCCTCTCGGAACAGACCCAGAGAGAGCAGTTCGGCCGCGTATTCGTCCGGGGGCCCCGGGCGGCCCGACGCGAACGCGGACAGCAGCGGCAGCGGCGACGCGGTGGCGGGCAACTCCTGCGGCAGGTAGCCGATCCCGCCCCTGCGGACCCGGCCCGACCGGAGCACCGAACCGGAGTCCGGCCGCAGTTCACCCGCCAGGACACGCAGCAGGGTGGACTTGCCCGCGCCGTTAGGACCGGTCACCAGCAGCCGCGCGCCCGTCTCGATCCGCAGCGCGTCCACCCGCAGCCGGTCGCCTACCGTCACTCCTTCGAGCGAGACGAGTGTCTCGCCGACCGCCGCCGGGCCGGGGCCCGCGCGCAGGGCCGCCGTGAACCGCAATGGTTCAGGCGGCGCGGGTACCGGCTCCCTGCGCAACCGCCCCAGCCGCTCGCCGGCCGCCCTCACCTGCCCCGACAGCTTGGTCTCGTGCGAGCGGCGGTGCTTGCCGAAGCCCTGGCCCGGGTCCTTGCCGGTGCCCGCGAGCCGCTGTCCCGCCGCGGCGACCTGTTCCTCCGTACGGGACACCTCGGCGAGCCACTCGGCGTGATCCTGGACCCGGCGCCGGCGGGCGGCGGCCTTCGCCGTGCGGTAGCCGGTCCAGCCGTCGCCGTACCGCGTCACGGCCCTGGTGTCGCGGTCGACCTCCAGGATCGTGGTCGCGATCCGCTCCAGGAACACACGGTCGTGCGTGACCGCCAGGACCGTACCCCGGTGCGACCTGAGCCGGTCCTCCAGCCAGGCCGTGGCCCGGAGGTCCAGGTGGTTGGTGGGCTCGTCCAGGAGCAGCAGCTCCGGCGCGGGCGCCAGGACGCAGGCCAGCGCCAGCCGCGACCGCTCACCGCCGGACAGCGAGTCCAGGGCGCGGTCGCGGGTCAGGTGGGCGAGCCCCAGCGCGTGCAGGGCGGTGTCGACGCGGGCCTCGGCCCGGTAGCCGCCGCGCTCCTCGTACGTCGTCAACAGGTTGCCGTACGCGGCCAGTTCGGCGGGTCCGGCCGACCCGAGGGCCGCCTCGGCGGCGCGCAGCCGCCGTTCCAGGTCGCGCAGGCCGGCGAGGGCGGTGTCGACGGCGTCCTGGACGGTACGGTCCCGGCCCAGGGGCCGGGAGAGGTCGAGGGTCTGGGCGAGATGGCCCGCCCCGCCCGGGAAACGGACCGTGATCTCACCGTCGTCCGGTCGCTCCACCCCGGCGAGCAGCCTGAGCAGCGTGGACTTCCCGGAGCCGTTCTCCCCGATGATCCCGGCCTTCTCGCCGGGTCGTACGGTCAGCGACACCTGATCGAGGACCGGCCGGTCGCCGTACCCCTTCGAGACGTCCTTCATCGCGAGTTGGGCGCGTTCGCGCATGCTTCTTCATCCCCTGATGGCGGGTGGATTCTTCGGACCTGGGGTGCGGGTCCGGAATCAGACGAAGAAGTAGGGGGCGAACATGACGCCGATGCTAGCGGCGCCGCCCCGCGGCGCCCACCGAATTAGACGCGGCGGGGCGACGCGGGCCAAGCTGTGTGTCGGGCCGGCCGGGGATGGTCCGGCCGGCCCGACCCGGTTACGGGACGAGAGCCGGCACCGGCGCCTCGACCGGGTTGCCGACCAGCTGGACCGGCCCGTTCAGGGCGTTCGCGGTGCAGCCGGGGCCCGAAAGCGTCAGCCGCTCCGTCGTGTTCACGACGGACAGTGGCCCGGTCAGCCGCGTACCGCAGAGGCTGACCGTACGGGCACCCACCGCCTGGACGGGACCGGTGATGTCCGCGCCCCTGGACACCAGCGAGGCGCCCGCGCGGACCACGACGGGCCCGGTCAGCCGGGCGCGGTCGAGGCAGGTGACGCCGGAGGCGACCACCAGCGGCCCGGTGTACGCGCCGGTCAGCGTCTTCGTGCAGGCGGGCGGGACAGCGACCTTGGCCCGGTAGTCCAGCGCGAAGGCCAGCTTGCCGGGCTTCTTGTCGGAGAGCGGGAGGCCCAGCTTCGCGAACTCGCCGCCGGTCGGCTTCTTCCCGTCGTTCCACTCGGCCATCCGGCCCGCCTGGTCGGCGGTCAGCCCGGGAGTGATCTCCGTGTCGCCCGGGGTCGCGGACATGGCCTCGGAGGCGGTCCGGACGGCGGAGAGGTACGACGCGGGGTCGCGGAGGTCGTACGAGGCGAGGTCCAGGCGCCCGCGCAGCCAGGTGCCCCAGGAGAACTCCAGGAACTCGGCGGCCTCGGCCGGGGCCTGGTAGCCGATGTCACGGGTGAGGTAGACGAGACTCCGGTACGGGTCGTCGTGGAAGGACGCCAGGCCGAGACGGGTGGGGAGCTGGTCCACGGTGATCGGGTCGTTGTTCTCGTCCCGCAGCCAGACCCATTTGTTGTCCTGCATGGTCTTCCAGAACGCGGCGGTGGGCAGCGCGCTCAGGTTGCCCGTGACCAGCAGCCGGATGTGTGTCTTCGGGCCGCCGTCGGGCGTCTCCAGGAAGGACGTCAGGGTGTGGTGCCCGTCGGTGAGGTACAGCGCGCCGCCGGGGCCGACCACCACCGTCTTCATCTGGGCGAGCGTGTCGGGTGTCTCGTCGCCGACCGCGACCGTGCAGGTGAAGCTCGACGGGTCGGAGATCCGGGCGCCGGGCCGCGCCGACGCGGCCTCTTCCTGGCCGTTGGTCTCGCACCAGTCGTCGAAGCGCTTGTTGAGGTCGCCGGCCTGCTCGTCCTTGGGGCTGCTGTAGCGGCCGAGCTTGTAGTAGATCTGGTCGAAGCCGATGGCGGGCTGGGTGGGGCGCAGCTGATCCAGGGTCACGTCCAGCAGGTCGCCGGGCTGGGCGCAGAGCGCCGCCGCGTTTGGCCCGGCGCAGCGGGCCGTGTTCGCCGCCGTTGTGGTCGTGGTTGCCCTGTTCGCCGCCGCCGCCGTTGTGGTCGTGGTCGCCGTCGGCCCGCTCGCCGCGAGGGCGGGGCCGCCGCCGGCGAGGACGGTGCCCAGCACCAGGGCTCCGGCCGCCAGACCGCCGCTGAGGCCTCTCGCTCCGTGGGGCGTGGACGGCGTACGGGACGAGCCGCTCATACGGTCTCCAGTTGTCTCGGCGTGAGCGCGCACCCGCACGGGAGCGGCGCTGCGGGGGGCGCGGACATCCATTCATCCCACCCGGCCCACGGGGTGACGTGAACCTGTCGGGAGGGCGACGGGCGCGTGAACGCTAGCATTTGGGGCGGTTCGGGAGGGGTAAATGCCTTTCAAAATAACGCAGTTGGCGCCTGGAGGGCCTGGAGGGCCGGAAACCGCCGGTCGGGCGGTACGGCGGCGGGGCCGCGCGCGCCACGGCGGGCGCCATGGAGGGCGCCACGACGGCCGGGTGTGGGTTCGCGGGTGATATGTCCGGTGTGCGGTTACATCTCCGGAGTGGAACGACGTCCTCGTCCCGGGAGGTGGCACCTTGTCCGACCCCGTCAGTGCCCCCGAGAGCGCCCCCGAGCCTCCGGGCCGGCGCGACGAACCGCTCCAGCGGCTGCTGTTCGGCGGTGTGTACGGAACGGTCCTGGCCAGTGCCCTGGCCGCGGCGCTCGACCACGACACGGGACCCGACGACCCGGGCTACGACGCCCTGTGGATCATGGTCGCGGCGCTGGTCTCGGCGACCGGCCACGGATACGCCCACGCGATCGCCCACCGTACGGCCGACGAGAAACCCGTCACGGCGAGCACGGTCCGCTCGGTGCTGACGGAATGGCCCCTGGTCGCGGCGGCCCTCCCGACCGGGGCGGTTCTGCTGGGCTCGTACTGGGGCTGGTGGGGCGAGAACGCGGCGATCGACGCGGCCCTGACGATCAATACGGCGGCCTTGTTCGGCTGGGGGCTCTGGGCGGCGAGGACGGCGGGCCGTGGTTGGTGGTCTGCGTGCCGGGTGGGCGCGGTTGATGTCCTGATCGGCCTGGTGATCGTGGCGGCGAATGTTCTGACGAAGTGAGGGGTCGTGCGTCTGCCCGGTGCGGGTGGGTGCGGGTTACTGATTGTCCTCAATCGCCGGACGGGCTTGGTTGTGCCCGCTGCGGGCCGGTGGCCATGGTGCGGGTTGTTGCCGGGGGCCGGGCAGGGGTCGTGTCCTGCACTGCATGTTTTACGTCGCGTTCGGCGGGTCGTTCAGTTCACCGGGGCCTTGCGACACAAAACACGCTTTACGTTCCGGACACGACCCCTGCCCGTCCCCCTTCCACGCCCGCGTTCAAGACAAAACCGGCCCGCCCCGGCGTTGGAGGGCACCGGGGGCACCATCCAGCCTGTCCGGCGTTTGAGGACATCGGTAAGCCGCGCCCGCGTACCGCGCAGGGGCACACTCCAGCCCGTCCGGCGTTTGAGGACATCCTTGACACGCACCGGACGACACCACCCGGACGCAACTCAGCCCGTCCGGCGATTGAGGACATCGGTAAGGCGCGCCCGCGCGCCCGGGGCGGGGCCTCACACCTGTGGGGTCAACTCCTGGCCGGGGCCACGCCGATCGGGCACGAGACGCCCGTGCCGCCGATCCCGCAGTAGCCGGACGGGTTCTTGTCCAGGTACTGCTGGTGGTACGCCTCCGCCGGATAGAAGTGGCGGCCCTCCGACGGCTCGATCTCCGTCGTGATCTCGCCGTACCCGGAGTCCGTCAGGACCCGCTGGTACGACGTGCGGGACTCGGCCGCCGCCTTCTCCTGGGCGGGCGAGTGGGTGTAGATCGCCGAGCGGTACTGGCTGCCCACGTCATTGCCCTGGCGGAAGCCCTGGGTGGGGTTGTGCGACTCCCAGAAGAGCTTCAGCAGCTCCGCGTACGACACGATCTTGGGGTCGAAGACGACCCGCACGGCCTCCGTGTGACCGGTGAGGCCGGAGCAGACCTCCTCGTACGACGGATTCGGCGTGAAACCGCCCTGGTAGCCGACGAGCGTCGTCCAGACGCCCTCCGTCTGCCAGAAATTGCGCTCCGCGCCCCAGAAGCAGCCCAGGCCGAAGTCGGCGACCTCCAGGCCTTCCGGGTAGGGGCCGGTCAAGGGATTGCCGAGGACCGTGTGGCGGGCCGGCACCGAGTACTCGGGCTCGGGACGGCCGCGCAGGGCCTGCTCGGGGGTGGGGAGTACGGGGGTACGGCGTGACACGAACATCTTTCAGGTCTCCTCGGCTGTGGGGTCCTGCCCTTCACAACGTGCGGGGGGCCCGGGACATTCCGTTCCGGCGGGTGGGCGGCAGGGGCCGTCGTCACCCCGGCAGTGACGCCGTCGTCCCGCCGTTCGCCTCGAACCCCGCCACCGCCAGCGCCCGGTACACCGTGTACTCCGCCGCCGGGTCGGGCGTGTGCGTCCAGGGCAGCGCGCCGACGTGCCCGTCCACCCCCACCAGCTGGTTCATCGCCTCGGACCAGCGTTCCGACCGGACGAGGAAGAGGACCAGCAGGTGCCGTACGTGCGACAGCATCGGGTCGTCGTGACGTGCCGCGTGCACCGCGAACAGGGCGCCCTCCAGTGCCTTGCGCACCACCGCGCTCCGGTAGAAGCCCTGCACCAGATTGACCTCGGGGAGGTGCTCGTACACCGCGAACAGCGGCAGCGCGGCCAGCAGCGAACCCTGCGGGGCCCGCGCGGCGGCGGTCGTCGCGAAGTGGTCGGCCTCCTCGCGGGAGCCGTGCCACGCCTCCGACCAGTAGCGGAGCGCCGCCAGGTGCGCCCCCATGTGCGCGGGCGCGCGGTCGATGACCTTCGCCCACACCTGGTCGAACTGCTCGTGGGTGTAGCCGAGGCCCCGGGCCACCGCCAGCTCGATGACATAGGGGACGGGGTCGCCGGGCGCCAGCAGGGCCGCCTCGCCGCAGAGCGTACGGGCCTCCTCCAGGATGATCCGGAAGTCGTCCGCGCCGACGGTGGAGGTCCGCCACGCCTGCTGGACCAGGAACTCCGCGTACACGGCGGCCGCCCCCGCGTCCTTCGGCGACTCCGACCGCCACGTCCGCAGCCAGGTGCCGCCCGCGCCGGGCCGCTGCTGGAGTTCCAGCGAGGCGGCGCCCGCGAACGCCTGCACCCGCTGCCAGCGCGGCTCACCCTCCTTGGGCGTCGCGGCGAGCAGCCGGGAGGCGGGGCGCCAGTCCTGGGTGGCCTGGACGACGTCGAGCACGTCGAGCAGCTCCTCGTCGGGGCCCGGCAGCCGGATGTCCAGCTCCTCCTGCCGGACGAATCCGTACGCCGCCGGGTCGGCCGCGTCCGGCGAACCGGGCGCGACCAGGCGGGGACCGCCGCGCCGCCGCCTGAGATAGGGGCTGAAGGCCAACACCAACAGGCCGATCGCGAACAGGAACCAGAGCATCTCCATGGCCCCATTGTCCCGGACGGCGGGGGCGTTCGGGGTACGGGGTGTGCCGGGCGGCAAGGGCGTTCCGGGCACGGGGTGCGCCGGGCGGCGTACACGAGGGGCGGCCGTACGGGCGCTACCCTCGGTCCTCATGAGCCACCAGCACAGCGGCGAGCACCGCAACTTCGAAACCGTCGCCATCCACGCGGGCAACACCGCTGATCCCCTCACCGGCGCGGTCGTCCCCCCGATCTACCAGGTGTCCACCTACAAGCAGGACGGGGTGGGCGGCCTGCGGGGCGGTTACGAGTACAGCCGCAGCGCCAACCCGACCCGTACCGCGCTGGAGGAGAACCTGGCGGCCCTGGAGGGCGGCCGGCGCGGGCTCGCCTTCGCGTCGGGGCTCGCCGCCGAGGACTGCCTGCTGCGTACGCTGCTGTCGCCCGGCGACCACGTCGTCATCCCGAACGACGCGTACGGCGGTACGTTCCGCCTCTTCGCGAAGGTCGTCTCGCGCTGGGGCGTCGAATGGTCCGTCGCGGACACGTCCGACCCGGCGGCGGTGCGGGCCGCGCTGACCCCCCGTACCAAGGCGATCTGGGTCGAGACCCCTTCGAACCCGCTCCTCAACATCAGCGACATCGCCGGGCTCGCGGGCGTCGCGCGCGCGGCCGGCGCGAAGCTGGTCGTCGACAACACGTTCGCCAGTCCCTATCTCCAGCAGCCGCTCGCGCTGGGCGCGGACGTCGTCGTGCACTCCACCACGAAGTACATGGGCGGGCACTCGGACGTGGTCGGCGGCGCGCTGGTCGTGGACGACGCGGACCTGGCGGAGGAGCTGGCGTACCACCAGAACGCCATGGGAGCGATCGCCGGGCCGTTCGACGCGTGGCTGGTGCTGCGCGGTGTCAAGACGCTCGCGGTGCGGATGGACCGGCACAGCGAGAACGCGACCCGGATCGCGGACATGCTGGTCAGCCACCCCCGGGTCAGCAAGGTCCTCTACCCGGGCCTGCCCGACCACCCGGGCCACGAGGTCGCCGCGAAGCAGATGAAGGCGTTCGGCGGGATGGTCTCCTTCCAGGTCGAGGGCGGCGAGGAGGCGGCGGTCGCGGTCTGCGACCGCGCGAAGCTCTTCACGCTGGGGGAGTCCCTGGGCGGGGTCGAGTCGCTGATCGAACATCCCGGCCGGATGACCCACGCGTCGGTGGCGGGCTCGGCGCTGGAGGTGCCGTCGGACCTGGTGCGGCTGTCGGTGGGGCTGGAGTCGGCGGACGACCTGCTGGCGGACCTTCAGCAGGCGCTGGGGTAAGCCTGATCTTTCACCGCTGACTTTTCACCGCCTCCCGGGCCCCTCGGCCCGGGAGGCGGTTCGCGTGGGGCCCGGTTGGCGTGGGGCCCGCTCCGGAAGAACCGCGTCGGACGTGTCACCCGCCCTTGGGCGGCGCGGAGTTGAGGAGGGTGGGGGACGGCGGCACCGTCCCTCGCCCTCCTCAACTCCGCCGCGCCGACAAGGAGCACCCCAGAGATGAAGCGGACGAACAGACCTCCCGCACCCGCCCTCGCACCAAGCCCGCCCTTGTCCACGTCCACGTGCTCGTGACCACCGACCAGGACGCCGACTTCACCCGCTTCGTCGACGCCCGGTGGCCCCGGCTGGTGCGCTTCGCCCACCTGCTCACCGGTGACTTCCACGAGGCCGAGGACCTGGTGCAGACCACGCTGGTCAAGGTGTGCGCCCGGTGGCGGCACCTGCCCGCCGGCGAGGCGGACACGTACGTACGCCGCGCGCTGGTCAACAACCACCGCGGCCGTCTGCGCAGGAGACGGGTGGCGCAGCTGCTCACCCCGTTCGTGCCCCACCGCGCGCTGCGCGGGCACGCGGACGCGGTCGAGACCCGTCTCGCGGTGGCGGAGGCCCTGAACATGCTCTCCGTACGCCAGCGCGCCACGGTCGTCCTCCGGTTCTGGGAGGACATGACCGAACAGCAGACAGCCCTCGTCCTGGGCTGCTCGACCAGCACGGTCAAGGTCCACACCCGCCGGGCCCTGGCCGTCCTGCGCACCCACCCCGCCCTGGCCGCCTACGCAAGTGCCGGAGGAGAACGTGATGAATGACCCCACGCAGGCCGAAGAACTGCGGCACGCCCTGGACGGGTACGCCCGTGCCGTCGCCCCCACCCCCGCGCCCACCGGGGCGATCCTCGACGCGGTACGGCGGCGCAGGATCCGGCGTCGTGCCGGGGGCGTCGCGGCCTGCGGCGCCGCGCTCACGGCCGTGACGCTGCTGTTGACCGCCCCGGCCGACACCTCCGGGACCGTACGGCCTCTCCCGGCCGGACCGGTCACGGGCGCGACGCCGAGTCCCACCGGGAAGGGCGTCGTGAAGGTCGTGGCGCCGCTGGAGAAGGTGAAGGTGTCGGCGAAGCTGACGGTGTGGCTGACGAAGGACGGCCGTCAGTGCTCCCGCCTCGTCCGCTTCGACTCATGTGACACCTACACCACGGACAAGCCGTCGGTGGGCCTGGTCCAGGCATCGACGGAGGGTTCGTCGGAGGAGAGCGCCCGGCAGCACTGGATCGGTGAGTTCACGGCGCGGGGCGTGGCGCGGATGGTGGTGCGCGATGCCGGCAGAACGTACGAGGGCACGGTGGTGACGCTGGCCGGTGACCCGGGCTGGGGCGCGTGGTACGCCGATGTGAAGCCCTCGGCCCGGATCCCGCGGAGCCTCACCTTGTACGACGACGCCGGGAACGTTCTCGCCCGGAAGGACCTGACCAAGTGACCGGCCCCGGGGTCAGCCGCCCTCCAGGGGCGGGGTCGTCCGCATCGGCGGGGGCGACCACGGTTCGGTGACCGAGGCCCAGACCGCGAGGACGATCACGGCGGCGATCAGTGTCAGCCACAGCAGTCGGCGTACGGTACGGCGCCGGTGGCGCAGGCGGGCGCCGCGTGCGAGGGCCCGGGGCGCGAGATCGGCGGGGACGACGGGGTGCGGAGTGTCCAGCAGCTGTCTGACCTCGGCCTCCTCCCGGTCGTAGCGCGTCATTTCGCTGCCTTCCGGATCGGTGCGGTTTCCGGGGGCCGTGGCGCTTCCGGGGGCCGTGCGGCTTCCCGTACCGATGCGGCTTCCCGTACCCGGGCTGCTTCCCGTACCCGCGCCGCTTCCCGTATGCGCGCCACCGCCCGCGCGCAGATCACCCGCACCCGTTCCGGCGGCAGCCCGATCAGCGCGGCGGTCTGCTCCTCGGCGACTCCCTCGTACAAGCGCAACATCAGCACCACCCGTTCCTGCGGGCGCAGCGGCCCCAGAGTCCCCTCGGTGTGGCGCCGGGTGCGCCAGGCCCCATGGACGTACCGCAGCGCGAGATCCTGGCGGGTCACGTCGTACGGGTCCTCGCCGCGCAGCTCGTCCCAGCGCGCGTACGTACGGGCCAGGGCGGCGGTCAGCAGCCGCTGGGCGCGCGGGGCGGCGGAGGCGGGTTCGGCGGTGAGCAGGGTGGCCGCATGCAGAAGCCGGCCGGCCGCGCCCGCAACAAACGCCTCGAACTCCCGGGCCCGCCGACGGTCCATGGCCGCCTGCCGCTGTCGCACGCCCTCATATGAGGCCCGCCGGGGGGCCACGGTCAAGAGGGCGGGTCAGGCCGGAGGCCGGGTCGCGGCGGGGGCGGGGTCGTGCCGGAGGCCGGGTCAGGCGCTGACCCGGCCGGGCGTCAGCGGGCCGTCGGTCCCTGCCCCGTCTCGTCCGGTTCGACGGCCGGGCCGCCCTCCCCGGGCGGCAGTCCCGCCTGCCGGGCCGACAGGGCGGCGTTGAAGCGGGTCAGCAGCGTGGCGAAGGCCTCCCGCTCCTCCGCCGCCCACCCGTCCGTGACCTGCGCCATCAGCTCACGCCGTGACGAGCGGACCTCTTCGAGCCTGGCCTGTCCGCGCGCCGACAGCTGGAGCACGACCGCGCGGCCGTCCTCCGGGTGCGAGGTGCGTTTGACCAGACCGGTGTCGACGAGCGGCGCCACCTGCCGGGTGACGGTCGAGGAGTCGATGCCCATCCCGGCGGCCAGGGCCTTGACGCCCATCGGGCCTTCCTGGTGGAGCCGGTTGAGCAGCAGATAGGCGGCGCGGTCCATCGAGTTGCGGACCTGCCCGATGCCGCCGAGGCGCGTCTGCTCGGCGCGGCGGGCGAAGACGGCCACCTGGTGCTGGAGGGCATCCAGGAGGCTCGCGTCGCCCGAAAGTTCGGTGACCGTCTCCCGGGAGGCCGACGCAGCGGAAGTCATGTCCTGAATGGGGGGCATGGCCTGGGCTCTCTCGTGCGGTGGTCGGTTGGTGGGGGACAGAGTACGCGGCAACACCCCGGACCGTACCTGTCCTGCGGAAACCCGTCATCGGGGGCAGGTTCCGGGACGGGACCCCGCACCCGGGGACCGGCCGGGACCTGACACCCGCGGGCCGGCGGGACCTGACACTCGCGCGCCGGGGAGCTGCGAGACTGGCCCGCATGAGCTTCGGTCCGTCCCGCTTCACCGCAGGCCCCGCGCGCGCCGTGATCCTCGACGACGTCCGGGGGGCGCGGAAGATGCTCGCGGGGGTGGCCAGGACCACCCCGGTCGAGGGCAGCAGGCACCTGACCGAGCTGGTCGGTGGCCCGGTCCTGTTCAAGTGCGAGAACCTCCAGCGGACCGGTTCCTTCAAGCTGCGGGGCGCGTACGTACGGATCGCCGGGCTCTCCCCCGAGGAGCGGGCGGCCGGGGTGGTCGCGGCGAGCGCGGGCAATCACGCGCAGGGTGTCGCCCTGGCCTCGACGCTGCTGGGGGTGCGCTCGACGGTGTTCATGCCGCTGGCGGCGCCGCTGCCGAAGGTCGCGGCCACCCGGGAGTACGGCGCGGAGGTGCGGCTGCACGGCCAGGTCGTGGACGAGACGCTGGCCGCCGCCGAGGAGTACGCGCAGGCGACCGGCGCGGTCTTCATCCATCCCTTCGACCACCCGGACATCATCGCCGGGCAGGGCACGGTCGGCCTGGAGATCCTGGAGCAGTGCCCGGAGGTACGGACGATCGTCGTCGGCCTGGGCGGCGGCGGGCTCGTCGCGGGCATCGCGCTGGCCGTGAAGGCGCTGCGCCCCGACGTGAAGGTGATCGGTGTCCAGGCGGAGGGCGCGGCCGCGTACCCGCCCTCGCTGAGGGCGGGCCGCCCGATGTCGATCGGGTCGCAGCAGACGATGGCGGACGGCATCAAGGTGGGCCGCCCCGGTGATCTGACGTTCCCGCTGGTCCAGGAGCTGGTGGACGAGATCCGTACGGTCTCCGAGGACGAGCTGTCCAGTGCGCTGCTGCTGTGCCTGGAGCGGGCGAAGATGGTGGTGGAGCCGGCCGGGGCGAGCCCGGTGGCGGCGCTGCTGAGCGCTCCCGGGGCGTTCCGGGGGCCGGTGGTCGCGGTGCTGTCGGGCGGCAACGTGGACCCGTTGCTGATGCAGCGGATCCTGCGGCACGGCATGGCGGCGGCCGGGCGCTATCTGAGTCTGCGGCTGCGGGTGACGGACCGCCCGGGGGCGCTCGCGACGATGCTCGGGGTGCTGTCGGTGGCCGACGCGAACGTCCTCGACGTGAGTCACGTACGGACCGATCCGAAGCTGGGGCTGACGGAGGCGGACGTCGAGGTGCACCTGGAGACGAAGGGGCCCGCGCACTGCGCGGCGGTCGCGCAGGCGTTGCGGTCGGCGGGGTACACCATTCTCGGCTGACCGCCGCGCAGTTCCCGGGAACTCCCCGATCCCGGTCCACAGATGTGCTCCCCTGTCGGAGATGTGCTGCACCGATGTGCCGGACGTTCCGGATGCGCCGGATGGGCCGGAACCGCTTGTGACTCGCGATATATCGCGTTAGTGTTCCGGCTCTGACTCGATCCTGTCCGGGCCCGGTGGTGATATTCCGGGCGCCGGGAGGCCCGGGCGCCCTAGGCTCTGCGTACGCAGAGCACCGACATTTCACTCCACTCGGGAGAACCCACATGCCAGGCGCCATCTACGCCGAAGGCCTGGTGAAGACTTTCGGCGACGTACGAGCTCTGGACGGCGTCGATCTCGACGTCCCCGAAGGCACGGTCCTCGGGCTCCTCGGACCGAACGGCGCGGGCAAGACCACCGCCGTACGGGTCCTCACCACGCTTCTCCAGCCCGACAGCGGCCGTGCCGAGGTCGCGGGCATCGACGTCGTGAAGTATCCGAACGAGGTCCGCCGGTCCATCGGCCTGTCCGGGCAGTTCGCGGCGGTCGACGAATACCTGACGGGCCGCGAGAACCTGCGGATGGTCGGGCAGCTCTACCAGATGCGTTCCAAGGCCGCGAAGGCCCGCGCGGACGAGCTGCTGGAGCGCTTCAACCTCACCGACGCGGCCGACCGTACGACCAAGACCTACTCGGGCGGTATGCGCAGGCGGCTCGACCTCGCCGCCGCGCTCGTGGTCTCGCCGCCCGTGATGTTCATGGACGAGCCGACCACCGGGCTCGACCCGCGCAACCGCCAGCAGCTGTGGGGGATCATCCAGGAGCTGGTGGCGGGCGGGACGACCCTGCTGCTCACCACGCAGTATCTGGAGGAGGCCGACCACCTCGCCCACGACATCTGCGTCATCGACCACGGCCAGGTCATCGCGCGCGGCACCGCCGACCAGCTCAAGGCCCAGACCGGCGGCGAGCGCGTCGAGGTCGTCGTACACGAACAGGACCAGATCGGGCCCACCCGCACGGTCCTGGCCGGCTTCGGCAAGGGCGGCGAGGAACTCGTCGCGGTCGCCGAGCACACCCGCAAGCTGACCGTCCCGGTCACCGGCGGGGCCAAGCTGCTCGCCGAGGTCATCAGGGAACTGGACAGCCGGGGCGTCGAGATCGACGACATCGGGCTGCGCCGGCCGACCCTCGACGACGTCTTCATCTCGCTCACCGGCCACGCGAGTGACGCCACCGGCGGCGACGGCACGGGCAGCACCAGAAGTGACCACACGAGCAGTGACCACACCACCAAGGAGGCCGGGAAGTGACCGCCACCACCGACGCACCGCGGACCACGGCCCCCCGGCCGCGCGGCGGGATCATCCAGTCGGCCGGGGACTCCCTGGTCATCGCCCGCAGGAACCTGATCCGGATGACCCGCATCCCCGAGGTGGTCCTGTTCGGGATCATCCAGCCGGTGATGTTCGTGGTCCTCTTCACGTACGTCTTCGGCGGGTCCATCCGGGTCGGCGACACCACCAACGCCAATGTCTACAAGGACTTCCTGATGGCCGGGATCTTCGCGCAGACCGTCACGTTCGCCACCGCGGGCTCCGCGGCCGGCATCGCGGACGACATGCAGAAGGGGCTCGTCGACCGGTTCCGCTCCCTGCCGATGGCACGGGGCGCGGTGATGACCGGACGTACCGTCGCCGACCTCGTACAGACGTGCATCACGCTCCTCGTCCTCGCGATCGTCGCCGTGATCGTGGGCTGGCGCACCGGCACCCCCGACCCGACCAACTTCGGGCGGGTCCTGGGCGCCTTCGGCCTGCTCCTCCTGCTGGGGTACGCCTTCACCTGGATCGGCGCGCTCATCGGTCTGTCGGTGCGGACGCCCGAGGCGGCGACCTCCGGCGGGATCATCTGGCTGTTCCCCGTCACGTTCATCTCGAACGCCTTCGTGGACTCCAGCCAGATGACGCCCTGGCTGCGGCACATCGCCGACTGGAATCCGTTCAGCGCCACCGTGCAGGCCTGCCGGGTGCTGTTCGGGAACCCGGGGGTCTCGACGTCCACGGCGTGGCCGATGGAGCATCCGGTGTGGGCGTCGGTGGTCTGGTCGGTCCTGATCATCGTGGTGTTCCGGACGCTGGCGGTACGGAAGTACCGGTCGGCGTCGGTCTGACGCCACGTACAGCTGATCCCGTACGCACAGCAGGGCCTCGCCCCGTCACCTCGTGTGACGCGGTAAGGCCCTGCTCGCGTTCGTGTCGGGCTCAGCCCTGGTAGGGCTTGGCCGCGAGGATCTTCACCGCGGCCTTCTTGCCGTTGGGCAGTTCGTACTCCGCGTCGTCGCCGACCTTCTTGCCGTTCACACCCGAGCCCAGCGGGGACTGCGGGGAGTACGTCTCGATGTCGGCGCTCGCGTATTCACGCGACGCCATGAGGAAGGTCACCGTGTCGTCGGCGTCGCCGTCGAACGCGATGGTCACCACCATGCCGGGCTCGACCACGCCGTCGTCCGCGGGCGCCTCGCCGACCTTCGCCTTCTGGAGGAGCTGGGTCAGCTGGCGGACCCGGAGCTCCTGCTTGCCCTGCTCTTCCTTGGCCGCGTGGTACCCGCCGTTCTCCCGCAGGTCGCCCTCCTCGCGAGCAGCCTCGATCTTCTTGGCGATCTCGGTGCGGGCGGGACCAGACAGGTAGTCCAGCTCGGCCTTCAGCTGGTTGTACGCGTCCTGGGTGAGCCAGGTCACGTTCTCGCTGGTCTGGGTCACAGGTGCTCCTCGTAGGTACTGGGAATACAAAGCAACGCCCTACCCAGAAGATTGTGCCTTCTCGGTGGGGCGAAACCACGAGCCTAACAATTTCAGGGCGTAAGGGGGAGGACGAATGCCATCAGAAATACGTCACCGCAGGTCAGAGCCGTAAGGTGCGGTGGGTCGGAACGGGCGGTCGCGGGGCCGCCGGCCCTGGTGCCTCAGTCGCTCGCGCGGCCCACGGGTCAGTCGGTCGTGCAGCCCACGAGTTCCGTCGCGGTGGCGCTCTCGGTCGTCCTGATCGTGACGACCTCGTCGACCCGCGTCTCACCCTTGGTGAAGCGGACCTCCTTGCGGCCGACCTCGGCGCCGCTCTCCGCGAGCGAGCGCAGGGTGCAGGTGCCGGTGGCGTCCCGCTTCTTGCGGACTTCCAGGTGCGCCTCTACGGAGGTGGCGGAAACCCGCTTGAACTTGATGAGCTCGCCGGAGACACTCTGCCCGGCGATGGAGTGGTATCCGTACCAGCCGAGCAGGACCACCGCGAGCGCTCCGAGGACGGCGCCGGTGATCTTCAGGCGGCGGTCGGCGCGCTGGTCGGCCGAACGGCCGTAGCGTCCCTGGGGGAGCTGCTCGCGTACCACAGCCATGGTCGTTCCTCCCGGAGTCGGGCGGCCGGAATTTCCTCCCCCCGATATCCGTCACTATAGAAGCCGCCTGATGCGACGAATCACTGAGGATCGAGTCTTGACTGACCAGCTGCGACTGATGGCCGTCCACGCCCACCCCGACGACGAGTCGAGCAAGGGTGCGGCCACCATGGCCAAGTACGTGTCCGAGGGGGTGGACGTGCTGGTCGTGACCTGCACCGGAGGCGAGCGCGGCTCCATCCTCAACCCCAAGCTCCAGGGGGACTCCTACATCGAGGAGCACATCCACGAGGTCCGTAAGAAGGAGATGGCCGAGGCGCGCGAGATCCTCGGTGTGAAGCAGGAGTGGCTCGGGTTCGTCGACTCCGGGCTGCCCGAGGGCGATCCGCTGCCGCCGCTTCCCGAGGGGTGCTTCGCGCTGGAGGACGTGGACGTGGCGGCGGGGCGGCTCGTCCGGCTGATCCGCTCGTTCCGGCCGCAGGTCATCACGACGTACGACGAGAACGGCGGGTATCCGCACCCGGACCACATCATGACCCACAACATCTCGGTGGTCGCCTTTGAGGGCGCTACGGACACCGAGAAGTACCCCGAGGCGGAGTTCGGCCCCGTCTGGCAGCCGCGGAAGCTCTACTACAACCAGGGCTTCAACCTCCAGCGCACGGTCGCGCTGCACGAGGCGCTGCTGGCCCGTGGCCTGGAGTCGCCGTACGGGGACTGGCTGGCGCGCTGGGACGAGTTCGAGCGCAAGGCGCGGACGCTGACCACGCACGTCCCGTGCGCGGACTTCTTCGAGATCCGGGACAAGGCGCTGATCGCGCACGCCACGCAGATCGACCCGGACGGCGGCTGGTTCCGGGTGCCGATGGATCTCCAGCGGGAGGTCTGGCCGACCGAGGAGTACGAGCTCGCGAAGTCGCTCGTCGATACCTCCCTCCCCGAGAGCGACCTCTTCGCGGGCATCCGCGACAATGCCTGATATGTATGCGACCCAGGCAGTGACACACGTCGTTCCGCTCGCGCAGGAGCTCGACGAGAACAAGGTGACTCCCGGCGTTCTCGGCTTTGTCGTCTTCGCGGTGATGGCGGCGGGGCTGTGGTGGCTGATGAAGTCGATGAACCGGCACATGGGGAAGGTCGACTTCAAGGAGGCGCCGGAGGCTTCGGACGAGGTTTCGGGGGCTTCGGACGAGGCGCCGGGGGCTTCTGCCCCGGCGGACGCGGTGGGCGCGGGGGCGGCCACCGGTGCGCCGGCGGACCGGGTGCCGGGCAAGAAGGAATAGCCGGAGCCGGTCCGCGCTGTGCGTGCGGCGCGTACCGGCCCCGTACCGGCTCGGCTCAGGATCCTGCCCGTAGCGGCTCCGCTCAGTACCCCGTACCGGATTTGCTCAGGACTCTTCCCGTACCGGATTCGCTCAGGGCTGCTCCACCCCCACCGGGACGCCCATCACCTCGCGCGCGTGGCGGTTCGGGATCATGCCCAGGCGCCAGGCCTGCCAGCCGTCCTCCAGCGTGATGCCCCGGTCCAGCACCACCGCGAACGCCTCCGCGCAGTCCTCCAGCTTGCCGTCCCGGGTCGTGTGGCGTGCGGCCGCCAGTTCGGCGAGTTCCTGCTCGGCGACCACGGACCCCACCTCGACGCCGCCGGGTGAGGCGTACGGCAGCAGCGTGCAGCGCAGGAAGCGTGACCAGTCCGCGCCGCGCCGGTCCTCGTACGACGTGAAGAGCGCCGTAGCCTCGTCGCACAGCTGGAGCGCCTGGGCCGCGCGGTTGTTGCCCGCGTCGATGACGGCCAGCTCCAGACAGGTCCAGGCCTCGCCGTGCGCCACGCCGATGCGGCGGAAGTCCGCGCGGGCGTCGACCAGCAGCTGGCGGGCGAAGCCCGAGTTGCGCAGGTTGCCCGTCCGGTCGGCCTGCTGGTCGCGGGTGACCCGGCCCGAGTGGTGCCGGGCGCAGGCCAGCCCGTACACGTCCCGCATGCGGGAGAACATCGTGCGCGCCCGCTCCAACTCCCTTACGGCCTGGCCCGGTTCGCCGCTCTCCTCCAGGGCCTGGCCGAGGTAGTACAGCGTCCAGGCCTCGCCCCGGGCGTCCTCGTTCTCGCGGTGGCGGGCGAGCGCCTCGCGCAACTGCCCGGCGGCCGGGGCGGGTTCGCCGTCCACCAGCCGGGCCCTGGCCAGCTGGGTCAGCGCCCAGGCCTCGCCCCGGCGGTCCTGGGTGCGGCCGTACAGGTCGGAGGCGGTGCGCAGTTCGGACTCGGCGCGCGGGACGTCTCCCATGCGCAGGCACACCTGGCCCAGCTGGAAGTGGGACCAGGCCTCGCCGTGCACCGACTCGTTCTCGCGGTGGAGCACCAGCGCGGTGGCGAGCAGCGTGAGGGCCTCGGCGAGGTTGGCGCGGTCGCGCTCGACGGCGGCCAGCGCGTGGAGCGTCCAGGCGCGGTCGCCGGCCAGTTCCTTCGCCGACTGGAGGTCCAGCGCCTCGCGCAGCTTCGCCGATGCCTCGGGGAGATTGCCCTGGTGGTGCAGGGTGATGCCGAGGGAGCAGAGGGCGAGGGCGGCCCCGGCGTCGTGCTGGGCCTCCCGGTAGAGGTCGACCACGGAGGTCAGGGTCGTACGGGCCTTGTCCAGCTCACCGAGCTGGCGGGCGGCGATGCCCGTTCGCCACTGGACCGAGCGGACCAGCAGTCCTTGGTCGACGGCCTGGGTCAACTCGCTGATCTCGCCCAGCCGGTAGAGGTCGCCGCGCAGCAGGCAGTAGTCGCAGAGCGCGCCGAGCAGGTTCAGTACGGCCCGCTGGTCGACGCCCTCGGCGTGGCGCAGCGTGGCGGTGATGAAGCTCGACTCGTCGTCCAGCCAGCGCAGCGCCGCGTCCAGGGAGGTGAAGCCGTGGCCGCCGGCGGCGGTCCTGAACAGGTCGGCGCGGGTCGATGTCTTGCCGTCGACCATGCGGATCACGGAGCCGGCCAGCTCGCCGTAGTTCCTGATGAGGCGTTCCTGTGCGGCGGTACGGTCGGCGTCCTCCTCCTCGTCGAGGAGGCGGGCGTGGGCGAAGGCCCGTACGGCGTCGTGGAGCCGGTAGCGGCCGGACCGTACGTGGTCGATCAGGCCGGCGCGGGACAGCGCGGCGAGCCGCTGTCCCGCCTCCTGCTCGTCCGTCGCCAGCAGGGCCGCCGCGGCGGCGGCGCCCAGGGAGGCGCGGCCCGCGAGGGCGAGGCGGCGCAGCAGTCTGCGGGTCTGTTCGTTCTGGTCGTTGTAGCGCAGCCACAAGGCGCGTTCCACGGCCCCGACCCCGCGTCCGGCGACCGAGAGTTCGGCGGCGAGCTGCTGGGTGCTGCGGGCGCCGAGGGAGGAGCCCGCGATGCGCAGCGCGAGGGGCAGGCCGGCGCACAACTCCCGTACCAGGTCGGTCGACTGGCTGTCGTAGGGGGCAGCGGCGGACTCGGCGGAGTGTTCGGCGGATTCCCGCAGCAACTCCTCGGCACCGACCGCGTCCAGGGCCTCGACGGGCAGCTGATGCACCCAGGCGGGCACATCGGCGGCCAGCTCGACCGGCTGACGGGCAGTCACCAACACCAGACTGTCGGAGCGTTCGGGGACGAGGGTGCGTATCTGCTCGGGGTCGGAGGCGTCGTCCAGGACGACGGTGACGGGCAGGCCGGTCAGGTGCTGGTGGTACAACTCGGCGAGCCGCCGTACCTGTTGCTCCGGGGAGGACCGTTCGCGGAACAGCAGCTGCTCGCGGGGCGCGCCGAGCCGGTTCAGCAGGTGGAGCAGCGCGTCCCGGGTGGACAGGGGAGGCTCACCCCCGTCGCCGCCCCGGAGGTCGACGACACACGCGCCGCGGAACTGGTCCTTGAGCTGGTGCGCGGCCCGTACGGCCAGCGCCGAACGTCCGGAACCCGGCTCGCCGTGGAGCACCACGACGGTCGGCCTGGTCTCCGTGGACACACGGGCGGCGTGCACCCACTGCGCGATCCGCGCCATCTCGGCGCGGCGCCCGGTGAACGGTCCCTCGGGCTCCGGGAGATGGCCGAAGGACTGCTCCAGCACACTGCGGCGGCGCGCGGCGGCACTGCGGTCCCCGCCGCGCAGCTGGGGCGCCACGGCCGGCTGCTTCGTGGTGCGCCGGGTGGCGGAGGTCAGGACGCGCTGCTGGTCCAGGAACGGCCGGATGGACCGTACCTCCAGCGCCGTCAGCCACTGGAGCCGCAGCTGCTCGGCCCCGCCGGGCTGCCCGGCCGCGCCGGCCCGCCGGTGCGCGGCGGGCCAGTGGGAGGCGGTGACGCGGGCGGCGGTGGTCGCGGCCCCGGCGACGGCGACGGCGGCTCCCGCACCGAGCGCGGTGGCGGCGGCGGTACCGAGCGCGACGTCGGCGCCGACGGCGGCGGCCGCGGCAACGGCGGTGACGAGCACGGGAGTTCCGAGCGCCTGCCAACTGAGCCGGGCCGACAACTCCGCCCGCCCCTGCCGCTCCGCGTCAAGGGCCCGCACGTACGCGTCGTACTCCTCCCCGGCCCCGGCGGCCAACGAGTCGAGCGCCCCCCGCCCCCGCGTCAACAAACCCCCCGCGTCAACCCGCCCCCCGGACCGCCGCACCTCCTCCTCCACGGCCCGCACCAACAGCCGCTCAGCCTCAGCCCGATGACTCTCCCGCATGAACGTCCCCCTCCGGATGGCCACGAAGGGGCCATTGTCCTGCGCACACAGCGAGAGCGCGAGGGAGCCGGGCCAGGGTCAAGGAACGGTAAAGGCTGAGGTGGTGGATGGCGTGATCGATTCGGCGCTGGACCGAAGTCGAGGACCCGACATGCCCGGATTGGGCCGCGAGAACTTCCGTGCAAAAAGTGACGCATGGTGCAGGTGTGGCTATCGGGCGGTGACGTGTGGCGGCCGATAACGCGTACTGGTGTCCGTTTATCGGACAGAGTTGCCCTTGACGTGTTCGCTCGCAAAGTGAATAGATCGAGACGCTTATGAAGATCATGTGACCCCATGGTGAGGATGCTGCGGGTCGGGGGGAGAGCGTTGTGATGAAGGCTGGTCAGGGGCGCGGTACCGGAAGATTGCCGGCGATCGCCGTCGCTGTGGCGATCGCCGTCGGCGCCCTACCGTCGGCCGCCTTCGGAGCGCCGACGCACTTCGCAGCTCCGGGCGCCGCAGAGGCGGCCACCTCCACAGTCGCTGGCGCGGCCGAGGGCGGCAAAACGTCGGACCCCTCGGACGCGGCCGCGAGCGCCGCCCGCTCCAGCGGCGCGAATGTCGAGATCACTTCCCTGCGCACCGAGTCGAGCGAGGTGTACGCCACTCCCGACGGTCAGTTGGAGGCCGTGCAGCACCTCAAGCCGGTACGGACCAGGCTCGACGGGCGGTGGAAGACCATCGACAACACCCTGGCACGGCGTCAGGACGGCACCGTGACGCCGAACGCGGCGGCCGTGGGTCTTGTGCTCTCCGGGGGTGGCACTACCCCCGTGGCGACGCTGGAACGCGCCGGAAAGCGACTGTCGTTCACCTGGCCGACAACGTTGCCGACGCCGTCCCTCGCCGGTGACACGGCCACGTACGCGAACGTACTGCCCGACATCGATCTCCAGGTGACCTCGGCCACCGACGGCTTCTCCGAACTACTGGTGGTTCGCACTCCCGAGGCGGCGAAGGATCCCCGGCTCGCCACGCTCAAACTGAGGGTGGACTCGCCGGGGCTGGATCTGACGGAGTCGACCTCCGGCGGCCTGGAGGCAGTGGACAAGAGTGCCGGGGGCGTGGTGTTCCAGGCACCGAAGCCGTACATGTGGGACTCGGCCCTGTCGGCTTCTCCCGCGCAGGGCGCACAGCGGAAGGCCGCGCTCGTGAATACCCCCTCGGCCGCACCCGGCGCTGGGGTCGGCATCGGCGACGCCGCCAATGTGGCGCCGATCGGGGTCGATGTGTCCCCGGACGGAAGTGAATTGACCCTCACGCCCGACCAGGGAATGCTGAAGGACTCCAACACGACGTTCCCGGTCTACATCGACCCGACCACCCACACACCCAAGGCGGGGGAGTGGACGATGGTGTCCCGGTACTGGGCGTCGTCGCCGCAGTGGCGGTTCAATGGTGACCCGGACGCGGGCGTGGGTTATTGCGGATGGGACTACTGCGCCCCGTTCGACGTGAAGCGGATCTTCTACACCTTCCCGACGGCCGACTTCGGTGGTAAGTCGATCCTCAGTGCCACCTTCGTCGCACGCGAGACCTGGTCGGGGTCGTGTGATGGGCGATCGGTGGAGCTCTGGCGGACGAAGGGCTTCAACTCGTCGACGACATGGAACAGTTCCAGCGACAACTGGCTTCAGAAACTCGACACACGGGATGTGGCCAAGGGCAACAGTTCGTCCTGCCCCGCAGGGGACGTGGAGTTCGACGCAACGTCCGGCGTGAAGTACGCCGCGACGCACGGCTCGTCCACCACCTCCTTCGGGTTGCGCGCGTCGAACGAGGACGACAAATACGGCTGGAAGCGGTTCACGGACGACACCTATCTACGGGTCAAATTCAACCAGTCGCCCAAGCAGGTCGCGATGTCGCAATTGGTGATGGAACCGGGCGGGTCCTGCAAGAAGCCCGAGAACAAGATCTCCATTCGATCCCTCCCGAAGATCACGGCGAACGGGGTCAAAGATCCTGATGGCGACGAGGTGAGCGTCCAGTTCCAGGTGTGGTGGGACTCGGGCAGTGGCTTTGCCGCGCAGTGGACGTCCGCGAAGATGGCCCATGACAAGTCTGGCAGTAACTTCTCCACCCGCCTGACCGAGACGCTGTCGAACGGGAAGAAGATTCCCAAGAACAAGACGGTGGCGTGGTTCGTCCGGGCCGTCGACTACGACGAGGGCAAGTCTTACAGCTACTCGCCATGGTCTGCTGCGGGGTCCGCCACCGGCTGCTACTTCGTCTGGGACACCAGCGTGCCGCCCGGCCCGACCGTGGCGTCCGGTGACTATCCAGCCGTGGACGACAGTGACTCGAAAGATCCCTCGTACGACGGGGTCGGCCAGTACGGCACTTTCACCATCTCATCCACGGACACGACCGTCACGAAGTACTGGTTCGGTGTGAACGAGGAACCCTCGTCGGCGAATCAGCTCACGACGACCGGTGGTGCGGCCAGGACGGTCAGCTTCCGTCCCACCAGGTCGGGGACCAATTTCGTCTTCGCGAAGAGCTTCGACGCTGCGGGCAACGCGAGTGAGCCGGTGTCCTACCGCTTCCGCGTGAAGGCCGGGCAGCCGGTCCGCGCCCAGTGGAGCCTGGACGAGGACACGGGGGCGACCCAGGCGGTCGGCTCGGGCGGAGAGCGGACGCTGGACCTCCACGGTGGACCGGTGCTCGGTGCCCCTGGCGTTCCCGGCGTCAGTGGCACCGCGATGTCCCTCGACGGCACGGACGACTTCGCGCAGTCCGACATTCCCACGGTGGACACGTCCTCCGGATTCTCGGTCTCGGCCTGGGCAAAGCTGGACAAGGTGCCCGACGCGGCCGCCGTCATCGCGGCACAGCCCGGCAACAACGCACCCGGCTTTGAGCTGTACTACTCGAAAACCTTCGACCGCTGGGCGTTCAACCAGTACGTCGCAGACACGCCCAACGCGACCCCCGTACGCGTGATGCAGGCAACCGCCGGCGGAGTCAAGGCGTCGGAGTGGGTGCACCTGGCGGGTACCTACAACTCCGGGACCGACGAGCTTTCGCTGTACGTCAACGGGGCCGTGGCCGGCTCAGTGCCGTACACACAGCCCTGGAGCGCACGTCGTGGACTACAGATCGGCGCGGGTTCCTACGCCGGTGCGCAGGCCAGCTTCTTCCCCGGGACGGTCGACGATGTCCGCCTCTACGACAAACCCCTGTCGGCCACCGAGGTCGGCCGTCTCTACACCAAGCAGTCAGGCATCGGACGCCCGGCCCGTGCAGTGATACCCCTCGACGATCCCGCCACCGACGACCAGGGTGAGCCGACCACACAGGTGGCCGGACGGGCGGAGGTCGCTCCTGCGGTGTTCAAGGGCGGGGCCAAGCCGGGCCAGCCGGGCCGGGCGGGCAAGGCGCTCAGCCTGGACGGGATCGACGACTACGCCACCGCCGGAGTTCCGCATCTGAACAACCAGCGCAGCTTCTCGGTCGCGGCCTGGGCGAAACTCCCCAAGACCAAGCCCACCCACGCCGCGATCATTGCCACCCAGGCGGGGACGGTGAAGCCGGGCTTCGAGCTCTACTACTCACCTACGTACGGCTGGGCGTTCAACCAGTACTCGGCAGACACCGCCGACGGCGCTCCTGTCCGTGCCGCACAAGGAGACCCGAACAGGGCACCGGGGGGTGAGTGGACCCAGGTCGTCGGCTCCTACGACGCGGTCACCAACGATCTCAGGCTCTATGTGCAAGGCAAGTGGGTGTCGACCACAAAGTTCGACTCCCCCTTTTACGCGGGAGGCGCCGTCCAGATCGGAGCCGGTTCGTACAACGGCGCGCTGGACAGTTTGTTCCCGGGGCAGATCTCCGGTGTTCAGTTGTACGATCGCGCTCTCTCCGCACCGGAGATCGCCGAACTGTTCGACGCGCAGGTGAGCATCGAGGGGCGCTGGAAGCTGGACGCCAGTTCGGGCACACCCCTCACGAGTCCGGACGACCTCACCCGTGAGGACCACATCGCGCGGGCGCTTTCCCTCGGAAGCGGTGCGCGTATCGACGCGTCCAACACGATGGTGGGCACCGGCGGTCTGCTCCTGGGCGGAACCAGTACGGGATTTGCCTCCACGACCACCTCGCCGGTGGACACGGCCAGCAGCTTCACCGTCAGCGCGTGGGTGACAGCGCCGTCCCGGCCCACCAAGCCGGTCACGGTGATGAGCATGGCTGGGACCAACACCAGCGGTTTCGCGGTGCGTTATGTCCCAGACAAGGCGGACCCGGCCAACGCCGGACGCTGGCAGCTCGTCATGGCGAGCGGCGACAGTGCCACGGCGGCGACGGCGACGGCCGAAAGCTCCAACTTCCAGATCAACAGTTCCTGGAACCACCTCGCGGTCGTGTACGACGCCTACGCGGGACAGATGCGGCTGTACGTCGACGGGCAACTGATTCCGGCGCTGTGTGTCGACGATGACGAAGACGGGAATCCCGACGAACCCGGCTGTACGGAATCGGTGCCGTGGAACTCCTCGGTACTGCCGTTCACGGCCGCCAAGGGCCTCCAACTGGGGCGCGTCAAGACCAGTGCCACCACTTGGGGCGAGTACTGGAGCGGAGCCGTCGACGACGTGTGGGCCTTCGCGGGAGCGGCGAGCGACACACAGGTGGCGGCACTGGCCAGCGGTCAGGACATCCCCACCACGCCCGGGCCGAGGTAGCCGCCGGAGAGCGGTCACGGCATCACCGAGGTCATTTTCAGGACAGCGTCCCGCGGGCCGGCAGGCCGGGGTGAGAGCTGCGCGCGCAGCGGGAGACAGGCGGACATGATGGAGCGGGGCATGGCGGGGAGAGGGCAGACCCGGACGCGGCGCAGGATCGCGCTGTCGTTGGCGGCGGTGATGGTCTGCACGCTGGTGCAGGCCGTCACGATGAGTCCGGCGGAGGCGAGGAGCACGCTGCCGAAGGTTCCCGCTTCGGAGAAGGCGCTGTCGGGGCACGGGGTGAAGGCACTTCCCCGTACGACTGGAAAGGGGCCGAAGACACCGGCCGAGGCGCCTCTGGAGGCCTGGCCCGGGGTGGGATCCGCCACGGTCTCGCTCCCGTCCGCCGGCGCGGCCGAATCCGCTCCATGGGTGAAGGCCGGAAAGCTGCCGATCACCCTGACCGCTTCAGCAACGAAGACGATGTCCTCCAAGGGACGCTCGACGGGCTCCGCTGCTTCTGCTGGAACGGACACTCCCCTGTCGGGCAGAGCCACAGTCCGGGTGCTCGACAGGAAGACGGCCGAGCGCGCCGGTGTGGAGGGCATGCTCTTCTCCGTCCAGCGCGTGCCCGGCGCAGACGGCGAAGCGTTCGGCGTCGGCGTTGACTACGCGGCGTTCGCCCAAGCCTACGGCGGTGCCTACGCGACCCGCCTCAGGCTCGTACAGCTGCCGGCCTGTGCGGCCACCCGTCCCGGCGCGCGCGAGTGCTCGGCCGCCGAGCCCGTCGCTGCACGCAACAACTCGGTGACGCAGACCCTCACCGCCACGGGTCTGACCCTGCCCGCCGAGGAGAACGGCGCATACGAGCCGATACTGCTGGCGGTCACCACCGCGGCCTCCAGCGATCACGGCGACTACACGGCCAGCCAGCTGTCCGCCTCGTCGGCCTGGCAGACGAACCTGAACACGGGGGACTTCTCGTGGTCGTACGACATGCCCGTGCCTCAGGTTCCCGGAGGCTTCGTCCCGCAGGTGGGTCTGACGTATTCGTCGGCCGGCGTCGACGGGCGTACCTCCAGCACCAACAACCAGTCGTCCTGGGCTGGTGACGGCTTCGACCTGTCGCCCGGTTTCATCGAACGCAGCTACAAGTCCTGCGTCGACGAGGGTGTCAAGAACGCCGACGGGCTCAAGCCGGGCGACATGTGCTGGGGCTACGACAACGCCACGCTGTCCTTCAACGGGCACTCGGGCGAGCTCATCCCCGACGGCACCGACGCTTTCAAGGTCAAGGGCGACGACGGCACCAAGGTCGAGCGGATCTACGGCTCGGCGACCGACGTGCGTGACAACGGAGACAACGACCAGGAGTACTGGCGCGTCACCACCACCGACGGGGTCCAGTACTACTTCGGTTATCACAAACTGCCCGGCTGGAAGTCCGGTAACGAGACCACCGACTCGACCTGGACGCTGCCGGTGTACGGCAACGACACGGGCGAGAAGTGCCACGCCGCCGCCTTCGCCGACTCCTGGTGCCAGCAGGCCTGGCGCTGGAATCTCGACTACGCCGTCGACCCCCGCGGCAACGCGATCGCCTATTACTACGACAAAGAGACGAACTACTACGGCCGGAACCTGAAGCCCGCTGACGAGACCGCGTACACCCGCGGCGGCACGCTGGACCGTATCGAGTATGGCCTCCGGTCCACGACGGTCTACAGCGCCAAGGCATTGGCCACGGCGGACTTCACCTCGTCCGAACGATGCCTGCCCGAGGCGGGCGTGACCTGCGCGGCCGCCACGATCGACGACAAGGCGTCCTACTGGTACGACACGCCGTGGGACCTGAACTGCGTGGCGGGCAAGGACTGCACGAACTCCGCGGCGCCCACGTTCTGGACGCGCAAGCGTCTGACCGACGTCACCACCAGTGTCCTGGGCACCGACGGTGCGTACGACGCGGTCGACTCCTGGAAGCTCGCTCACCACTGGGGCATGGCGGACATCGACCGTCAACTGCTCCTCGATTCCGTTGAGCACACCGGATCCTCTGCCGCCCCGGCGATCACGCTCCCCAAGGTGACCTTCGGTTACGACCAGCGTGCCAATCGCCTTGACCTGCCCGGCGACGATACTTCTCCGTTCATCAAGGAGCGGTTGAACGTGGTGGAGGACGAGTCCGGAGGCAGGGTAGTCGTCAACTACTCGACCGCGCCCTGCGACGCCGCGAACCTGCCGACTCCGCAGACCAACTCCACCCGTTGCTACCCAGTGTTCTTCACCCGGCAGGGAGACGCCGATCCGAGCCTCCAGTGGTTCAACAAGTACGTCGTTGACTTGGTGACGCAGAAGGACCGCGCCCAGCTTTCGCCGGACATGACCACGCGGTACAGCTACCTCGACGGCGCGGCCTGGCACTACGACGACGATGACGGACTGACCAAGGAGAAGTACAAGACCTGGTCCACCTGGCGCGGTTACGGCCACGTCCGGGTGCAGACAGGCGGTGCGGACCCGGTGGGCATGAAGTCCCAGACTGACCACTACTTCCTGCGCGGAATGGACGGCGACAAGGCGGCGCCCGCCGGTGGCACGAAGACGGTCACCGTGTCCGACGGTAACGGCGGCACGATCACGGACCACGACTCCGCGGTCGGCTTCGAGTACCGGACCGAGCAATACGACGGCCCCGGCGGGAAGGTCCTCGAAAAGACCGTCAGCACGCCCTGGCACCACGAGACGGCGAAGCGAGTCCGCTCCTGGGGCACCACCACCGCCAACCTGACCGGCATAGCCTCAGCCCGCACCTGGACCTCTCTCGACGACGGGGCTGGTACCTCCTGGCGGACGACCAACCGGGTCAACATCTTGGAGACCAAAGCCGGCCGGGTCATCCAGACCGACGACTTCGGGGACGAGTCCACCTCTGCCGACAACCAGTGCACCCGCACCACGTACGTCGACAACGACTCGGCCTGGATCTTCGACGCCCCGTCCCGCGCCGAGCTTGTCGCCGGCAAGTGCGCCGACACCCCCAAGCGTGCCAAGGACGTCATCTCGGACGTGCGGACCGCATACGACGGGCAGGACTACGGGAAGGCACCCACCAAGGGCGATGCGACACGCGAGGCGAAGCTGAGCTCCCACAACGGCACCACCGCCACTTACCTGGAGTCGGAGTCGGGCTACGACACCTACGGTCGCCAGCTCAGCGAGAAGGACATCTCCGCGACGGTCACTGCCACAGAGACGACCGCGCCCGTGCGGATGGCCCGCGCCGACGGCAGGACCACGACCACCGCGTACGCCCCGGCGACCGGATTCGCCAAGACATCGACCGTGACGACGCCGCCCGCGACGGCGGGCGACGCGGCCACGGCGCAGGTCGTGACGACTACGTATGACCCACTTAGGGGTCAGCCCACCATCGTCGTTGACACGAACCTCAAGCGTACGGAGACCACGTACGACGCACTCGGCCGAAACCTGAGGATCTGGCTGCCCAATCGTCCCAGGAGCTCGTTTCCGGTCGCCAGTTTCGAATTCACCTACACCGTCGACGGCAGCAACCCCGTCGCGGTCGGCACGAGGACCCTCGCTGGGACTGGCCAGCTGACCAGCTACGAACTCCTCGATGGATTCCTGCGCCCCCGCCAGACACAGGCCCCCGGGCCGAAGGGCGGCCGCTTGGTCACGGACACGTTCTACGACGAGCGGGGACTGGTCGAGAAGGCATTCGCGCCCTACTACAACCCCTCGGCGCCCTCCACGGCCGCCGTCAAACTGGACAACTCGCTCTCTGTCGAGACCCAGACCTGGAACACGTTCGACGGGCTCGGCCGCACGGTCAAATCCCAGCAGATCGCGGGTGACGACGACGGCGCACGGGTGACCTCCACCACCAGTACGACGTACCGCGGCGACCGAATCACCATGATTCCGCCGAAGGGTGCCACGCCGACCACTACGGTCAGCGACGCGCGGGGAAACACGACCGACCTGCTCCAGCACCGGCCGACGCCCAGCGTCGGTTTCGACACCACGCACTACGAGTACAACTCGGCCGGCGCACTGATCGAGGTCACCGACCCGTCGGCCAACAAGTGGACCTTCGGTTACGACCAACGCGGCAACCGGATCAGCTCGCACGATCCCGACAAGGGTGACTCCTCCTCCTTCTACGACGACCGTGACCAGCTCATCTGGTCCAAGGACGCCAACCAGAAGACGATCACCCACGTCTACGACGGTCTCGGCCGTGAGACGGAGACCCACGAGGGGGATGCCTCCGGGCCGCTCCTGACCAAGCGGACGTGGGATCCGTCCGGCGCCGAGGGGCAGCTCGACTCGGTGAGCCGCTACATCGGTGGAGCGAGCGGAGTCGCCTACACGACGTCCTACAGCCAGTACGACACGCTCTACCGGCCGAACCGGGTCACGACGAACATCCCCTCGGTGAAGGGTGAGGAGGCGCTGGCCGGGTCGTACCAGAGCAATACCAAGTACAACGTGGACGGAACGGTCCAGTCCGTCAGCTATCCGGCGGTGGGCAACCTCCCCGCCGAGACCGTCGTCCCCACGTATGACGAGGTACTGCGTCCTGTCCGGCTCGCGGGGTCGCTCACCCAGTCCACGTACATCGATGGCACGATCTACAGCTTCACCGGCAAACCCCTGACCTACACGTACCGCAACGGCGGTGCGAAGACGCAGGTCAACAACACGTACGAGCTTGGGACGCAGCGACTTTCCAACTCCGCGGTGAACCGGGAGAACGTCCTCGGTACGGACAAGTCCGCCACCTACGGCTACGACGAGGCGGGCAACGTGACGTCCGTCAGGGACGTTTCACGGGCCGGCACCGACAACCAGTGCTTCATCTATGACTACTTGGGCCGGCTGACTGAGGCGTGGACCCAGGGGACGCAGACTTGCGGGGAGACACCCGGCGCCGGTCTTCTCGGCGGCCCGGCTCCGTACTGGCAGTCCTATTCGTACGATGCCGGCGGCAACCGGCTCTCGGACACCAACCACGACCTATCCGGTGACGCGAGCAAGGACGTCAAGCGTACGTTCTCGTACCCCGACCCGGGCGGCGTGCGGCCGCATGCGGTCACCCAGGTCGACACCGCGGGCCCGACAGGCACGTCGAGCGACAACTTCACGTACGACGCTGCGGGCAATACGAAGAGCCGGACCCTGGGCGGCAACACCCAGACGCTCGCCTGGGACACCGAGGGGCATCTCCAGCAGGTCACGGTTCCGGACGGCGCCGGGGGCACGAAGACCCTCGCCTCCTACGTGTACGACGCCGACGGCAACCGCCTGATCCAGCGCACCGAGTCGGAGACCATCCTGTACCTCGGTTCCACCGAGATCAGGCTTACGAAGGGTACGACCTCTCCCAAGGGAACCCAGTACTTCGACATCGGTGACGGGAATCAGGCGATCCGTACCGACGACAACAAGCTGAGCTTCCTCATCGGCGACCACAACGGCACTTCCGAACTGGCCGTCAACGCCGCCGACGGCGCGATGCAGCAGCGCCGCTCCACACCGTTCGGGGATCCCCGGGGTACGTCCCCTACGAGCTGGCCCGGCCAAAATGGTTTCGTCGGAGGGACGAAGGACACCACCACCGGCCTCACGCACCTGGGGGCACGCGAGTACGACCCGTCCCTCGGCCGTTTCCTCTCCGTCGACCCGGTGATGGTGACGTCGGATCCGCAGCAGATGAACGGCTACGCGTACGGCAGCAACAACCCGCTGACCCACGCCGACCCCTCCGGCGCGTGCCCGAACATCGACTGCCCCACCCGCCCGTGCGCGAACTGCGAGAACAACCCGCCCGGCCACGCGGCCAAACCGCCGAAACTCACGGCGGCCGGGCAAGCAGCGGTGAAACAGCAGAAGCGGGACACCGTCCGTGCCCAGACGGTCAAGAAGACTCCGGTTGTTGAGGTCATCCAGAAGGTGGGCTGGGATCTATTCAAGTCGTATATCGGCCTGGATGACATTCAGAGCTGCGTGAGCGGGAGTGTGGCGGGGTGCGGGAGTCTTCTGATCGGCGTCATTCCATGGACGGCAGGGCCCAAGAAGGCCCTCGAACTCACCAAGTCCGCCTGGAAGATAGCCAAAGCCATCAGGAAATGGCGCAAGGAGCAGAAGTGGGCTGATCAGATCCTGGAATCGGGAGGAAGCTGTGCGGTCCCGCACAGCTTCCTCCCGGGGACGGGGGTGCTGTTGGCGGACGGAACGACCAAAGCGATCGAGGACGTTCAGACGGGTGACGTCGTGGTGGTCACCGATCCGGATACGGGGAGGACGACGAAGAAGAAGGTCGTCGCGACCATCACCACCGAGGACGACAAGCAGTTCACCAGGCTGACGGTCGCTACCCCGGACGGTGCATCGACCCTCGATGCGACGGACACCCACCCGTTCTGGGTTCCCGCGCTCAAGGCGTGGGTGAACGCGGGAGACCTCAAGCCGGGCCAGACACTACGCACGAGCGTCGGCACCCACGTCCAGATCGCCAAGGTCGTGCACTACGCGAAGCGGCAACGCACGCATGACCTCACGGTGGACGACGTCCATACGTACTATGTGGTGGCGGGGGCCACGCCAGTCCTCGTTCACAATGCTGGCGGTCGTAGCGACCCCGAAGTCGTTTGCACGCTTGGGAATTTTGCGCAGGAGTCGATCCCTGCCGCAAGTAAGTCTCAGAAATTCACACCTGAAGAGCGGCGCCGAATCGATGAAATCGGTCAGGCATTCGGCTGTCATACATGTGGCTCCATTGACCCATTCACAAAGAGTGGACACTATGTTCCGGACCATCAGCCGATCAGCTCGTGGGTTCCCAATGGTACGCCTCAGCGCCTTTACCCTCAGTGTTTGCCATGTAGTCGACAGCAGGCAGGTTGGGCCCGGCAACTAGCCCCAATCATGAAACCACTATACGAATTGAAGGGGAAATGACGGGCGACAGCGAAGTCCGCCGTGATGGGGAAGAGCTTCGGTGGATCGAATCATCTGGGGGGCCGTTCGTGGTCCTACCTGCTTCACGCTTGACCCATTGGCTCGGGAGTAATGGGTCGGACTATGAAGCGGCCTGTGAGGTAGAGGAATATCTCGGACTCGTTCGGGTGGGGGCCCCAGAGTTGGAGGCGACGGGACTGGTTGTCGCAGACGAGCCCCTGCCAGCAGTTTATATTCCGGATCTGAAGTGTGTCTTGCAATGGCAATATGCACCGTCCGAGAGTGCGCTTGTATCAGCTGCGCGACGTTCTATCGAAGGTGTCCTGGATTGGCAGGTCGGGCCTGTGTTCGATATTCGTGATCGGGTGGTTATGTTCGACGCCGCAGCTTCTGGTGAAACGTTGGAAGCGAGTGAAATGTTGGAACTTCCCCTGCCTCCGGGGAAGTACGAGTGCTTCACGGCCGACTATTCAGAGGGCAGGGATACGGCAGGGCGGCTGCATCAGTTCCGTCCGGTGAACGATTTCACCGCCCTTCCTGACCGGTTGGCGACGCGGGCCACGCTGTGACCATGTCGTGGGGGCGCTAGACCAGGTGGAAGCCGTCCTGGGGGCCTGGGGTGCCATTGAGTGTGGCGATCACCGGGCCACCGGGGCCTTCGGCGCTTGACCGAGCCTGCGAACGGGTGTGGGGAAACCGTTCGCGGCGCGGCCCTCGGGCAGGATGGGGGCATGGTGAACCGACTCGCCCATGAGACCTCTCCGTACCTTCTCCAGCACGCCGACAACCCCGTCGACTGGTGGCCCTGGTCGCCGGAGGCGTTTGCCGCGGCGCGTAAGCGGGATGTGCCGGTGCTGCTCAGCGTGGGGTACAGCAGTTGCCACTGGTGTCACGTCATGGCGCACGAGAGTTTCGAGGCCCCGACCACCGCCACGTACATGAACCGGCACTTCGTCAACATCAAGGTCGACCGCGAGGAGCGGCCCGATGTGGATGCCGTCTATATGGAGGCCGTGCAGGCCGCCACCGGGCATGGCGGATGGCCCATGACCGTGTTTCTGAACGCCGACGGGGAGCCCTTCTACTTCGGTACGTACTTCCCGCCCGCGCCCCGCCAGGGCATGCCCTCCTTCCCGCAGGTCCTGGAAGGGGTCACCTCCGCCTGGACCGACCGGCGTGACGAGGTCACCGAGGTGGCCGGGCGGATTGTGGGGGAGCTGGCCGGGCGGTCGCTCGCGCAGGGTGGGGACGGCGTGCCGGGAGACGAGGAGCTGGCGCAGGCGCTGCTCGGGCTGACCAGGGAGTACGACGAACGGCGCGGCGGGTTCGGTGGCGCGCCCAAGTTCCCGCCGTCGATGGTGATCGAATTCCTGTTGCGCCATCACGGGCGTACGGGGGCCGAGGGCGCCCTCCAGATGGCCGCCGACACCTGTGAGGCGATGGCCAGGGGCGGGATCTACGACCAGCTCGGGGGCGGTTTCGCCCGGTACTCCGTGGACCGGGAGTGGGTGGTGCCGCACTTCGAGAAGATGCTCTACGACAACGCGCTGCTGTGCCGCGTGTACGCGCACCTCTGGCGCGCCACCGGATCCGACCTGGCGCGCCGGGTCGCCGTCGAGACCGCCGACTTCATGGTGCGTGAACTGCGCACCGCCGAGGGCGGGTTCGCCTCCGCCCTCGACGCGGACAGCGAGGACGAGGTCAGTGGGAAGCACGTCGAAGGGGCGTTCTACGTCTGGACCCCGGAGCAGCTGCGCCACGTACTGGGCGACGTCGACGGGGAGTTCGCCGCGCGGTACTTCGGGGTGACCGAGGAGGGCACCTTCGAGGAGGGCGCCTCCGTGCTGCAATTGCCCCTGGGGGAAGGGGTGGAGGACGCCGGGAGGGTCGAAGGTGTACGGCGGCGGCTCCGTGACGCGCGTGACGAGCGGCCGCGCCCCGGCCGGGACGACAAGGTCGTCGCCGCCTGGAACGGGCTCGCGATCGCCGCGCTGGCCGAGACCGGGGCGTACTTCGACCGGCCCGACCTGGTGGAGCGCGCCACCGAGGCCGCCGACCTGCTCGTACGGCTGCACATGGACGACGCCGCGCGGCTCGCCCGTACGTCCAAGGACGGCAGGGCCGGCGCCAACGCCGGGGTGCTGGAGGACTACGCCGATGTGGCGGAAGGGTTCCTCGCGCTGGCTGGGGTGACCGGTGAAGGGGCCTGGCTGGAATTCGCCGGTTTCTTGCTGGACATTGTGCTGGACCAGTTCGTCGCCAGGGACGGCGAAGGCGGTCGCGGCACGCTGTACGACACCGCCCACGACGCCGAGCGGCTCATCCGGCGGCCCCAGGACCCGACGGACAACGCGACCCCCTCAGGATGGACGGCCGCCGCCGGCGCGCTGCTCTCGTACGCGGCCCACACCGGCTCCGCACGCCACCGGGCCGCCGCCGAGGGGGCGTTGGGTGTGGTGAAGGCGCTCGGCCCGCGCGCGCCGCGCTTCATCGGCTGGGGGCTCGCCGTCGCCGAGGCCGTCCTTGACGGCCCGCGCGAGATCGCGGTCGTCGGCCCCTCCTTCGGCCCCACCGGCGACGTGCGGACGGCCGGGCTTCACCGTACGGCCCTGCTGGCGACCGCACCCGGCGCGGTCGTGGCCGCCGGAACACCCGGCAGTGACGAGTTCCCCCTCCTCGCGGACCGGCCGCTGGTCGCGGGACAGGCCGCCGCCTACGTCTGCCGGCACTTCGTCTGCGCCGCCCCGACCACCGAAGTGGCCGCGCTCAAAGCCGAGTTGGGGGCATTTGACCGGTAAGCCCCCGGCCGTGGCCGGATTGTGACGCGACGCGAATCGGCCTGAAACGCAGTATTCACCAAAACAGCCCTCCGACCGTCACAGGTCCCCCCTAGTCTCTTCACGAGAGACACAAGGGGTACGCAGGGGGGACCTGCGTCCCAGGGGGTTTGACGGGCAGCAGGCGGCCAAGGGGGGCCTTGCCGCGGTGCGCCCAGGCCGAGGGGGGCCGTGTGGTCACGTCCGTGTTCATTGCCACCGTTTCACTTGCACTTTTCTGGATGGCCGCGTTCACGCTGTGGTGGCAGATGCATGCCTGGAGAACGCCGGAGACGCTGGCCTCGACCAGCTTCGACCGGCCCGACGGCGGCCGGCCGGGCTCGTTCTCGCTGCTCCTGCCCGCCCGTCACGAACAGGCCGTGCTGGAGCAGACCATCAAGCGGTTGCTGGAGTCCAGCCACACCGACTTCGAGATCATCGTCATCGTCGGGCACGACGACCCGGAGACGGCCGAGGTCGCCGAGCGCGCCGCGGCCCGCGACCCCGGGCGGGTCAGGGTCGTCGTCGACACCCACGAGGCGAAGAACAAACCGAAGGCGCTCAACACCGCGCTGCCGTACTGCACCGGCGAGGTCGTCGGGGTCTTCGACGCCGAGGACCAGGTCCATCCCGAGCTGCTCACCCACGTCGACCACGCCTTCCGCACCACGGGCGCCGACGTGGTCCAGGGCGGTGTCCAGCTGATCAACTTCCACTCCAGCTGGTACAGCCTGCGCAACTGCCTCGAATACTTCTTCTGGTTCCGCAGCAGGCTCCACCTGCACGCCCAGAAGGGCTTCATCCCGCTCGGCGGCAACACCGTCTTCGTACGGACCGACGTCCTGCGCGAGGCCGGCGGCTGGGATCCCAACTGCCTGGCCGAGGACTGCGACCTGGGCGTACGGCTCTCCAGCGTCGGCAAGAAGGTCGTCGTCGCGTACGACTCGGACATGGTGACCCGCGAGGAGACCCCGGGCTCCCTGATGTCCCTGCTCAAGCAGCGCACCCGGTGGAACCAGGGCTTCCTTCAGGTCTACCGCAAGAAGGACTGGAAGCAACTCCCCACGGCCGGGCAGCGGATGCTCGCCCGCTACACCCTGATGACCCCGTTCCTCCAGGCGTTCACCGGCGTGGTCATCCCGCTCAACGTGGCGATCGCGCTGTTCCTCGACGTATCCGTGGCGATCGCCTTCATCACCTTCCTGCCGCTCGTCACCGCCATGGTCACCTTCGTCTTCGAGGTGGTCGGGCTCCACGACTTCGGCAAGCAGTACGGGCTGCGCGTCCGCTTCTGGCACTACCTGAAGCTCGTCGTCGGCGGCCCCTTCTACCAGGTGCTCCTCGCCGGCGCGGCGATCCGGGCCGTCTACCGCGAGCAGCGGGGGCGCAGCGACTGGGAGCTGACCAGTCATGTCGGCGCGCACCTCATCCGAGAGGACGTCCACGCGTGACCTCCACCCTCCCCGCGGTGACGACCGAAACGGCCGTCCCCGCGCAGCGAAGCCCTGCCCCCGGACGACACGGCGGCGGAAAGCACGACGGCGGCAGGAAGAAGGACAAGCGGCACCTCACGGTCCGCCCGGTGGTGCGGTTCAGGAGCTCGCGGTCCGATCTGCTGCTGTGCGGTGTGCTGCTCGTCGCGATCCTGATCGTCCAGGGCTGGAACATCCAGCACTACCCCACCCTCAGCGACGACGAGGGCACCTACCTGGCCCAGGCCTGGGCGGTCCAGGAAGGCAAGGGCCTCGCCCACTACACGTACTGGTACGACCATCCGCCGCTCGGCTGGATGCAGATCGCGTTCCTGACCTGGCTGCCGTCGCTCATCTCACCCGAGTCGATGACCGTCGCGCCGATGCGCTTCTCGATGCTGGTCGTCAGCGCGGCCAGCGCCGTACTGCTCTACATACTCGCCCGCCGGCTGTGGCTGCCGCGCTGGGCGGCCGGCCTGGCGATGGTCCTGTTCGGACTGTCCCCGCTGTCCGTGGTGCTCCAGCGGGAGATCTTCCTCGACAACATCGCCGTGATGTGGATGCTGCTGGCGTTCTGCCTCGCGGCCTCGCCCAACCGCCATCTCTGGCACCACTTCGCCGCCGGTCTCGCCGCCGCCGTCGCGGTGCTCACCAAGGAGACCATGCTGGTCATCCTGCCCGCGCTGCTGGTGACCATGTGGCGGCACAGCCATCGCGACACCCGTAAGTTCGCGGTGACGGGAGCCATCACCGCCTGCGCGCTGATCGGCCTGTCGTACCCCCTCTTCGCCCTGCTCAAAGGGGAGTTGCTGGCGGGGGCCGGCCACGTGTCGCTGTGGGACGGCATCGTCTACCAGATGAGCCGCCCCGGCTCCGGCTTTGTACTCGACAGCGGTACGGGCTCCAACGGCGTCCTGCGCTCCTGGCTCTACTACGACCGGATCCTGCCGCTCGGCGGGATCGCCGGCGCCGTCCTGCTCATGCTCACCCTGCGCTGGTCCGTCACCGCCCGCGCCCTCGCCGGACCGGCCCTCGCCGTGGTGATCCTCACCCTCGTGGCGCTGCGCCCGACCGGCTACCTGCCCGCGATGTACGTCATCCAGGGGCTGCCGTTCCTCGCCCTGGTGCTGGCGGGCGGCGCCGCGAGCATCACCCACGCGATCCTCCGCAAACGACGCGGGCCCCAGGAGGGCCGCACGCTGACCGTCGCCCGCTGGACGGCCCTCGGCGTGCTCGCCGCGACCTCGCTCGTGTACGTCGTACCGCGGTGGTACGACGGCAACCACACCGCGATCACCGCCGACGCCAACGCCCCCTACCGGGCGGCCGCTTCATGGATGGCGAAGGAAGTGCCCGACCCGTCCTCGGCCCGGGTGCTGGTCGACGACGCGCTGTGGCTCGACCTGGTCCACGCCGGGTATGAACCGGGTCTGGGCGCGATCTGGTTCTACAAGGCGGACCTCGACCCCGCCGTGACCAAGACCATGCCGGGAGGGTGGCGCGACCTCGACTACGTCGTCGCCTCCCCGACCGTACGGCGCGACGCCCGCGACCTGCCCAACGTCCGGGACGCCCTCAACCATTCGACCGCCGTCGCCGTGTTCGGCGCCGGCGAGGACCGGATCGAGATCCGGCAGATCGTGGGAGGCAAGCGATGAGCATTCTTCCCCCCGTCGGAGCCGGCGAGCTCGGCGACCCGGAGCTGGAAGCGACGGCCGTGGCCGAGCCCGGAGCCGTCACCGTCATCATCCCGACCTTCAACGAGTCAGGGAACGTACGGGAGTTGCTCCGCCAGCTCACCGACGCCGTCCCGGCCAGACTGCCCTGCGAAGTCCTCTTCGTCGACGACTCGACGGACGACACCCCCGCGGTGATCACCGCCGCCGCGCAGGACTGCCCCTTCCCGGTCAGCGTCATCCACCGGGAGACCCCGGACGGCGGACTCGGCGGAGCCGTCGTCGTCGGCCTCAAGGCCGCGGGCTCCGAGTGGATCGTCGTCATGGACGCCGACCTCCAGCACCCGCCCGCCCTCGTGCCCGACCTGGTCGCGGCGGGCGAGCGGGAGTCCGCGGACCTCGTCGTCGCCAGCCGCTACATCGACGGCGGCAGCCGGGCCGGACTGGCCGGCGGCTACCGCGTCGCCGTCTCCCGCGCCGCGACCTGGCTCACCAAGGGCATCTTCCCGGGGCGCCTGCGCGGCATCAGCGACCCGATGAGCGGATTCTTCGCGATCCGGCGCAGTGCCGTCACCTCCGAGGCGCTGCGGCCGCTCGGCTACAAGATCCTGCTGGAGCTGGCCGTACGGTGCCGGCCCGAGCAGCCCACCGAGGTGCCGTTCGTCTTCCGCGACCGGTTCGCCGGCGAGTCCAAGTCGTCCGCCAAGGAGGGCCTGCGCTTCCTGCGCCACCTGGTGGAGCTGCGGACGGCCTCGCCGGTCGCCCGGATGCTGGCCTTCGGACTGATCGGGCTGACCGGCTTCGTACCGAACCTGCTCGCGCTGGCCGGACTGACGGCGGCCGGGCTGCACTACCTGCCTGCCGAGGTGCTGGCCAACCAGTTCGGCGTGATATGGAACTTCGTCCTCATCGAGGTGCTGCTCTTCCGCAGCCGGCGGGTCCACCGGCACTGGGCGGACCGGGTGGGCCGCTTCGCGCTGCTCGCCAACGCCGACCTGCTGCTGCGCATCCCGCTGATCGCGCTGTTCGTCTCGCAGTTCTCCATGGGGGTGCTGACGGCGACGGCGTGCGCGCTGCTGGCGACGTTCGTCCTGCGGTTCGCGGGCACGGAGGCGCTGGTCTATCTGCCCAAGCGGGAGCGGCGTGCCGCCGCGGCGGGGCGGACGGTGGCGCGGAGCCGGGTGGCCGTGACGCGTGCTCGTACGGAGAGGATCAGCCGGTGAGATTTCTGAGAACGAGCCGTGTCCGTAACGGATTTCGTACGCCCCCGCGCCCCCGGCGCCGTACCGCCCTGCTCGCCGTCGCCGCCCTGACCGCCGGGCTGTTCCTCAGCGCCCAGCAGCCGGCGGCGGCCGGGACGAACCTCATCAAGAACCCCGGCTTCGAGACCGCCGGGACCGGTGGCGACACCATGCCGTACTGCTGGGAGCAGTCCGGCTGGGGCGACAACGACTTCACCTTCGCCACCGTCGCGGACGCCCACTCCGGCACCAAGGCGTTGAAGGTCGAGCTGACCCGCCGGGCCGACGGCGACCGCAAGGCGCTGATCACGGAGACGGCGGCGTGCGCCCCGGCCGTGGCGCCCGGCAAGCAGTACGACCTCTCGCTCTGGTACAAGTCCACCACCCCCGATGTGTCGGTCACGCTCTTCCGGCACGACACCACGGCCGGCTGGCAGTACTGGACCGACCTCAAGACGCTTGACCTGAGCGCCGGTTACCAGCGCGCGGAGGTCCGTACCCCCGAGATCCCGCCCGGCACCGACCGGATCACCTGGGGTGTCTCCGTGTACGGCACGGGCAGTGTGACCACCGACGACTACGTGATGGAGGAGGTCGCCCCGCCCACCTTGGAGCCGACCTGCACCGGCACGACGGTGGAGTGCGCCGACGGCCGGTGGGAGGTCCTGCCCACCGACAACCCCGTGCGCTCGATGCATTCGGTGGTCCTCAACAACGGCAAGGTCCTGCTGATCGCGGGCTCGGGAAACAGCACCGAGAACTTCGAGGCCGGTACGTTCACCTCGGCGGTCTACAACCCCGAGACCGGCACCTACCGTACGATCCCCACCCCCGACGACATGTTCTGCTCCGGCCATGTCCAACTGGCCGACGGCCGGGTGCTGGTGATGAGCGGCAACAAGGGCTACCCGTCGGCGGACGGCACGATCGGCTACCAGGGGCTCAAGGACTCGTACATCTTCGACCCCGACACGGAGGCGTACACCAGGACCAACGACCTGAACGACGGCCACTGGTACCCGTCCGCCACGGTCATGGGCAACGGTGACGTGCTGTCGTTCGGCGGGCTGCGCGAGGACTCCAGCGGATCGGTCACCGCCGAGCGCTGGTCGGCCGCGCAGAACCAGTGGCTGCCGCTCTGGCAGGTCAACCAGACCTGGTCGTACTGGGGCCTGTACCCGTCGATGATCCTCATGCAGGACGGCCGCCTCTTCTACTCCGGCAGCCATGTCTTCGGCAACGGTACCCCGGGCACCGGATCCGCGATCTACGACTACGACACCAACACCGTCACGGACATCCCGGGCCTGCGGAACAAGGACGAACGCGACCAGTCGGCCAGCGTGTTGCTGCCGCCCGCGCAGGACCAGCGGGTGCTGACCATCGGCGGCGGCAACATCGACTCCAACCCGGAGGCGAACCGCATCACCGACCTGATCGACCTCAAGGCACCCAGCCCGCAGTACGTCGCGGGACCGCCGCTGCCCCAGGGCACGGTCGACCTCGGCGCGGGGCCGCAGCCGCAGACCGGCGGCCAGGGCAAGATGTACGGCTCCGCCGTGCTGCTGCCCGACGGCAAGGTGCTGGAGACGGGCGGGGCGCTGCACAACCGCGCCAACCCGGTGTACGAGTCGTCCCTGTTCGACCCCGTGACCAACACCTTCGACCCGGTCACGGCCGACCCGGAGGCGCGCGGCTACCACTCGTCCGCGTTCCTGCTCCCCGACGGCCGCGTCATGACGACGGGCGACAACCCCGGCAACGGCACCTGGAACCAAGCCGTTTCGCTCTACACCCCGCCGTACCTGCTCAAGGGCCCGCGCCCGCGGATCACTTCGCTGATCGACACCGAGTGGCTGTACGGCGACACGCAGCGCATCACGGTCGACCGGCCCATCGCCAAGGCGGAGTTGATCCGGCCGGCCGCGGTGACGCACTCGTCGGACCCCAACCAGCGGTTCGTGGACCTGCCGTTGACTGTCGACGGCAACAACGTCGACCTCAACGTCACCAGCAACCCGAACCTGGCGCCGCCCGGCTGGTACATGCTGTTCGCGGTCGACGCCAACGGCATTCCTTCGATTGCCAAGTGGGTGCACCTGGGCGGCCCGCCGGCGCTCGCCGCGAAGGCGGCGGACTCGGCCCACGTCCACGACTTCGCCGGTGACCTGGCGAAGCCCGCCAAGAAGCCGCAGAAGAAGCGGACTTCGGCGCCGGTGAGCAAGCAGATCGCTGGCTGCGACCGGCACTACGGCTCGGCGAACGTCTGTGTCCCGACGGTCTTCCCCGACACGGTGAAGGCGACGACGAAGGCGCGCTGCGACTGGCTGGCGGCGAACGAGTACGGCCGGCTGAAGGTCAACGGCAAGGACGACCCGCTCAGGCTCGACCCGAACAGGGACGGCTCCGCGTGCGGGAAGGGAGATGTGAAGAGCACGAGGTCCTGAGACCGGGGCCGGTGCGCTTCGACGTCCCGGGCGCCCGTCACAGCCGCCGCCCCGCGGCTGTGGCGGGCACCCGTATGCCCGGCGCCTCCGGCGAATTGTTCATGACGGCTTCCACGGAGAGTCGTACGTCCGACTCTGGCCGCGTTCCCGCAACGGATCTACGATGGGGCGGCGATCGTGGCCCGTGACCCTGACACCGTGAGGGTGTGGCCGTGATCGACGGACCGACGGGGGGACCTCGGTGATATGCCCGCACTGCCAGGAGAACGTCCTTTACAAGGAACGCCCCTCCTACACCTGCTCCAAGTGCCATAAGGCGTTCGCCCTGGAGCCCAGGGCCAATTCCCTGCGGCTCCACGACGCCCGCTTCCTGCGTGTGGCCACGAAGCTGACCGACAACGGCCGAATGAAGATCACCGAGAGCCAGCTCTGGTTCGCGCTGTCCCGCAAGACCTTGCACTCCGTGCGCGGCCCCGGGAGCGGGGTCCCCTCGGCGATCGGATGCGTGGCGTTCGGGCTGCCGGTGGGGGGCGGGCTGGGCGTCGCGGGAGTCGCCATCGGTGGGGAGGGGTACATCCTGACCGCGCTCGGCGCGCTCCTTGTCGTGGGCGCCTTCATCGCGGCGGTGGGGAACGTACGGGACGGCAGGAAGCGGTACGACACGCTTCCGCTCAGCCCCTTCCGCGAACAGGCCATGGCCCGCTGGAAGTTCGCGTACGGAGAGCTGCCCCCCGGCGTCGTGGACGACGCGACCCTGCGCCGCACGCCCCGGCCCGAACGGCCCCGGGCCGCACTCCTCTGCGCGGACCTGGCCGTCGCGTCCTTCCTGGCGGCCAACGACATTCCCGCGCGGTACGGAGTCGAGATCGCCACCACCGTCCAGGCGTTGCCCAACGACGTGCCCGTCGTCGTGCTGCACGACGCGGGAGCGATCGGCAGCGTGCAGGTGCTCGCCGTCCGGGACGCGCTCCCGGGACGGCGGGTGGTCGACGCGGGGCTGCGCCCGCGCGTCGTCATGCACGCGCCGGGCGCGGTGGTGGCCCACGGGACCGCCCCTGAGCCGGGGGCCATCCGGCGGTTGCGAGCCGCCGGCACGCTGACGTCCGAGGAGCTGATGTGGCTGCTCGACGGCTGGTGGAGCCCGCTGGTCGGCGCGCGGCCCGCGACACTCCTGAAGGCCGTCTCGGCCGTCCTGGAACGGGTCACGGACCCCGGGGGCGACCCGGACCGGCGCAAGGCCGAGGCGCTCGGCTTCCTGACGTGGCCGGACGCGGGCCGGGCATGACGGGGGCGCGGCATGAGCTTCGTACCGAACCAGGCAAGCTGAGCGAGAGGGGGCGCTGATGTCCCACACGGACGCCGGCCCCGGCAGGCAAGGGCAGGGGCACGGCCACGGGCAGGGACAGGGACAGGGACCGCGGGGCTGGGTGCGCGGTGCGGTGCGGGACATGGAGCGGCTCTCCCAGCGGCTCCCCTTCGGCGTGGAGGTGTTCCGGCTCGGCGCCGACGGGCGGGTGCTGTTCGCGGACCGGGAGGGGGCGCGGGAGCTGGGCCCGCGTGAGGAGTTCCTGCCGTTCATCGACGCCGGGCAGTTCGCCCACTATCTCGTGGGTGACGCGGGGACGTCCCCGGAGCGCCCGTCGAACGCCACCTTCAAACTCGGGGTGGTCGGCCCGCGCAGCGCGTTCACCCCGCACGCGCACGGCGGCGAGCACGTCGTCCTCAGCCTCGGCCACGCGTCCTGCGGTCTGTACGACGCCGCTCGCGGCCGGGTCACCGAGATCCGGCTGGTCCCGGGGGCGATGATCCGGATCCCGGAGATGATGCCCCACTCCTTCGCCAACCGGGGCGGGCGCCCGCTGAACATCCTCGCCGCCAACACCGGCTTCGGTATCGACCACGAGGACTACGCGATCACCGCGTCGGAGGCCGAACGCCGGGCCACCGAGGACATCGTGCGCGAGCCGCGCCGGGCCGTGGGGACGGTCAGCCGCGTCGGGACGGACTTCGGGCTGCTCGCGGCCGCCCTGCGGGACATCGAACGCGTCCAGCGGGTCGAGGGCGTGGGCACCACCACCGGGCGCGAGCGCCTGGCGGCGGGGCTGCGGCGGGTGGCGTCGGCGCTGGAGGGGCCGCGGTGACAGGGGGAGGAGAGGTACGGGTAGGGGGCGTACGGGGAGGGGGTGGCGCGCCCGGCGTGCGCGGGCGGCTCCTGGGCCGGGCGCTCGAAACCGCCGTCGCGCGCGCCGGGGCGCCCGGGCGGATCCGGTTCACCGAGCGTCAGCTGTACTACGAGCTGTGCCGGGTGGTACGTCCCGTCGGCCGGCTGCCGCGCGCGCTCCCGTTCACACCGGCCCCGCCCGTACCGTACGGACGGTTCGAGGAGGCACTGGCGCGGCGGCGGGGTGAGGCGCCGGGGCTGCCGGGGCTGCCGGGGCTGCCGGGGCTGCTGGGGCCGGACCCGGCGCCGGGTTTCGGTGCGCCGGACGGTGGGTCCCCCGAGCCCGACCTCTACGACTACGGTCTGCCCCGCCTGCTCGTCTGCCAGAGCCGCTCCGTGGCCCGCATGCTCCTCGCCAACGACCTGCACCTGGAGGCCGCGTGCCCCGTGCTCGCCGCCGACGACCTGCCGCTCGACCCCCGGCTGCTGGCCGGGCTCGCGCGGGTGGAGGGCGCCACGGTCCATGTCCTGCACGACGCGAGCGTGGCCGGGATCGCGCTGACCGCACGCCTGCGCGCCGACCATCCGGGGGTACGGGTGGCCTCGCTCGGGCTCGTCCCGCGCCACGCGATCGCGATGCGGCTCAACGCGGCGCGCGATCCGGCGCGTTCGCCCGGTGAGGCCACGCTTCCCGCCGGGCTCGACCGGCGTGAGCGGGACTGGCTGGCGCGGGGGCGTACGGCCGAGGTGGAGGCCGTACACCCGGCGCGGCTGCTCCGTACGGTCCAGCGCCTGGTGCGCGGACCGCGCACGCCCGCCCACTCCGTGTGGACCGGCCTGCGGGAACTCCGTACGGCGGGATTCATGACCTGGCCGGCGAACTGACCGCCCCGGCAGAAAACCGAGCAGGCACACCGAGGACCAGGCGAACCGAGGACCAGAGACGATGAACCGGCCACGCGAAATCCCGTACAGAGACGACCTGCTCGCCGACGGCACCGTCCACCGCGTCTACGCGGACGCGGACACGGACACGGACGCGGACCCTGACGGCGACTTCCGGCGCGGGCGCGAGGAGTGGCGGCGGCGCGACGGCGGCAAGGTGCGCTGGCGCGACAACCGGGGCGCCTCCGGCACCGACGAACTCCTCGGCGAGCGCATCATCAAACGGGTCCACGAGGACGGGCGGGTGACCTACGGCCGGGACATCGGCTACGGCCGCACGGTCTGGGGCCAGGGCGAGACGGTCATGGTCAACCGGACCTCCTTCGGCGGGCGCGTCGGTGTCGTGCTCGGCGGACTGGGCCTCGCCGCCCTCGCGATCACGGCCGCCCACTACCCGCCGTCGACCCTCACCCCGGAAGAGGAAGAGGAACTGCGGCAGCGGCAGGAGGCCGCGCAGAGTTCGTCGGGCGGGGACTCGGGCGGCGGATACGCGGACACGGGCGACTGGGACTCCGACGACGGCGACGGCTGGAACGACGACGACTTCGGGTGAGCCGACCGGTCCCCCCTGAACGCGCCTTGCGGCAAGGCGAGTTCGCAGTGGCCTTCGGAGATGTACAGAACGACGAGCGGGAGAGGTGACCATGGCGCGTTTCTGCGCCTGCCTGGCGGCGGAGCCCGGACGGGCCAGGGACCAACTGGCGGCGATGGGCCTCCCGGTGCGCGACGGCGCGCCCCCGCTGGCGCTGATCGAGGACGAACCCGGTTACGCCACCGGGCCGTTCAGCGCGTACGGGCGTACCGCCGTCGGCGAGGTCACGCTCCACAACCGGCCCGTGCTGTTCGCCGCCCTCGCCACGGCCGGTTCGCCCGCCCCGCCCGACTGCCCGGACGGGGAGCTGCTGTTGCGCTGCTGGGTACGGCTCGGCGCGGCGGGGATCCTCGCGGCGGAGGGCATGTTCGCGCTGGCCGTGCAGGAGGAGGGCCATCTCGTCCTGATCCGCGACCAGGTGGGTGCCCGTACCCTCTTCTACGCCCGCGCCGGGGACTGCTGGGCTGCCTCGACCTCGCTACGGGCCCTGCGCCGGTGGCCCGCGCTCGGCACGGGCCTCGAACTGGCCGCCGTACGGTCGTTCCTGACCTTCGCCTACCTGCCCGGCGAGGAGACCTTGCTGCGAGGGGTACGGGAGGTGCTGCCGGGCCGCTGTCTGCGCCTCGCGGTCGACGGCTCGGTGTCGGAGGAGCACTACTGGGAGCCGGCGGAACAACTCGGCGCCGGTGGGGCTTCGGGGGAGTCGTACGCCCTGCGGCTACGGGAGTTGCTGGAGGAGGCGACCGCGATGCGGCTGCCCGACGCCGAGGCCGTGGGGGTGCTGCTCTCCGGTGGTGTGGACAGTTCGCTGGTGACCGCCCTCGCCGCCAAGCTGCACTCCCACCCCGTGCACACGTACTCCATCAGCTTCGGCGCCGAACTCCCCAACGAACTCGGGTACTCGGGCCTCGTCGCCGCCCACTGCGGGACCCGGCACCGGGTGCTCTCGGTGTCCGGCGACGCGGTCGCCGCGCGTCTCGCGGAGGCGGCGGCCCTGCTCGACAGCCCGGTGGGCGATCCGCTGACCGTACCCAATCTGATGCTCGCCGAGGCTGTGGCGGGGGACGGACTGCGGGTTGTCCTCAACGGGGAGGGCGGCGACCCGGTGTTCGGCGGCCCGAAGAACCTGCCGATGCTGGTGAACGAGATGCACCGCCGCCAACTGCCGGGCGGGGAAGCCGAGGACGCGCGCGAGACGGCGTATCTGCGCTCGTACCGCAAGTGCTTCACCGATCTGCCCGACCTGCTGACCCCCGGCGCGCTGGACGCCCTGGCCACCGCCCCCGCGCCGCAGCGCTTCGTCACGCCCTACCTGCGGCCCGCGCCCGGGGACGGCCGGATGGACCACCTCCTCAACCAGCTGCTCCACTGCAACCTGCGGACCAAGGGCGCCCACCACATCCTCACCAAGGTCGAACGGCTGACCTCCTCGCAGTCCGTCCAGGGCCGCTCCCCGCTCTTCGACCGCCGCGTGGTGGACCACGCCTTCGCGACGCCGCCCCGGTGGAAACTGAACGGGGCGGTGGAGAAGTGGGTGCTCAAGGAGGCCGTACGGGACCTGCTGCCCGGCACGGTCGTGGACCGGCCCAAGAGCGGCATGCGGGTCCCGGTCCAGCAGTGGCTCGGCGGGCCGCTGCGCGAACTGGCCGGTGACCTGCTGCTCGGCCGGGAGGCGCGCGCCCGGGGGCTCTTCCGGCAGGACACCGTCCGCGCGTGGATGCGGGGCGAGGGCGCGCTGCTGCCCCGGCAGGGCGGCAAGCTCTGGCTCGTACTGACCCTCGAACTGTGGCTGCGGGCCTACGACATCAGCTGACGGAGGACACGATGGATGCCACTCAGGGTTTCGCGGACAGCGACTTCGGTCACGCCGGCCTCGCCGACACCGACTTCGCCGAACCGGTCCCGCTGCTCGACCCCCGTACAGGACAGGTACGGGGCAGTTCCGCCGCCGCGCGGCAGCGGCGCGTCGCCGCCGTGGTCGCCGCCGGCCGCCTCGCCCACGCGGGCTGGCGCGCCCTGACCCCGAGGGACCGCTCCCGGCGCCTGGACCGGCTGGCGGGCCTGATCGAGGAGCACGCGGAACGGTACGTCGCCGCCGAACGGGCGGGCACGGGCAAGCCGTTCCACGAGGCGGCCGGCGAGGTGGAGAACGCGGCGGACCTCTTCCGCTTCTACGCCTGGGCGGCGCGCACCCAGGCGTCCCCGGCGGCGGGCGGCCTGGTCGCGGGCCACGAGAGCTGGGTCCGCTGGGAGCCGCTCGGGGTCGCCGCCGTGGTCGTGCCCTGGAACTACCCGCTGATGATGGCCGCTTGGCGCTGCGCCCCCGCCGTCGCCGCCGGGAACACGGTGGTCGTCAAGCCCGCCGAGACCACCCCCGACTCGCTGCTGCTCCTCGCCGAGCACGCGCGCGAGGCGCTCGGCGACGGTGTGGTGCAGACGCTGCCGGGCGACCGGGACACCGGGCGGCTGCTGGTGGCGGCGGACGTGGACCTGATCGCCTTCACCGGCAGCGCGGTCGCCGGGGCGGAGGTGGCGGCACGGGCCGGCACGAGGCGCGTCAGCCTCGAACTGGGCGGCAACAGCCCGGTAGTTGTCCTGCCGGACGCCCCGGAGGACACCTGGAAGGAACTGGCCGAGGCGACCACGTACAACGCCGGGCAGAGCTGCGCCGTACCCGCCCGGGTGATCACCCTGCGCGAGAACCACGCTTCGGTGGTCGCCCAGTTGGCCGGGGCGATGCGCGAGCGGGAGGCGGGGCGGGACTTCGGTCCGCTCAACAACGCGGACCAGGCGGCGCGTTACGACCGGATCGTGGCCCGCTCGGCGGCGAAGGTGTCGGCGGCCGGCCAACTCGTCCCGGCGGAAGGGGAGGAGGGCGGCTACTGGCGTCCGGCGCGGGTGCTCTCCGAGCTGCCCGACGACGATCCGGCCGTGGTGGAAGAGGTGTTCGGCCCGCTGCTGACCGTACAGGCGGCGGAGAGTGTCGACGCGGCCGTCGCCCTGGCGAACGGGGTGCCGCAGGCGCTGGCCGCGAGTGTGTGGACGCGGGACATCGCGGCGGGGCTGGACCTGGCGGCCCGGCTGAACGCGGGGGAGGCGTGGCTCAACTGCCACCTGGTCCAGACGGCGGAGCTGCCGCACGGGGGCCGGGGCGCGTCGGGGCACGGTACGGACCTCAGCACGCTGGCGCTGCACGAGTACCAGCGGCCCAAGACGATCACGGCGCGGGTACGGCTGACGCCCCGGTTCGGGTGAGGGGTCTTACGTCCGGTTGCGGTTGCCTTCCTCAGAGCCGCAGCCCGCTCTCCAGCGTGTCGAACGCGCGGCCGACCAGGGTGAGCAGATCGTCGCGGCAGCCGTGCTCGCCCCAGTACAGGGCCGCCTCGCCCAGCGCGCCCAGGACCGCCGCCGTGAGGACGCGCAGTTCCAGGTCCCCGGGCTCCCGGCCGGTGCGCTCGGCCAGCACGGTGGTGAGCAGGCTGCCCGTCACCGCCCTGGTCTCGGCCGTCCGGGCGCGGATCGCGGGGACCTCCACCATCAGCCGGGTGCGCTGGACGATCTCGTCGTGCTCCTCCGCCAGGAGCGTGCGCAGGGCGTCGGTGAGGGTGAACCGCAGCGCGTCCAGGGGTGACTCCCCGGCGGGCCGCGAGCGCAACCCGGCAGCCAGGACGCGGTCGTACGCGTCGCAGAGGACGATGTCCTCCTTGGCCGGGAAGTAGCGGAAGACCGTGGAGGCGGAGACCTCGGCCGCCCGCGCGATCTGCTCGACGGTGGTCGCCTCGTACCCCTGTTCGGCGATGAGCCGGTAGGTGGCCCGGCGGATCCCGGTCCTGGTCCTGAGCTTCTTGCGCTCGCGGAGGCCGGGGCGCGGCGGGGGGTCCTGGAGCGGGTGAGGTGAGGGGGCGGCCATGATCCCCATTGTCCGGCACAGCGATTCTTCGGCAGCCACTGTCAAATGACAGCGGCTGCCGGGCAGAGGATGGGTGTGCGTGGCTCAGGAGTACTCGTACGCCACCAGCGAGATCCCGATGAAGTGCACGATGAAGGCGGCCAGGGTGAGGGAGTGGAACACCTCGTGGAAGCCGAACCAGCGCGGTGACGGGTTCGGGCGCTTGAGTCCGTAGATGACGCCGCCCGCGCTGTAGAGGACACCGCCGACGACCACGAGGACGAGGACGGCGATGCCACCGGCCCGCATGAAGTCGGGCAGGAAGAAGACGGCGGCCCAGCCGAGCGCGATGTAGCAGGGGGTGTACAGCCAGCGCGGGGCGCCGACCCAGAACACCCGGAAGGCTATGCCGGCCAGCGCGGCGATCCAGACGGCCCAGAGCAGGACACGGCCCGACGCGTCGGGGAGCAGCAGCATGGTCAGCGGGGTGTAGGTGCCCGCGATGATGAGGAAGATGTTGGCGTGGTCGAGCCGGCGCAGTACGGCTTCGCCGCGCGGCCCCCACGTACCCCGGTGGTATATGGCGCTGACGCCGAAGAGCAGGCAGGCGGTCAGGACGTAGATCCCGCAGGCGACCCGGGCCCGTACCGAGTCCGTCAGGACGATCAGGGTCACTCCCGCGACCAGGACGGCGGGGAACATGCCCGCGTGCAGCCAGCCGCGCAGCTTGGGCTTGACCGGGCTCGGCAGCTGGATCTCGACCGGTCCCCCTTCGGCGGGCTGTGGGGGGTTCGCGTAGGAGTCGGGTGCGGCGGGAGTCATACGGTCATGCTACCTACGCCACCGTAGGTTACGTTTCAGTACAAAGCGGGCGGGTGGGTGACCGGGAGGTGGCTCGCGGGTGCCGGTGGCCGCCGCGCGGCAGTGGTCATGCTCACATGTGAGGCCCTATGGACAGATGGGCGCTATCGTCGGATGATCAAATGAGTGTGGTCGGCACCGGATGAGCGGGCTACGAAGGCGTCCGGGTCGAGGCCCCCACGGGGTAGACAACCTCAAATCCCTCATTTAGGAGCAATCGTGGCGCGCGACATCGCGGCTCCCTCCCCCTTCCCGACAACGGCCCCCAGCACCACGCCCCTCGCCCCTCTCGTCTCTTCCTCTCCGTCCCCCCACCGTGAGCTGAACCGCTGGGTCGAGGAGATCGCCGCTCTCACCCAGCCGGACCGGGTGGTCTGGTGCGACGGATCCGAGGCGGAGTACGAGCGCCTGTGCGGGGAGCTGGTCGCTCAGGGCACGTTCACCAAGCTCGACGCCGTCAAGCGGCCGAACTCGTACTACGCCGCCTCGGACCCGTCCGACGTGGCGCGCGTCGAGGACCGTACGTTCATCTGCTCCGAGAAGGAGGAGGACGCGGGCCCGACCAACCACTGGAAGGCCCCCGCCGAGATGCGGGCCGTCTTCGCCGGTGAGGACGGCGTCTTCCGGGGCGCGATGCGCGGCAGGACGATGTACGTCGTGCCGTTCTGCATGGGCCCGATCGGTTCGCCGCTCGCGGCCATGGGCGTCGAGATCACGGACTCCGCGTACGTCGCCGTCTCGATGCGCACGATGACCCGCATGGGCAGTGCCGTACTCCAAGAGCTGGGCGAGGACGGCGACTTCGTCAAGGCCGTCCACACGCTGGGCGCGCCGCTCGCCCCCGGCGAGGCGGACGTGCCGTGGCCGTGCAACTCCACCAAGTACATCTCGCACTTCCCCGAGGACCGCGAGATCTGGTCGTACGGCTCCGGCTACGGCGGCAACGCCCTGCTGGGCAAGAAGTGTTACGCGCTGCGCATCGCCTCCGTCATGGCACGCGACGAGGGTTGGCTCGCGGAGCACATGCTGATCCTCAAACTCACCCCGCCCCGGGGGGAGTCGAAGTACGTCGCGGCCGCGTTCCCGTCCGCGTGCGGCAAGACGAACCTCGCGATGCTGGAGCCGACCGTCCCCGGCTGGACGGTGGAGACCATCGGCGACGACATCGCGTGGATGCGGTTCGGGGAGGACGGCAGGCTGTACGCGATCAACCCCGAGGCCGGCTTCTTCGGCGTCGCGCCCGGCACGGGCGAACACACCAACGCCAACGCGATGAAGACGCTGTGGGGCAACTCCGTCTTCACGAACGTGGCGCTCACCGACGACGGTGACATCTGGTGGGAGGGCATGACGGAGGAGGCGCCCGCGCACGTCACGGACTGGAAGGGCCAGGACTGGACACCGGAGTCGGACACCCCGGCCGCCCACCCGAACGCCCGCTTCACCGTCCCGGCGGGCCAGTGCCCGATCATCGCGCCCGAGTGGGAGGACCCCCGGGGCGTACCCATCTCGGCGATCCTCTTCGGCGGCCGGCGCGCCTCCGCCGTACCCCTGGTGACGGAGTCGTTCGACTGGCAGCACGGCGTCTTCCTGGGCGCGAACGTGGCGTCGGAGAAGACGGCGGCGGCCGAGGGCAAGGTCGGCGAACTGCGCCGCGACCCCTTCGCGATGCTGCCGTTCTGCGGCTACAACATGGGTGACTACATGGCCCATTGGCTGGAGGTGGCCGAGGGCCGGGACCCGGCGGCCCTGCCGAAGATCTACTACGTGAACTGGTTCCGCAAGGACGACGAGGGCCACTTCGTGTGGCCCGGCTTCGGCGAGAACAGCCGCGTCCTGAAGTGGATCGTGGAACGCCTGGAGGGCACGGCGGAGGGCGTGGAAACCCCCATCGGCATCCTGCCCACAAGGGCGTCCCTGGACACGGAGGGCCTGCAACTCACCGACACTCAGCTGGACTTCCTCCTGACGGTGGACAAGGAGGTCTGGCGCGACGAGGCATCCCTGATCCCCCGCCACCTCAACACCTTCGGCGACCACACCCCGAAGGCCCTCTGGGACGAGTACGACGCCCTGGTGAACCGCCTGTCCTGACGCCGCCGAAACCCCCGCCCGGCCTGCGTGACCCCGACGGCCGGCGGGGGCTTTTCCATGTCGTGGGGATCCCTGCCTCTGCCGAGGGACTCGTCCCGCGTCCGGGGGAGAATCCGCCCGTGACTGCTTTCCTGCTCATCTCCAAGTACGACGAAGCGAGACGCCGTGGTGAGGTCGACGACTGGATGTCGTACGACGACATCGGAGCATCGTTCGACGGCCGTGTCCTCACCGCCGAGGAGTATCAACGGACCGAGGATCTCTAGATCTCGGCGGTCGAGCTGCTGGCGAAGGCCGTCGGCGTGGATCGTTTCACCCTGCGGCACGTCATCCTGAATGTCCCCGGGCCTTCATGGCTCGGAGTGGCGTACGACGGCCGGGTGATCGACCTGGCGGCTGCCTTGCGACTGCTCAGGGAAAACCTGCGCGACGGCACGAACGTGGCCTGGCTGGAGAGCGGCGATGTGTTGCGGATAGGGGTTGATACGGATTTCTACCTGGCGGTGCAGATTCAGGAGAGTGCGCTCGGATCTCTGACGGAGATCGAGAAGATGGGGTTGTATCCGGTGAGGGTTCCCTCCTGGGCAGAGGAAGAGGAGGAGCCGACTGTCTCTCGTCCCGCGGACGGTGGGTATTGGACAGAGGTGACGGCCCGAGCTGCGGTGGACAGCACAACACCGACGCTCATCCTGGAACGCTGGGCGCACGGACGCTGCGGGCACCGGTGGTACCTCGTGGAGGACGGCGGCCTCCCGCTGGGCGCCGGATCAGTGAGGCGCCAGTCCTTGGTCACAGCCTTCTTCGGCGCGGAGATCCGTTGGGCTGCCCGGAGCGGCCTCGCCGGTACGTATCAGACCGGAGTTTCGTACAAGCCCTCCGGAGTGGTGGGTGGAGTGAGCTACTCGGCCGCGGGCGCCCTGCCCGGCGGGAGCTACAGCCTCACCTACGACACGAACACGCTCCGTCCCGTTGCCATGATCGGGAACGGGTACAGCACCACCACCTCCTACAGCCTCACCGGCAAGCCGCTCGTTCACGAACTCGGCGACAACAGCGACGGCACCAGGACGGTGATCACCAATGAGTACGAGCGGGGAACCCGACGGCTGGCGAACACACGGGTCGACCGACTGCCCATCCCCGGTGTCGACAAGTACCTCACGTACCGGTACGACCAGATCGGCAACATCCTTTCCGCCGCGGACGTTTCCCGGTCGGGCACGGACAACCAGTGCTACACCTACGACCATCTGCGCCGCCTGACCGAGGCCTGGACCGAACCCGACACCGCCTGCGCCACCACACCGGTCGGCCAGACCATCGCCGGACCGGCTCCGTACTGGAACAGCTACACCTACGACAAGACCGGCAACAGGCTCACCGAGACTCGTCACGACACCGCCGGTGACAGCAGCAAGGATCTCAAGAGCACCTACGACTACCCCGACGCGGGACAGCCTCGGCCCCATGCCCTGGACTCCGTGACGACCACTGGTCCGACCGTCACCTCGCAGGACAGCTACACGTACGACGAGACGGGCAACACCACCACCCGCACCGTCTCCGGAGACACGCAGAGCCTCCTGTGGGACGTGGAAGGACACCTCGCCAAGGTCACCGAAGCGGGCGAAGGTGGCGACAAAGTCACCGACTACCTCTACGACGCCGACGGCAACCGTCTGATCGCCCGTACTCCCACCGAGACCACTCTCTACCTCGGACACACCGAAATCACCGTCGCCAAGGGCACCACCACCCCCAAGGCCACCCGTTACATCGACATAGGCGAAGGGAACCAGGCTGTCCAGGACAACAACGGCGCTGTCTCCTTCACCATCGCTGACCACCAAGGCACTGGCCAGCTCGCCGTTACCTCCAACAGCCAGACCCTCACACAGCGCCGCACCCAGCCCTTCGGCAGCCCTCGCGGCACTCAACCCACCACCTGGCCCGGAACCAAGAACTTCGTCGGCGGCACCAACGACACCTCCACCGGCCTGACCCACCTCGGCGCCCGCGAATACGACTCCAGCACGGGCCGCTTCCTCTCCGTCGACCCGCTCCTCGACACGGCGAACCCCCAGCAGATGAACGGCTACTCCTACGCGGAGAACAGCCCCATCACCCAGAGCGACCCCAGCGGCCTCATGGCCTGCGCCTCGCCGGCTGAATGCGGCGGCGGCCTCCAGTACGGCAACAGCCCGGCAGCCCAAAGCGGAAAACCCCTCAACGACCCCTCCTGGGGCTGCCCCGGTTGCGACGGCGACAGCTACGACGACGGCTGGTGGGAGAGCAGCGGCTGGAGCGCGGCACCCATCAGTCCCAGTATCAAGCCCGGTACGGTCATGGTCTTCCCCAATATTCACGTACCTGCCGACTGGAAATACGCCGACGACTACAAGACAAAGCTCAACGAAGCAATCACCAGAAACGACCTCCGGCCAGGGCAGACGTCAAGCTGGATCACCAACCCAGAATTTGAAGACCAGCCCGAAAAAGCCGCAGAGGATATCCAGCGTCTCTCATTCATAATCTGCGGAAAAGTAGACGGCTGCCCGAAGTCGATTAGCTCCGCGAAAGCATTTGTGCTCGCCGGCGTTTCTGCGCAGATAGCGGCAGGCGGTGGAGAGGGCAGCGTCGGCAGATGGTCGGCGGGGGCAACTAAGGGCCAGTGCAACAGCTTCACTCCTGGCACGAAGGTTCTTCTCGAGGATGGCACCACCAAGCCCATCGAAGACCTCAAGGTCGGCGACAAGGTGCTCGCCACTGACCCGGAAACCGGCAAGACCACACCGAAAAAGGTCACAGCCGAGATCAAGGGGAAGGGCCTCAAGAATCTCGTCAAGATCGCTCTCCGTATCAGCAACAAGCGCGGCTCGAGCACGACAACCGTCACCGCAACCGACGGTCACCCGTTCTGGGTCCCCGAACTCCACGAGTGGATCGACGCCACCGATCTCCGTGCGGGACAGCACCTCCAGACCAGCACTGGTGGAGCACGCGTCCAGATCACAGCCCTCGAGCGCCAGACCCGACCTGCAACGGTCTACAACCTCACGATCGCCGACCTCCACACATACTATGTTCTGGCGGGGGCCACGCCGGTCCTCGTTCACAACTGCGGTGGATCTCTCTATGAAGCTGGTGGGAAGCACGGTGCTTCGGCCCGCGGAAGCTCCAGGGGAACAAATAGCGCTGAGCCGCAGAATGGCCAGGCTGCCTTGGATAACTCAGTCCCGGTAAAGGGGACCTCTCCTCGGAGAGTCGGGGTCGACGTCGAAAACGGAGAGATTGTTGTCCTGGATCGTACGGTCCAGCGGCCATGCAAGTGTGGTGGCGGAGGAACGAATGATATTTATCACGGGCACGTCCGCGGATGGGGCGATCTCCATATTGACATGCAGAATTCCCTGAGGCGAGCGGGTCTCGTCGACAGGAGAGGGAGGGTCATAGGGTGAGGTCACAAGATTCTGCACGGGCTGATCGAGAGTGGCGCGCTGAAATGCTGGCCGTAATTGCTAACGGTTCAGTGGATCAAGCGACGGAGGCGCTCTTGTCGTTGACGTTCAATGACCCGGACGGCGCTTGGGTGGAGAGTGTTCTCTTGGATTGCCTTGATGGGGACTTCGACGATCAAGTGAAACTCCTTGCAGTCACCTGCTTCGGGCATCTAGCCCGAATTCATGGGGAAATCTGTAATCCTCGTACAGTGATGCAGGTGAAACGTATGACGGAAGTGCCGGGGTTTGAAGGGCGGGCGCAGGATGCACTTGATGACTTCGAGACATTTCTTTAGGGCATCCTTCCGGAGCGGGCGGCCGTAGAGCCCGAGCGGTATTCGCAGGAGTGAACAAGGAGGCCCGCCAGGCGGGGCCTGGCGGGCCTCCTGGCTGCAGTGTCGGCACTCGTCGGCGGCAAGGTCAGTGGACGGTGGCTCCGCACTGCGCCGGGTCGTTACCGTCGTCGTGGGCCGATTCATTGTTGACGGGACCATCAACGGCCGTACTGATGGTGCGCGCGGGAGGCGAAGTCGGACATGCGCTAAGACGGTGGCGGTGGCGCCGATGTGGGTACGGCCGAGTAGTTCCTTGGAGACGACGAGTTCGACGCCTTGCTCGAGGGGCAGGGTGGGCAATGGAATGCCGGACGTCGTGGAAAGGAATGTGACGGGCCTGGCCTTGCGGAGGGGCGTGGTGAAGGCGCGGGTGGGGTTGGTCGGTCGATGGTCCTGCCCTGTGGCGTAGTGAACACGTGCCCGTTGTGCAGCCACTCGGTGCCTACCATGTGACGGTCACGCTGCTGCTGTTCGTGGTGGTGCTTCAGCGACTTGAGGCAGCGGGTTGGGAGGGTGGTGCGGCGTTCGGAGGACCGGGTCTTGGTGGACAACGTGGTCAGTTCCTCCCGTGCTGGCGCGTGCAGGTGATATTGGCCTTCTCAGGTCCGCAAGTTGAGCGTTGGGCGGGGTCGTGGGGATCGTCCCGAGATCGTAGCGAGGCCAAGGGGCGGGCCGGATTGTCCGGTACGGCCTTCTCGGTACGGTCTGGTGCCCGGGGGACGTACAACGTTCATCGAGCTTTGGCAAAAAGGTCTTCCAAGCCGGGGTCTACGCGCGCAGAGTGGTCCCTCGCACCGCCTCTCGTCCCATCACTCCACCCCCACACGGAGGTTGACGGATGCTTGGATCCGTGAAGTCCCGCTGCCTGCTCATCGCCGCCACGGCGTCCCTCGGTCTGGTCACCGCGGGCGCCGGCTACTCCGCCCAGGCGGCCGGCCCGGCCGCCCGCGCCGCTGTCCCCGCAGCTCCCGCCGCCGCTGCCGCCACGCACCGCGTGCTCTTCGACAACTCGAAGGCCGAGCAGGCCGGCAACGCCGACTGGGTCATCGGCTCCAGCCAGCCTGACCCGCTCGGCCAGGACTCCACCCCCACGAAGGAGACCGACTGGACCGGTGGCCTCTCCGCGTGGGGTGTCGCGCTCCAGAGAACCGGTGACTACTCGCTCAAGACCCTGCCGGCCGGCAACACCATCACCTACGGCGGCTCCGGCGCCCTCGACCTCAAGAACTTCGACACCTTCGTCCTGCCCGAGCCCAACATCCGGCTCAGCACGGCGGAGAAGACCGCGGTCATGAAGTTCGTACAGGCGGGTGGCGGGCTCTTCCTGATCTCCGACCACGACGTCAGTGACCGCAACAACGACGGTTACGACTCGCCCATGATCATCAACGACCTGATGACCAGCAACGGGGTGGACAACACGAACCCGTTCGGCTTCTCGGTCGACAAGCTCAACGTCGCCTCCGGCAACCCGAAGGCGATCAGCGACAGTTCGAACCCGGTCCTGAACGGCTCCTTCGGCAAGGTGACCGGCAGCCTGATCGCCAACGGCACCACCTTCACCCTCAAGCCGGCCGACAACCCGGCCGTCAAGGGCCTTCTCTGGCGCTCCGGTTACAGCACCACCGGCACCACCGGCGCCTTCTTCGTCACCAGCACGTTCGGCAGCGGCCGGGTGGCGATCTGGGGTGACAGCTCGCCGGTCGACGACGGTACGGGCGCCTCGGGCGACACCCTCTACGACGGCTGGAACGACTCGTCGGCCACCAACGCCGCGCTCGCCCTGAACGCGACGGCGTGGCTGTCCGGTACGGGCACCGGTGGCGGGGGTGGCGGCGGCACCTGCACCACGTCGGGCCAGCTGCTCGCCAACCCCGGCTTTGAGTCGGGCACTTCGGGGTGGAGCGCCACGTCCGGCGTGATCACCTCCAGCACCGCGAAGGCGTCCCATTCCGGTTCGTACAAGGCGTGGCTCGGTGGCGCGGGTACGGCAGGTACGGAGACGCTCTCCCAGTCGGTGACGATCCCGGCCAACTGCTCCGCCTCGCTGAGCTTCTGGCTGCACATCGACACCGCCGAGACCGGCACGACGGCGTACGACACGCTCAAGGTGCAGGTCCTGAACTCCTCGGGCACCGTCCTCGGCACCCCCGCGACGTACTCCAACGTCAACGCGGCGACCGGCTACACCCAGCGCACCCTTGACCTCAGCGCCTACGCCGGCCAGTCGGTGACGCTGAAGTTCACCAGCACGGAAGGCTCCAAGCTCCAGACGTCGTTCGTGGTGGACGACACCGCGCTCAACGTCAGCTGAACGAAGGTTCGTTTGCGCCTCTCGGCCGCCAAATGCTATGGGTTCCCTGGGTATTTGGCGGCCGGTGCGTGCGGCTGTTCATTCTCCGTTCTTTGTTGATTGTCTATTTGGTTCCCTTGGGGATTCGCCATTGAGGGCAACCAATTTCTCGCGCCGGAAGTCATGTTTGTGGTGTGCAAGAGCAAGAGACCACAACTGCCTTATGGAGGCCGCGACATGCTCTCGTATCTCATCAGTCGCCGATACCTGCGTGCAGCCTCGGCGCTGACTCTGGTCCTCGGCACGGGACTTGCCGTTCCGGCCGCCCTCGCCCCCGCCGCCGTTGCCGCGGCGCCCTCCGCCACCGCCGAGGTCAACTCGTACGGCTGGCAGCTCACCTACACGGCCGCCGCCGGACAGACGAACAAGCCCGCCGTCAAGGAGTCGCTGGTCAAGGGCAGTACGGAGGTCAGCTATGTGATCGACGACGTCATCCCGATCAGCGCGGGGCGTGGCTGCGTCCATCCCGTCGGCACGGACCGCACCAAGGTCGTCTGCACGGTCAGTGGTGTGGACAGCCAGGACCCGTACGCCGCGTTGGAGATGCGCCTCGGTGACGGCAACGACACCGTCAGCATCAACAACACCACCGGTCAGATCTTCCTCTTCAACAGCGTCGACCTGGGCCCCGGCAACGACAAGCTGACCGGCAACAGCGGGATCGACGGCAATCACGTCTCGGGTCAGGCCGGCAACGACACCATCACGGTCGGCAAGTACGGGACCATCCTGGGCGGTGACGGCGCCGACACGCTCTCCGCCACTGGCGGCGACAACATCGTGCAGGGCGGGAAAGGGAACGACGTGATCCGCGGTGCTGCGGGCGCCCAGTCCCTGTCCGGCGACGACGGCAATGATTCGTTGTACGGGGGGAACGGCAACGACTCGCTGTACGGCGGCAAGGGCAATGACGTCCTGTACGGGAACAGCGGTGCCGACGTGTTGTACGGGAACACCGGGAACGACAAGCTGTACGGCGGCGCCGGCAAGGACACGCTCTCCGGCGGCGCCGGGAAGAACGTCGTCCGTCAGGACTGACAGGTCGCGTTGGCCGGGGGACCGCTCCGCGTCAGGTGCTCGCGAACAAGGAGCGGCCCTCGGCCCAGCGGGTCACCCACCCCGCGAAACCGGGCGTCCCCGGCATCAACGAGGTGTCCGGCCGGGTGCCGAAGGGCACCGCGCCGTACTCGTCGATGAACCAGACGTGACCGCGCTGCGGGCCGGTGATGATCAAGTGCCAGTACATACCGCAGCCGTCGGTGCCCAGCAGCAGCGAGCCGTGGTCGAAGACGGGGGCTGTCCGGGCCTCGAACTCCTCGTCCGACAGCGCCGCTTCGTCGCCCTCCTCCTCCCACAACCACGCCGCCGTGAGCGGAAAGGGCTCGGCGAGCAGGCGCTCGGGGCGGTCCGAGCCCCAGTCCGAGGGCGTGCGCGCGAAGGGCAGCAGACCGTAGTGGGGCGGTCCCGCGCGCAGTCCGTCGCAGATCTCCGCCACGAACGTGCGGTACGGCTCCGGGAGTACGATGCCGTGCTCCGCCTCGAAGGACCGCACCGCCTCCCAACCGGCCGGCGCCACGGCCTCGGATCGGGACCCGAGTATTTCGCGGAGGGCGGTGAACTCGGCTGGGTCGCGGGTTTCTGGGTTCATGCCGGTCGGCCTAGAGCTCGGTTCCTTGGGGGATGAGATGGTCGTACTGGCCCGCCTTGACCGCGAGTATGTGCGCCAGCATTTCCTCGTCCGTGAAGCGGAGCGCGCCGTCGCGGTCGCGGTGCTTGGAGTCGCCGAAGGCGACGCCGCCGTTGATCGGCATGACCAGGACGCAATTCTCGCTCGAACCGCTGCTGAACGCGGACTTCTCCCACTCCCCGTGGAGAGGCTGTTCGTACAGGTCTGACTTCGATTCGGCTGTCACGACAGTTCTTTCCTGATGTCTTCGATGAGCTGAACGGTGAGTACGGGGCTCAGGGCGAAGGCCGCCAGGTCGGCGTACCTCCGTCGTGAATGCCGGACTGCTGCCGCTTCGTCGGTTACGGAGTCTCCCCGTTGCATCTCGGACGAGACCACACTGCGGTGTTCGACGCCGGGGAAGTCGAGAATGGTGAACGGTGTGCTGGAGACGCTGGCCGCGCCCGCCTCGAACGGGATCACGCGCAGGTTGACGTGCTGTCGTTTGACCGACGTCAGCAAGTGGTCCAGCTGGGCCCGCATGGCGTCCCGCCCGCCGACGACAGCCCTCAGGGCTGACTCCAGGCACAACGCGTCCAGGGTGGCCGGGTGTTCACCGATGAGCACGCCCTGACGCCTCTGCCGTACGTCGATGAAGATCTCGCGGTGTTCCGTGGCTTCGTGTTGCTGCCCGAACTCGACAAGGGCGGCCACGTAGTCCCTGGTCTGGAGGAGCCCTGGTACGTACGTGCCGCCGTGGCAGAAGATCTTCTCGGCCGCGTCCTCCAGGTAGAGGTAGCGGTACGAGTCCGCCGTGAACACGGCCTGGATCTCGGGACGTTCGTACCACGCACGGCCGAACGACCGGCCCTGGTCGATCGCGGCCCTCAGGGCGGCGCGTTCGTGGACGCTCGCTCCGTACGCCTCCAGCATCTCTTCGAGCTGGTCAGGGCTCGGGAACGCCTTGCCGCGTTCGATTTTGCTGATGTTGTGCCGTGAGCACTCCAGGCGCACCGCGATGTCGTCCTGCCGGAGGCGCGCGTGCTCACGCAGTCGCGCAAGCTCCCCGCCGACCTTCCGCATGGCGAAGATCGCGTTGGTGTTGACGCTGACGGGCACCGGTGTCCCTCCGGGTGGCATGACGTCCGATGGCAGCAGCGTAGCGCGCAGGGCAGCGCGAGCGACTCTTCCGAGCGGCTTCCCGCGATCAGCTTGCGCGCGACTAGTCGCGCGACTCATGCTGGGTGGCGCGCACCGGCGCCAGACGCCCGGGATGCGTATCCCTGGGTCATGCGTGCCCGACGGCTGTCATGACCTCTACTGCCGGAGGTACGAGTGATGGATCAGCGTGGATACGTACTCGCGGTCGAGCGGTACCCCTGTACCGCCCTCGCGGTCGGGGAGGCGCGGGCCCTCGCGGGGCGCGTCTACGCGCCGTACCCGTGGGTGGATCGCGACACCGTCAAGCTGCTGGTGAGCGAGACGGCCACCAACGCCGTGCTGCATGCGGGCGGCGGCGGGTTCGACCTTATCTGTCACTCGCCGGTGCGGGGTTCGGTCCAGATCGAGGTGCACGACCGGAGCCAGGCCGAGCCCAAGCGGCGCCCGCACGCGGCGTTGGACAGCCATGGGCGCGGGCTGGAGTTACTCGACCTCCTCGCGCCGGGGTGGGCCGTCGTCACGACGATGACGGGGAAGGGGTTGATCTTCACGCTGACGGCCGATCCGCCGGAGTCGGCCTATCGGCGGCTGCTGGAGCGGGTGTTGCTGGGGCTGGGTGGCAGCGTGCCGCTGGACGAGGGGTGATGGTGCGTCCGGGTGTGCGCACGGTCATGCTCGGCCCCAGGAGACGGCGCGAGTCGGCACGGTGGGGATCTGTGGCCCCGTCAGTCCGGCAGCACGGGGAGGTGAGCAATGCGGGGCGCCATGGACCGCACCGGCTCCTGGACCGTCGCTGACGTGCTCGGGTTGCCCGAGGGCCGCTCCGTACGGTACGAGCTGCTCGGTGAGTCCCTGGCGATGTCGCCGGCTCCGGGGGTGTGCCGTCAGGGCGCCTCATACCGGCTGCACGTCGCCCTGGACGCCACGCGGAGGACGCTGTGAGCGTCGATGCCGAGGCCGTGCAGTTCGTGGTCGAGCTGGTTTCACCAGGCGACAAGACCATGGACGCCCCCCGGCCGTCACGAGGACTTGTTGCGGTCCTCCAAGTAGCGCGTATGGGTCTCCTGGCGGCGGGATTCCGCCTCGCGCAGCGCCGTCGCCAGGGTGCGGGACTCGTCGTACAACACCGTCAGTTGGCGTTCCAGGTGGCGTTCCGGTGGGTCCGTGGTGGGTTGGAGGCGGGTCCACCAGCGAGTGCGTACGTACGTGTCCACCGACTCCGGGATGTCCTGGCGGATCGCCCTCGACAGCGTGTGCACCGCCTCCGGGTCCTGGGTCAGGGCGTCCGCGACCCAGCCGGGTTCCAGGAGGGCGGCCAGGACCTCGGTCAGTTCCGTCAGGCGGCCGGCCGCCGCCGGGGGGAGGTCCACCTCCGTGAGGTAGGTCGTCAGGGTGGTGAAGTCGGCGCGCAGAGTTGTTAGTTGTTCTGTCGTGTCGAAGGCCGGAGTCGGTGGGCGTTCCGGTGGTGCTATCAGGGCGCCCGCACCGTACAAACCCGCCACCACCAACGGCCAGTACGTGCCCGCCACTCCGGTGAACGTGGCCACCAGGCCGACCAGCGCGGACGCGCTGCCGGTCAGGTTCTTGCGCGATTCGAGGAACGCGAGCGCTCTACTGGTAGCCACGGATCTCCTCGAATGCTCCGTCCAGGGAACCCCGCGTCGCGTCGAAGAGCCGGCCGCCGGTGAGTTCCGCGATGTGGGCCAGCTCCCCCCGGTCCGAGTCGCCGAAGACGATGGGGAAGACCGGTGTGGTACGTCGCTCGGCCGGGAGCCGCGCGTAGAAGGTGTCGAAGTCCCCGGCGCTCGCACCCGTGGTGTTCTCGCCGTCCGTCATCAGCACGATCGAGGTGAAGGTGTCCGAACTGCCCTGTCCCAGACGGGAGTACGCCTCCTCCAGGCTGCTGTAGATCGCCGTCTCGCCGGACGCCGTCAGGGACGCGGCGTCCGCGCGGATCGCGTCCAGCGCCGCCGACGGGTCGCCGGGGGCGACCGTATGGCTCGTGACCTCCTTCACCTCCGCGCCGAACGGCATGAAGGTCACCTCCTCCCGGTCGCGGAAACGGTCGCCGGTCGGCGAGTTGCCCGTACCCGTCAGGGTGGTCAGCGCGGCCTTCAACCGGTCGAGACGTCCGCCCTCCATCGAGCCGGAGGTGTCCAGCACGTACACCGTGCGCGAGGGCCGGCGCAGTTTGTTCTCGTACGCGTTCAGCAGCCCGTCCGCGACCGATCGTGTGCCGGGGAACGGCAGTTCGCGCCGCTTGTCGGTCGCCAGGCCCTCGGCGGGCTTCACCGAGGGGACGACCGGGCGGCGGAACGTCTGGTCTGTCAGGGCCTGTTGGGCCTCCGGGCTCCGCAGGTACGTGGTGAGTGCCTGCCCCGCCTCCTTGGCCTCCCGGGGCGCCGACGTCAGCAGCGTAAAGGGGTAGTCGGCGGTCACCACCCCGTCCCTGGGGCGGATCACGGTGAGTCCGGTGTGGCTGTCGCGGTTCATGGACAGCAGGACCGACTCGTAGTTGACCAGGGCGTCGACGGTGTGGTGGCGGGTGTACGCGGTGGCCAGCCACCCCGACGAACCGGACGTGAGTTTCTGGCCCGCGAAGAACTCCGTCAACTTCGGCGTCGCTGCGCGCACATCGGCGTCGGTGAGTGCCGCCTGCGCGCCGGACAGCCCGGAGGCCACCGAAATCAGGCCGGAGAAGCCTGAGTTGGAACGTACGGGATCGGTCATGCCGTAGGTGAGCCGGCCGGCCGCGACCGCCTCGTACACCTGGGACCAGGTGACCCGGTCCGGCTGCCAGCCGAGCCGCTTCACCGTCGCCGCCTTGACGCCCAGGGCGACCGGCGACGACATGACCGGGGTCTCGTTGGTGAGGCGCCGGGAGACCCCCGGGCTCAGCCGCAGGTAGTCGTTGGACGACAGCCACACCGCGTCGTACTTCCCGTCGGCGCCGCCGGAGGCGATGAGGTCAGCCGCGTCCAGGGTGCCGGTCCAGGTGGGCCGTACCTTCACTCCTGTCTGCTTCTCGGCCAGGTCCAACACGCCCTGCATGTCGGACAGTTCGCTGGAGGCGAGCACGCGGAGCGTGCCCTTCTGGTACGTGGTGTCCGCGGCGCTTCCGTTCGTGCCGCCCGGCTGGTTCGTGGTGCTCGGGCGGGTGGGGGTGGTGTCGGAGGAGCAGGCGGTGAGCGTCGCCAGGAGGGCGGCGATCGTGGCTGTGGCGCGGAGGAGCTTTCGTCTCAATACCCTTTGTCCTACCGAGAGTCGTCTCATCGCGAGCCGCCTTCCAGGACGCCCGCCGAACGGGTCCGCTCCAGGTGCGCGCTCGCGTTCTGCAACTCCGTCGTGAGCGACTCCACGGTCGCCGCCATCGACTCCGTCGCCTGGATCTTGTACGTGTCGATCGCGTCGAGCGTGGTGTAGATCTGCTGGAAGGCCGCGCGCAGCGTCTCCGCGCCCACCGCGGGCTCCGCCGCGAGGCGCTGGATCTCGCCGCTCTGGGTGGCGAGCATCTCCGCGTTGCCCCGGATCAGGTCCTCCGTCGTCGCCCGCAGGACGGTCACCTGCTCGGTCACCTTGCGCTGGTTCTCCAGCGCCGAGGCCAGCATCACCGCGATCCGCAGGGCGGAGACGGTGGTGGTGGCCGCGCGGTCGACGCCCTTGATCAGCTCGTCGTTGTTGCGCCGCACGAGGTCCATCGCCAGGTATCCCTGTGCGCAGACGGCGAGTTGGGTGAGCAGGTCCTGGTGCTTCTGCCGGACGGGGAAGAGAACGTCGGCGCGCAGCGCGTCCGCCTGGGCGGGGTCCACGAGGTCGGCCTCGGCGATGCGCTCGCCGACCGCCGCGTCGAGCGCGCCGGTGAGGACCGCGTACTCCTGGAGCTTGCCCATGGTCTCCCACAGGCGGGTGCGCTCGGTGTGCAACGCGGCGTTGTCGCGACGCAGTTCGTCCTGGCCGCCCCGGAGCGAGCCGACGATCTTGTTCAAAGTGGACTGGGAGGAGGCGTACTTGGCCGCGTGGTCGCGCAGCTTGTTGCCGCCGGGCAGTTTGGAGAGGAAGCGCCTGGCCCCCTTGCCGGGGGTGTCGCGCGGGTCCAAGTCCTCGACGGTACGACGCAGTTCCACCAGGGACGACGAGACACGCGACTGCGCGTCCTCGCCGCCCGACGCGAGGGTCCGTACCGTACGGTCCAGCATCCGGTTGGACTGCTGGGCGGCGCCCCGGATCTCACCGGAGCCGAGGTTCGTTATCTCCCCTACGCGGGCGGTGAATTCGGGCGAGCGGGCGTCGAGCCCGGACAGCGACCCGACGTACTCGGCGGCGCGCCGCGTCATCTCGTCGTGTACGGAGTCGTCCACCGGTACGAGCCCCGCGGCCTGCTCGGTGCGCACCGGGGCGACCGGCTCGGGCGGGGTGAGGATCAGTTCGTTGCTCATGGTGTGTCTCCCCCTGGGACGTGAAGCTAGGACCGGGCGCGCAGGGCCATGTCGTGCAGCACCTCGGTGGTGGGCACGGGTGCCTGGCGGACCCCGGAAAGTGTCTGGTTCAGATAGGCGGCGCTGCCGGCGGTCGCCGCGGTGAAGCCGGCCGCGTCGCCCTGCGGGCGGAAGCCGTGCCGTACCGCGAGCGCGCGCAACGCCTTGTCGGTGGAGAGCAGTTCGCCCAGCGCCCGGCCGCCCTCGGTGAGAGGGACGAGCGTGTGGTCGCTGTTGACGGTGGTGTCCGGGTAGAGGACCACCAGATCGCCGGGGTCCTGCTTCTGGAGCAGCAGCGAGGCGACCTGGGACTCGTACACCAGCACCAGCGGATTGCCGACGCCGCTGATGAAGTCCCTGAACGGCGCGTCGGAGCTGGTCTGTTGGGCGCCCTGCACCGAGATCAGCTTCTTGAGCAGCGGGGCCGTCCGGGTGACGGCGGCCTTGTCGGTGGCCACGCGTCCGCCGTCGGCGACGTAGGACGCGGCGGCGAGGTAGAGCGCGCCGGAGCTGGAACTCTCCGGGTCGGTACTGGTGATGAAGACCGTGCCGCTGAACTCGGCGTGCGCCCCAGCCCCCTTGAGCTGCTGCCAGGTCCGCCCGTCACCGGCCGCCGCGAGGTACGGCTTCATCCGCAGGGTGCCACGGGAGGTGCCTTTGTTCAGGGTGGCGAGGCTGTTGTCGGCGAGGACACGGGCGGCCGAGCGGTGGGCGACGACCACGAGCGGCGAGTAGAAGGGACGCAGGGGTCCGCCCTGCACCGCGTACTTCTTCACCAGCCCGTCGGCCGGGGCCTTCGACGAGGGGAAGGCGAAGTCGTACCCGTCCAGGGGCAGTTCCTCCATGGCCCAGGAGCCGGAGGTCTCCGTCTTCACGGTGAAGCCCCGGGCAGCCAGCGCTTTCACCACCTTGGGGTCGGCGAAGAACTCCGCCTTCTCCGACCCGATCACTCCACGCACGGTCTTCGTTGCCGTGCTGGTGCCTTGGCTCTCTCGGCCTGCCACGACGGCTGCTGCCACGCCGCCGATCAGCAGCACCGCCAGGACGATTCCCAGGATGCGTTTCACAGGACGAGCGTGCTCGCGGAAACCCACGTTCCGGGCGGAGTTGGATGTACGAGGGGTGAAGTACCCATCCCGGTAAGGAACCGGAACGCGCCCTTCGGGGCGATGTCGCCTGTTTCCGTGTCCGCCTCACTGTGGTGCTACGGATGTGGTGCTACGACGGATCGGCGGCATGCTCCCGCAGGAAGGCTCCGGCATGGGCGGCGGCCTCCTCTTTCGTCGCGTACCAGGTGTGGTCCTCGGCGGCGCCGCGTGTCCCGTCCGCGCCTTCGGCCGTCCAGGCCCAGCCGCCGGACCGCGAGTCGCGCACCAGTTCGGCGGTACCGCCGAAGAGTGCGAGCACCGAGCCCGCCTGTGCCGCCGTGGCCGTGGGGCGGGGGACCGCGTCGGGCCACTTTTTGCGCGCGCCCTGCCGGGTGATGCCCCAGACCGCACCCATCTGCTCGTAACTCGCGCCGTAGGAGCCGGCCGTTCCCGCCGCGATCGCCGTCAGTCGCTTGACCTCCGTATCCACCACCTTCCAGGCGGCGAGGACGGACAGGGTCACCTCAACCGGGTCCGCCTCCCACATTTGCGCTTCGGGAACCCCCGACTCGCGTGAGCGAATGGCCGCCGCGAGTGGGTTGAGGGCATCGGTAAGGGCTCTCGCCAGTTCGGCGCGCTCTTCAGAGGTGATCTCTGTCGAAGTCATACGACAACTATAGTTACCGCCGCCCATCTCGACAACTGTAGTTAACGGCGCGCCGTCTGGCCGCGGCCGGAGCGGATGTCGCGATCGCCTACGAGAAATCGGCCGACAAGGCCGGTGTCGGCGTGCGGGACGTGAAGCACCTCGGGGTCCGCGCGGTGGCCCTACGGGCCGACCAGGGGCGGCGGGACGACGTGGTGCGTCTGGTCGCGGAGGTCGCTCGGCGATTCGGCCGTATCGACATCCCGGTCAACAGCGCGGCCGTCTTACCATCACCGCGCAACGCGCCTGGACAGCCTGTTTCGGCGATACAGCGCGACCAAGGCCGCCCTCAGCATCTCCTGGGCACACGAGCTGGCTCCGCGCGGGATCACCGTCAACACGGTCGTGTCCGCCTTCGCCGAGACGGACATGGGAATCCCGCAGGACACCGACCTGGGGCGGGCGGCTCTCTCCTCCCTCCCGTTCCACCGTTACGGGAGGCCGGAGGAAGTGGCGGCGGCCGTCGCGTTCCTGGCCGGCCCGGCCGCCTCGTACATCACGGGTACGGACGTCAACGTCAACGGCGGCTGGAACGCCTGAGTAGCCGCCGACGCCAGGCGGGGTGTGTGGCACCCGGTCCGCGCGCCTCCGCGGCCCGTGGACCGGGGCCGTCAGTGGGCGCCGACCAGTCGGCGGGGGGTGCCCGGGGTGGCCGGGGGTTCGGCGAGGGCGGCGGTGTGCGCGTCCATCCGCTCGGCGGACAGGATCGCGGCGGCGGTGTCGGCACGCGAGGCGGCGACGACCAGGGCGCGACCCGCGAGGGCGAGGGCCCGGGCGTGCAGCTCGGCGCGGTGGGCATGCGGCAGATCTGCGGTGGGGATGTCGTCCGTGTCGTTCGCCGGGTGGGTCGCGGCGGGGGCCGGGCGCACCGGCGCCGCACCCCGCAGCCGCTCTATCTGCCGCGCGATGCTCCCACCCGCTTCGTCCAGCCCCAGCTCGTCGGTCACGGCAAGGAGCGCGGAGAGGTGGCCGGCCAGCTGGATGTCCAGCTCTTCCTCCCGGCTGCGGTGGGGGAAGTCGGCGTCGGCCATCGTGTGGACCGACTTGGCGCGGATCGGTTCGTACATGAGATGGCCTCCTGGCAACGTCAGGAAACCATCCTACATTGGAATCGGTCTAAAGTTGAGTCCCGTCGGAATCGAGGGAGGGACAGGGGGGAGAGGGCGTGGGCCGGGCGAGGGCCTACGGCTGGGAGTAGCCGTCCAGGAAGTTTCCGATTCGGGTTACCGCGTCCGTCAGGTCCTGGGTGGTCGGGAGGGTCACGATGCGGAAGTGGTCCGGTTCCGGCCAGTTGAAGCCTGTGCCGTGGACGACCATGATCTTTTCGGCGCGGAGGAGGTCCAGGACCATCTCCCGGTCGTCCTTGATCTTGTAGACCTTCGGGTCGAGCCGGGGGAAGAGATACAGCGCGCCCTTCGGCTTCACGCACGTCACCCCAGGGATCTGGGTGAGCAGGTCGTACGCCGTGTCCCGCTGTTCCAGGATCCGGCCGCCCGGCAGGACCAGGTCCTGGATCGACTGCCGGCCGCCGAGGGCCGTCGCCACCGCGTGCTGCGACGGCATGTTGGCGCAGAGCCGCATGTTGGCCAGGATCGTCAGGCCTTCGATGTACGACGTGGCGTGGGCCTTGGGGCCGCACACCGCCATCCAGCCGGAGCGGAAACCCGCGACACGGTAGTTCTTGGACAGCCCGTTGAACGTCAGGGTGAGCAGGTCGGGCGCGATCGCCGCCGTGGGGGTGTGGGTGGCGCCGTCGTACAGGATCCGGTCGTAGATCTCGTCCGAGCACACGATCAGGTTGTGCCGGCGGGCGATCTCGGTGAGCGAGGCCAGCATCTCGTCCCCGTACACCGCGCCCGTCGGGTTGTTCGGGTTGATGATCACGATCGCCTTCGTGCGGTCGGTGATCTTGCGCTCGATGTCGGTGAGGTCCGGCATCCACTCGGCCTGCTCGTCGCACCGGTAGTGCACGGCCGTGCCCCCGGCGAGCGACACGCTCGCCGTCCACAGCGGATAGTCCGGTGCCGGTACGAGCACCTCGTCGCCGTCGTCCAGCAGCGCCTGCATCGACATCTGGATCAGCTCGGAGACGCCGTTGCCGAGGTAGATGTCCTCGACGTCCAGGTCGATGCCCTTGGTCTGGTAGTGCTGCATCACCGCGCGCCGCGCGGACAGCAGGCCCTTCGCGTCGCCGTAGCCGTGCGCGTCGCCGAGGTTGCGGAGCATGTCCTCAAGGATCTCGGGCGGGCACTCGAAGCCGAACGCCGCCGGGTTCCCGGTGTTGAGCTTGAGGATGCGGTGGCCCGCCGCCTCCAGCCGCGTCGCCTCCTCCAGGACCGGGCCCCGGATCTCGTAACAGACGTTGGCGAGCTTCGTCGACTGGATCACCTGCATGTCCGCCACCTTACGGCCGGGTGACGAGGGCCGCGTCGTGTTTTTGCCCACGTTGCTCCGTACTGATGACGGGGGACTGATGACGGGGGCTCGGTCGCGCGGTCGCCGCGCCGGCGCACTCAGCGGACCGGGAAGCCGAAACCGTATCCGTGGTGGCGCAGCCACGGCAGCAGCTTCCTGAGCGCCGCCGCCGTCTGGGAGCGGTCGCCGCCGCCGTCGTGGAAGAGGAGGGTCGGGCCGTTGTCCAGCTCGTGCCGCACCACGTGCAGGATCGCGCCGACGCCCGGCTCCTCGTAGTCCTTCGTGTCCACGTTCCAGCCCAGCGGGCGCATGCCCGCCGACGCGGCGATCTGCCTGCTGTACGGGGTGAACGCGCCGCCCGGCGCCCGGTAGTACAGCGGCTCGACGCCCCCCGACGCCCGGGTGATCTGCTGGGCCGCGGCCAGGATCTGCTGCTTCTGGTAGCGCTTCGAGCGGTGGTCCATCGCGGTGTTGTGCGTGACGGTGTGGTCGCACAGCCGGTGGCCGTCGGCCACCACCCGCCGGACCAGGCCGGGGTGGGCGGCGGCCTGCGGGCCGATCATGCAGAAGGTCGCCCGGGCCCCGTTGTCCCGGAGGATCTTGAGGATCTTCGGGGTCCAGGTGGGGTCGGGGCCGTCGTCGATGGTGATGTTCACGGCGCGGCGGCTGCCGCCCTCGACCGCGTGGGCGATGTCCATGTTCACGCGGGGTGGGGGGAGCTTCGGGTCGGGGGAAGAGGTCTGGCCGGGTGGGGTGGGGGGAGTGGATGGGGTGGGGGGAGTCGATGGTGTGGTTGGGGTGGTCGGGGCGGCTGGGCCGGCTGGGGTGGCTGATGGGGTGCGGCCGTGTGGGGCCGGGGCCTTCGGGGTGGCCCTGGACCGGACCGTGGAGCCCTTGTCGTCGGGGCCGCCGGCGCCCTGGGATCCGTCCGCGAGCTGGCCGCCGCACCCCGTGACCAGGGCCGCCGCGATCAGAACGAGCAAGGCGGACCGTGCCCCCCGTACCCCCGCCGTTCGAGCTGTTCGAGCCGGTCGAATGCCCGTGCGTGCCATCGTGCCCACCACTCCCGCTGTCGCCTCGCGTCGTCCTCGGAGAGAGACGAGCGGAAGGGGCGGGAGGATCCGGTCATCACCGGATGGTCATAAGTTCGTGGGACCCGATCGCTCACCAGTGCCTTTCCAGGCCGTACGGCACGCGCCGGACGGTTACCCCGCCACCGCGTGCAGCGCCCCGGGCCTGCGCCCCGTCAGGTTGTCCAGCGCCGCCGACGTGGCGTCGTCCGCCGGCAGGTGAACCACCACGTGCAGGCCGTCCAGGCCCGGCAGGTCCAGCGTCTCGGTCGCCAGGCTGAGTGCGCCCGCGGCCGGATGTGCCACCCGCTGTGACAGCGGGCTCTCGGGCGTGAGGGCGGCGCGCGCCCAGCGGTCCGTGAAAAGAGCCCCGGCCGCCCCGGACAGCTCCTCCACGAACGACGCCAGGAAGCGGTCCTCCGGTACGGAGTCGGTCTTGAGGCGCGAGACCAGTACGTCCGCCTCGCGCTCCCAGTCCATCAGGACCCTACGGGCCCGCCGGTCCGTGAAGACATAGCGGGCGAGATTCGGGGCGGGGGAGTCCAGCAGGCCCAGCGGGGCGACCAGCCGCGCGTACCCCTCCGTGTACGCCAGCACCTCGGTCAGCCGGTTGACCAGGACTGAGGGGGTGGGCTCCAGCCGGTCGAGCAGGGCCCGCACCGTGGGTCGTACGGTACGGGTCGGCGGCGTGCCCGCGCCCGGGCAGAGTCCCAGCGTGCCGGTGGTGACCTTCTCCGCGCGCATGAGCGCGAAACGCTCGTCGGCCGTCAGCCGCAGCGCGTCGGCGAGGGCGCTGAGCACCTGGGGCGAGGGGTGACGGCCCCGGCCCTGTTCGAGGCGGGCCAGGTACTCGACGCTGATACCCGCCAGCATCGCCAGCTCGGACCGGCGCAGACCGGGCGTACGGCGGCGGCTGCCGCCGGGGAGGCCCACCTGGGCCGGTGTCACGGCCTCGCGGCGGGCGCGCAGGAAAAGGCCCAGCTCGTTGTGGCTCACCTCAGCAATTTACGCCGGATCGGCGCGCGGATCGTAGCCCTGCCAGTACCCGCCTCGGCCGGGGCTTCCTCGGTGCGCGCGGCCACGACAGGTTGTGCGGAGGCCGGGCCCGGGGTCCGGCCTTCCTCACCTCGACCTCCGCCTTCACCTTCTCCAGAGGGGCACCTGTGTTCATCGCCTATGCCGTCGTCGGCCTGTTGCTCGCCGCCGGACTGACCATGTCCGCCGTCGGTACGTTCACCCGCAACGAGAAGGTCATCGCGTCGATGCTCGGACTCGGCGTACCGGAGTCCTGGCTTCCGCGGCTGGCCACGCTGAAAGCGCTCGGCGCGGTGGGACTGGTCGTGGGGCTGTGGGTGCCGCTGATAGGCGAGGCGGCGGCGGTCGGGGTTCTCCTCTACTTCATCGGGGCCGTCATCACCCATCTGCGCGCCAAGGACCACGAGATCGCCCCGGCGGGGGTGTTCGTGGTGCTGGCCGTCGGCGCGTTTGTGCTGCGCCTCGCCTCGGCCTGAGCGTCGTACGCGAGCAGCCACCCCACTTACCCCCGTACGAGCAGCCGGTACCTCACCCCGTACGCCGCACCGACCGCCCCGCCAGCGTGTCCGTCCGCCGGCCGTCCTCGATCACGAAGCGGCCGTCGATCAGCACATGCGGGATGCCCACGGGGAGAGTGCGCGGGGACTCGAACGTCGACCCGGCCGCCACCGTGGCCGGGTCGAAGAGGACCAGGTCCGCGCGGTAGCCCTCCCGTACCAGACCGCGATCGGGAAGGCGGAGGCGCGCGGCCGGGCGCGAGGTCAGGTGCGCCACGCACTCCTCCAGGCTCAGGACGCCCAACTCCCGCGCGTACCGCCCGAGATACCGCGGGAACGTGCCGTACGCACGCGGGTGCGGCTTCGCGCCCTGGAGGATGCCGTCGCTGCCGCCCGTGTGCACGCGGTGGCGCATGATCTCCCGGACGTTCTCCTCGTGGCCCACGTGCTGGAGGATCGTCGAGCCGAGACCGTCCTCGATCAGCAGCCTGCGGGCCGTGACCCAGGGGGCTTCAGCGCGTTCGGCCGCCGACGCGGCGACCGTCTTGCCCACGTACGGGTCCAGTCCCGGCGCCGAGACCCCCGAGATCTCGATCGTGTCCCACTCGATGGGCACCCCGTGGCAGCCGTCCGCCCCGACCACCTCCATGTGGTGGCGGATCTTCTCGGCGGTGGTGTGGTCGCGCAGCCGCGCCAGGATGCTGTCCGGGCCGCCCTCGCTCGCCCAACTGGGCAGCATCGCAACGAGGGTGGTACATCCGGGGGTGTACGGATAGGTGTCCAGGGTGATGTCGGCGCCCGCGTCCAGCGCCCTGTCCAACAGGGCCAGCAGATCAGGGGCCTTGCCCTCGTTCACGCCGAAGTTCATGGTGGCGTGGGCCAGATGGAGCGCGCACCCCGCCCGGCGGGTGAGCGTGACCATCTCCTCGTACGCCTGGAGCGCGCCGGCGCCGTACGACCGGTGGTGCGGGCAGTAGTAGCCGCCGTACCGCGCCACCACCCGGCAGAGCGCGGTCAGTTCGGCGTCGTCGGCGTACATGCCGGGCGTGTACGTCAGCCCGGAGGACATGCCGACCGCGCCCTGCTCCAGGCCCTCGGCCACCAGCTGTTCCATACGGGCCAGTTCGGCGCCGGTCGCCGGGCGGTCGTCCCAACCGACCGCGTACATACGGACCGTGCCCTGGGGGATCAGGTACGCGGCGTTGACCGCGATGCCCTCTCCGTCGAAGCCGTGGTCGAGCCGGTCCAGGTACTCACCGACCGTCCGCCAGTCGAAGTCGATGTCCGAACCGCCGCCGTTCCAGCCGGTGATGGACTGCCTGACCTGGGCGAGGGTCGGGTCGTCCACGGGCGCGTACGACAGGCCGTCCTGCCCGATCACCTCCAGCGTCACCCCCTGCGCGGCCTTCGCCGCGTGGCCGGGGTCGCGCAGCAGGGCGAGGTCGCTGTGCGCGTGCATGTCGATGAAGCCGGGGGAGAGGGCGAGCCCGGCGGCGTCGAGAGAGCGCGCGGCGCTCAGGCGGGGGCCGGCGCCCTCCCTCCGTATCGCGGCGATGCGACCGTCCGTGAGGCCCACGTCCGCGCGGTAGGAGGGGTCGCCGGTGCCGTCGACGACCTGTACGTCCTGGATGACGAGATCCATGGCCTGCGCTCCTGGGTCCTGGGTCCGGGGGTCCTGACGGCTTCCTGAAAGAACGTATTTCTAGAAGAACGTACGGATCACGTCCGTGACCGTGCCGTCCGCCTCCACCAGCGGGATCAGCTGCCACTTGTCGAACGACGTGCACGGGTGCGACAGCCCCAGCCCGACCCAGTCACCGACCTCCAGCTGCGCCCCCTCGGCCGTGGACACCCAGGTGTGCTGGTCGGACAGGCCGGTGACGGTCAGCCCGGTGGCGGGCCTGACCTCACCGGTATGGCCGTCCCGGATCACCTGGGCCTCCGGGAGGTCCAGGTCGTACGCCGCGTCCCGCTTGCCCGCGTTCAAGAACGCCTGCCCGGCGGACGGGCGGGAGACCACCTGCGCCCACAGCCGGAACGCGGGCTCCAGGGCGCCTTCCTCGGGCACGCGGTTGAAGGGGGAGAGGCGGCGGTAGTGGCCGTCGTCGTGCGAGACGTACGCGCCGGAGCGCAGCAGTTTCAGTACGGGAAGGGAGAGCGCCGGGATCTCGGCGAAGACGTCGGCGACCGCGTCGAACCAGGCGCTGCCGCCCGCGCTGATCACGATCTCGTCCGGTCCGTCCGGTCCGTCCGGTCCGCCCGGCCTGCCCGGCCCGTCCGGCCCCGAGAAGCGGCCCGCCTTGTCGAACTCCGAGGCCAGCGCGACCAGTCGGCGCAGCCAGGCGCGTACCCGGTCACCGTCGGCGTCCGGCACCTCGCCCTCGTACCCGGCGACTCCCGCCAGGCGGAGGGTGGTGACGGCGGCCACCGCGTCGGCGACCGCCGCGCAGTCCGCCTCCGTACGTGCTCCGGTACGGGCCCCCTCGCCCGCGCCCAGTTCGACCACGACCTCCACCGGGCGGGTGGCACCGGCCGCGCGCAGGGCCTCGTCCATCAACTCGACCCCGCGCACGGAGTCCACGTAACAGAGGAAGCGGAAGTCCGGGTCGCGGTCCAGCTCGCCGGCCAGCCAGCGCAGCGCCGCCGCGTCGACCACCTCGTTGGCGAGGAAGATCCGCCGGATGCCGAACGCCCGGTAGACGCGCGCCTGGTGGGGCAGGGCGGCGGTGATGCCCCAGGCGCCGTGGGCGAGTTGGCGCTCGAAGAGCTGGGGGGACATGGAGGTCTTGCCGTGCGGGGCGAAGGCCAGGCCGTGGCGTTCGGCGTAGGTCTCCAGCAGGGTGAGGTTGTGCGCGAGCGACTCGGCGGAGAGGGCGAGCACGGGGGTGGTGAAGCCGCCGGTGAACAGGTCGCGGCGCTGGGCGGCGAGCGCGCCGACCGTCAGGCCCTCGGCGTCCGGCGGGAGCCCCTTGAAGCGGTGGTCCACGCGCTCGTCGCGGAGGTGGTCGACCCGTCCGTCGCCGAGGTGGTCCACGTGCTCGTCGCCGAGCGGGGCGGGTCGGTCGGTCGCCATGCGGGCCTCCGGAGTCGAAGTGGGATCGTTTTGATCGCTATCGTTGCAACATTTGCAACACCCATTGCGCATATTGCTTGTCGCTGTCTAACATCCGAGCCGATGTCGGGTCAATGGTGGCCCCTCCACGCATCGGCCGAGCGGTGAGGAGCCCCAGAGTGACCGGAGTGACCGGACCCGTGCCCGCGCGGGTGGACGTCGTCTGCCTCGGTGAGTCCATGGTCACGTTCCTGCCCTCCCGCCCCGGCCGCCTCGCCGACGTGCCGTCCTTCGACCGCGCCATCGGCGGCGCCGAGTCCAACGTCGCGTGCGCGCTGGCCGCCGCCGGGCATGCGGTGAAGTGGGTCAGCCGGGTCGGCGCGGACGGCTTCGGCGACCATCTGGTGGCCGCCGTCGGCGCGTACGGCGTCGACACGTCGGGGGTCCGGCGCGACCCGGAGCGCCCCACCGGCATCTACTTCCGTACGGCGACGGACCGCGCGACCGACGCGCACGAGGTCGCGTACTACCGGGCCGGGTCCGCCGCCTCGGCGATGTCCCCGGCGACCGTGCCGTACCGCGACCTGTGGGCCGGCCGGGTCCTGCACCTGTCCGGGATCACCGCCGCGCTCTCCGCGGACTGCCTGGCCCTGATGCGCGAGCTGACCCGCCGCAGGCCGGGCCGCCCCCTCGTCTCCTTCGACGTCAACCACCGGCCGGGGCTGTGGCGGGACGGCTCGGGCGCGGAGATCCTGCTGGGACTGGCGCGCGGCGCGGACCTGGTCTTCGTCGGCGAGGACGAGGCGGCGGAGGCGTGGGGGCTGCGGGGCGCGGACGCGATCCGCGCGGCGCTGCCCGAGCCGCGGACGGTGGTGGTCAAGCGGGGGAGCGCGGGGGCGACGGTGCTGACGCGGGAGGGGGAGGACAGCACCCCGTACAGCGATCAGGACCTTGCTCAGGACACCACCCACGTCACCGCCCCCGACACCATCACCGACATGCCCGCCCTCCACGTCGACGTCGTCGCGCCCGTCGGCGCCGGTGACGCCTTCGCCGCCGGCTTCCTCTCCGCGACCCTCCGCGGCCTGCCCGCCGCCGCCCGCCTCCGCCACGGCCACCTCATGGCCGCCGCCACCCTCACCGTCCCCGGCGACCTCGGCACCCCGCCCGCCCGGGCCGACGCCGACCGCCTCGCGGGCCTCGACGGGCGCGCCTGGGAGAGACTTCGTCTCGGCCCCGGCTGGACGGCGGCCATCGAGCAGGAGGTACGTACCCGATGAGCCAGACCGTCGACCGCGCGCTGAGCATCCTTCCCCTGCTCGCCCAGGGGCCCGCCGACCTCGGACAGGTCGCCGAGCGCCTCGACGTGCACAAGTCCACCGCGCTGCGGCTGCTCCGTACCCTCCACGAGCACGGGCTCGTCTACCGCCAGCAGGACAACCGCTACCGCCTCGGCGCCCGCCTCTTCGCGCTCGCCCAGGAGGCCGTGGAGAACCTGGACGTACGGGAGATCGCCCACCCCCATCTCGTCAAGCTGAACGAACAGGTCGGCCACACCGTCCACTTGGCGGTGCACGAGGAGAACGAGGTCCTCTACATCGACAAGGTGGAGAGCCGCTATCCGGTCCGGATGTACTCCAGGATCGGCAAACCGGTCGCCATCACGGTCGCCGCCGTCGCCAAGCTGCTCCTCGCCGACCTCCCCGAGGCCGAGCGCCGCGCCCTCGCCGAGCGGCTCGACTTCCCCCTGTACACGCCCCGTTCGATCCCCAACGCCTCCGCGTTCCTGCGGGAGTTGGCCACCGTACGCGAACAGGGCTGGGCCACCGACCTCGGCGGCCACGAGGAGTCCATCAACTGCATCGGCGCCCCGATCCGGGGTACGGACGGCAGAGCGGTCGCCGCCATGTCGGTCTCCGCGCCGAACGTCGTCGTCACGGCCGAGGAACTCCTCACCCTGCTCCCGCTGTTGCGCCGCACCGCCGACGTGATCAGCCGGGAGTACTCCGGCACCACCCACTCCAAGGAAGCACGCACATGAGCGAGAACACGCCCCAGCTCCCGAAGACCGCGCTGACCCCCGCCACGCACACCGCGCCGCCGGCGAAGTTCTCGCACGGCGTCCGCAAGGGCAACATCCTCCAGGTCGCCGGGCAGGTGGGCTTCCTCCCCGCCGCGGACGGCAAGCCGCCGGTCCCGGCGGGCCCGACCCTGCGCGAGCAGACGCTCCAGACGTTCGCCAACGTCAAGGCGATCCTGGAGGAGGGCGGGGCGAGTTGGGACGACGTCCTGATGGTGCGCGTGTACCTCACGGACGTGGACCACTTCGCCGAGCTGAACGCGATCTACAACCAGTACTTCGAGGAGCAGGGCCTCAAGGAGGCCGCCGCCGCCCGAACCACGGTCTATGTCGGCCTGCCCAAGGGGCTGTTGATCGAGATCGACGCGCTGGCCGTCCTCGGTTGAGCCTTTCCGCCTTACCCCCGGTGAGCCCTTCCGTCTTACCCCCCGCCGCCCGGTACGGCGCCCCCCTCATGTCCGGCCGAACGACCGGCCGAACGACCGCGCGAACGACCGCCCGAGGGGGCGCCGTACCGCGATTCCCGCTGCCCGGAATGCCCAGAACAAGAGGTCCCCCCATGCTGCTCGCTGCCGACGCACCCCCTCAAACCCCGCCCCACACCGGGGGCTTCCTCCTGATACTCGGCGGTACCGGCGGGCTGCTCACCGTCGCCGCCCTCGGTATCGCACTCCTCCTCTTCCTGATCATCAAGGTCAGGATCCAGCCCTTCGTCGCCCTGCTCGGCGTCTCCATAGCCGTCGGCCTCGCCGCCGGGCTCTCCGTCACCGAACTCTTCGGTACGGTCCAGCGGTCCACCTCCGTCTCGATGATCGAGTCGGGCATGGGCGGCATCCTGGGCCACGTCGCGATCATCATCGGCCTCGGCACCATGCTCGGCGCGATCCTCGAAGTGTCCGGCGGCGCCGAGGTGTTGAGCGCCCGGCTGCTGAACCTCTTCGGTGAGAAGCGCGCGCCGCTCGCCATGGGCGTCACCGGTGTCATCTTCGGCATCCCGGTCTTCTTCGACGTCGGCATCTTCGTCCTCGCGCCGATCGTGTACGCGGCCACCAAGCGGTCCGGCAAGTCGATCGTCCTGTACGCGATGCCGCTGCTCGCCGGTCTCTCCATGACGCACGCGTTCCTGCCCCCGCACCCGGGCCCCGTCGCCGCCGCCGGACTCTTCCACGTGGACCTGGGCTGGATGATCCTGATGGGCGCGCTCGTCGGGATACCCGCCGTCCTGGCCGCCTGGGTGTACGCGGCCTGGATCGGAAAGCGCCTCTATGTGGAGGTCCCGCAGGACATGCTGGAGGCGGCCGAGGAGGCCAAGGCCGCCGTCGCCGAGGAACAGCGTGCCGCCGGGGTGGCCCCGCAGGAGGCGCCGGTCGGCCTGGGCACGGTCCTGGCGATCATCGGCACCCCGCTGGTCCTGATCCTGCTGGCGACCTTCTCGTCCATCGCGCTGGACCCGTCGACCGGCCGCTCGGTGATCGAGTTCTTCGGCCACCCGTTCGTGGCCCTGACGATCGCGCTGCTGCTCGCGTACTACCTGCTGGGCCTGCGGCGCGGCTGGTCGCGCCAGTCGCTGGAGCGGGTCTCCACCGCGTCCCTCAAGCCGGTCGGCAACATCCTGCTCGTCGTCGGCGCCGGCGGGGTCTTCGGCGCGGTCCTCAAGGGCAGCGGCATCGCGGACGCCCTCGCCGACACCTTCCACGACGTGGGCCTGCCGGTCATCCTGCTGGCCTGGCTGATCTCGGTCGTGCTGCGGGTCGCCCAGGGTTCCGCGACCGTCGCGATCGTCACCACCGCGGGCATCGTGGTCCCGCTGGTCGAGGGCCAGGGCTTCTCGCAGGCGCATCTCGCCCTGATCATCATGGCCATCTCCGCGGGCTCGATCTTCGCCTCGCACGTCAACGACGGCGGGTTCTGGATGGTCGCCAAGTACTTCGGCATCTCGGAGCGCGACACCCTGAAGTCGTGGACGGTCCTGGAGACGGTCCTGTCGGTGGCGGGCTTCGTGGTGGCGGCGTTGCTGAGCCTGGTCATCTAGAGGAGCCCGTACGAGACGGATCCGTACCGCTCGAACCGCTGTCCGTGGCGCCGCAGGCCCTCTTGCGCGATCACCGCCCGCCCCGCTTTCGTGACGTGGGTCACGTACGGGGACGAGAGTGGAGGCGCGAGACGCATGGCAGGCACCACGGACAGCGGCACGGGCGAGTACAGCGGTACGGACGGGACCGTCCCCGCCCGGCCGGGGACGGCGCGGCCCGCCTCCACCCCCACCTCCGGCCCCCGCAGGTCCAGTTGGCGGTACATCGGCCCCGGGATCGTCGTCGCCGCGACCGGCGTCGGCGCGGGTGACCTGGTCGCGACGCTGATCGCGGGCAGCCAGTTCGGCTACACCCTCCTGTGGGCCGCGATCATCGGCTGCGTCGTCAAGATCTCGCTCGCCGAGGCCGCCGGGCGCTGGCATCTCGCCACCGGGACCACCCTCTTCGAGGGCTGGCGCAGCCTCGGCCACTGGACGACGGTCTACTTCGCCGTCTACGTCGTCGTCTGGGGTTTTGTGTACGGCGCGACCGCCATGTCCTCCAGCGCCCTGCCGCTCGTCGCGCTCTTCCCCGAGGGCCCCGGCCTCAAGACCTGGGCGGTCGCCACCGGTCTGGTGGGGCTGGCCTTCGTCTGGTTCAACCGGTACGCCGTCTTCGAGAAGGTCATGACGGTGCTGATCGGCATGAAGTTCCTGATCGTCATGTACGTAGCGATCCGGGTGGCTCCCCGCCTCGGCGACGCGTTCGCGGGGCTCGTACCGGTGCTGCCGGACGGCTCGCTGCTCTACACGCTGGGGCTGATCGGCGGCGTCGGCGGCACGATCACGATGGCCGCGTACGGCTACTGGGTCAACGCCAAGGGGTGGACCGACTCCCGCTGGATGCGGGTGATGCGGCTGGACAACCGCGTCGCGTACGTCACCACGGGGTTCTTCGTCGTCGCCATGCTGATCATCGGCGCCGAGCTGCTGCACTCCTCCCAGATCGCGCTGACCTCGGGCGACCGGGGGCTGATCGACCTCGGCACGATCCTGGAGGACCGCTTCGGGGTGGTCACGGCGAAGCTCTTCCTGGTGGGCTTCTTCGCCACGTCGTTCGGCGCGCTGATCGGGGTGTGGCACGGCGTGAGCCTGATGTTCGCCGACTTCGTGGACCGTATCCTCCGGGAACGGCGGGGGGCCGGCACCGAGGACATGGTGGAGACGGTCGCCTCGGGGGAGCGGGAGCGCTCGGTCCTGTTCCGCGCGTACCTGCTGTGGCTGACCTTCCCGCCGATCGGGCTGCTCTTCCTGGACGAGCCGTTCGGACTGGTCGTGGTGTACGGCGTCCTGGGCGCGTTTTTCATGCCGTTCCTGGCGCTGACGCTGGTCTGGCTGCTCAACTCCTCCCGTACGCCCGCCCAGTGGCGCAACGGGGTGCTGAGCAACGTGATGCTCGCGGTCGCGGGACTGCTGTTCGTCGTGCTGTGCGCGAAGCAGGTCAAGGATCTGATCTGGTAGGTCCGTCGTGCGGGGTGCGTCCGGGGCCGGACGCGCGACAGCGCCGTCGGGTGGGGTTCGACGGCGCTGCCGGCCCTGTGGGGGGTCTTCGGTCGTGCGGGTCCGCTACGGGAGGGAGTGGACCTTCGGGCCGACGGCGTTCGACCAGGCGTTGCCCGCCGTCGCGTCCCAGTTGGTGGACCAGGTCATCGCGCCACGCAGGCCCGGGTAGGTCTTCGACGGCTTGAACGAACCGCAGTTGGTGCCCCGGGTGAGGCAGTCCAGCGCGTTGTTCACGATCGTCGGGGAGACGTAACCGCTGCCCGCGCCCCGCGTGGAGGCGGGGACGCCGATGCCGACCTGGGCCGGGGCGAGGCCGCCTTCGAGCTGGATGCAGGCGAGCGCGGTGAGGAAGTCCACCGAACCCTGCGAGTAGACCTTGCCGTCGCAGCCGAGCATCGAACCGCTGTTGTAGTACTGCATGTTGACGACGGTGAGGATGTCCTTCACGGCCAGCGCGGTCTTGAAGTACTCGCCGCCCGTGTTCTGCATGTCGATGGTCTGCGGCGCCATCGTGAGGACCATGTTCGGACCGGCCTTCGCGGCCAGCTGGTGCAGGGCGCTGCTCATGTACGTGGAGTTGAGGCCGTTCTCCAGGTCGATGTCGACCCCGTTGAAGCCGTACTCCTGCATCAGCGCGTAGGCGCTGTTGGCGAACGCCGTCGCGGAGGCGGCGCTGTTGATGGAGATGGTGCCCTTCTCGCCGCCGATCGAGAGGATGACCGACTTGCCGGCGGCCTTCTTCGCGGCGATGTCCGACTTGAACTCGGCGGCGGAGCCGTAGCCGACGGCCGGGTCCAGGTTGAAGGTGATCTGGCCGGGGGTGGCGGTCGCGTCGGCGAACGACACGGCGATGATGTCGTACTGCGCCTGCACGTCACGGAGCTTCTGGACGGTCGCGCCGTTGTTGAAGTTCTGCCAGTAGCCGGTGAGCGCGTGCTTGGGCACGGTCGGGTTGGTGCCGCCCCCGCCCCCGCCGCCGGTCGCCGAGGTGGTCGCGTTGACCGTGGCCGACTTGGGGCCCTCACCGGCCGCGTTGGTCGCGGACACCTGGAATGAGTACGACGTGCTGGCCGCCAGGCCCGTCACGGTCGCGGACGGGGAGGTCGACGACTGCACCTTCGTACCGTTGCGGTAGATGTTGTATCCGGTGGCGTTGGACACCCCGCCCCAGTTGAGGGTCACGGACGACGAGGTCACGGAGCCGGCCGTGAGACCCGCGGGAGAGCCGGGGATCGTCGGGCCGGGGTCGCTGCCACCGCCGCCGTCGGGGCCGAAGACGGAGATGTCGTCGGCGAAGTAGGTGGGGGTGCCGTACCAGCCGTGGGTGTAGACCGTCACGGACCTGGTCGAGGCGCCCGTCCTGAAGCTGGTGGTGAGCTGCTTCCACGAGGTGCTGTCCGGCGTCCAGGTCGACACGTCGGTCGTCCCGGTCCCCTCGGCCCCCAGGTAGGCGAGCCCGCCCTGCACCCAGGCGCTCAGCGTGTACGTCGAGTTGGGCTGTACGGCGACGACCTGCGAGCACTTGGCGTTGTCCTGGCCGCTGGGCGCGCCCTTCAGGGCCGCCGCGCCACCGTGTACGGGCGAGCCGACCGTGGAGCCGCTGCCGGCGGAACAGGTCCAACTCCCGAGACCGGACTCGAACCCCGCGTTCTTCGCCACGTTGATGTCGGCCGCCTGCGCGGTCCCGGCGAGCCCGGTGACACTCAGCGCTCCGGCGGCCGCGACGGCCACCGCCCCGCCGATCCATGTTCTGACGCGTCCTCTGGAGCCTGGTGCACGTTCCACTTGCTGCCTCCGCTGGGGGATCGGGGATGGAGGTACGTAAAGAGTGAGAGGAACGGTGGCCACCGTTGGACGTAGAAACTGGTCCAGACCAATCAAGTTGTCAAGACCTCTGGCAGAAGGTCGTATACGGGAGCGCTCCCCGACCGGCCCGAATGACGTCCGGCGGGCTGCTTCGCCCGATTTTGTAGCTGCCCGTCATGTGACGGCCACAGCCCGGGTATCCGAAAGGTGTTCTCTGCACCGTAAGACGTGGATAAAGTGCTGGGGCAGGAGAACGGAGCAGGAGAGATCTGCGGTCGCCGGGGCTCCGGCGTCCCGGGCTGAACGGGGAACCAACGTGCCGACCGCGATCGCTGTCACCAGCCCCGATCTGGTGCTGCCGCCGACCGACCAGCAGACGCCCACCGCGACCCTGCTCCAGCCGCCCGACGCCCAGCCGTTGGGCGACGCGCTGGCCGACATGCAGGTGCTCGTCGAGCAGTACGGCTATGTGGTCGCCGTCTATCCCGCGACCATTCCCACCCCGCACGAACGGCGGCTGCACACCGTCCGCAACCTCCTGGAGAGCGACCGGATCGCGCTGCTCAAGGTGGACCTGCCGCCGCTCGCGGTGGCCGTTCTGGTGCGCCAGCTACGGCAGTTGTCCCTCTGCGACTTCCACCCGGGGATCATCGCCTCCGCCGCCCGGCTGCTCTCCCACTACATCCACGCCGGTGCCCTCCTCAACTCGGTCGCCCGGCTCGACCGGGTCCCGGTGAGCCTGAAGACGCACGCCAAGTCCTGGGTGCCCGGAGCGCAGTTCGGCGTTGTCGCCAACCCCGTACCCCAACTGGTCAAGATCGGGTCCGGTGAATTGGACGGACCGGATTTCGCCACCCATCTTGTGGTCGCCCAGGGGTCGTCGCAGTCCGACTGGGTGACGGAGACCCTCGCACCCGCCTGGCGCGTCCAAGGCATTCAGGAGTGCGCGCTGCCGGCGGAATCGCCGGCCTGGTGGGGCACGGCGAAGATGATCGAATTCGCCGCGTTCCTGCCGGACATCTCCGTGCTCTACCAATTGGTCGCGTCGGTCCGCCGCGAGGTGTGCGGCTGGTGCGGCTCCGAACTCATAGGAGACCGCTGCGGATTCTGTTCCGCGCCCCTCGGTCCGCCCGAGACCCGCGGCCGCGTCAGCGGTGTGCTGACCAGGGGAAGCCCCACGCGCCAAGGGGCGTAGCCCGTCGGCCGGACACCCGGCGGCCTCCCCGTACCCGCTCCGATCTGTCACGCTTCCCTGACCCACGTCTTCGAACGAGGTTGCCCCTCCCATGAATGCACGGCAACGCCGCGGCGTCATACTCCTTCTCCTCTCGATCCTCTGCGCCGTCGCGGCCTTCGCCGGTGTGCTCTCGGTGATACGGGACGTGAATTCGAAGGTCGGCCCCGAGGTCGCCGCGTACCGGCTGAAAGCGGATGTGGCGCCCTACACACCGCTCCGGAGCGGGCAGTTCGAGAAGATCGAGATGCCGGAGCGCTGGCTGTCCGAGAACGCGGTGACCGACCTCTCCGTACTCAACGGAAAGATCGCCGTCACCACGCTGAAAAAGGGATCCCTGCTCCAGGACGACATGATCGTCAAACGCCCCGAACTCGCGGCGGACGAGCAGGAGATCGCCATCATGATCGACGCGGAGACCGGCGTCGCGGGCAAGATCAGGCCGGGTGATCTGGTCAACATCTTCGCGACCTTCCCCGGCGACAACGACGGCGCCACGGCGCAGTCCCGGATCATCGTCCCCAACGCCAGGGTCCTCGACGTCGGCAAACTCACCGCCCTCGAAGCCAAGGAGAGCGACCGGACCCGCACCGGACTCCAGCAGGCCGTCCCCATCACGTTCGCGCTGAAGACCAAGGACGCCCAACGGGTCGCGTACGCCGAGTCCTTCGCGGACCACGTGCGACTCGCCCTCCTCCCCGACGGCAATCCGACAACGCTGCGCCCCGGGGAGAGCACCTACACGCTCGAAGGGGACAAGTGAGGGACGCATGACCACCCGAATCCTTCCGGTCGTCGGTGACGCCGACGCCGCCCGGTCCATCACCACCCTGCTCAGCCAGCTCCCCGACGCGGAGCCGGCCGCACCGGTCGGCGACTCGACCTCGCTGATCGACACCCTGGCCCGGCTGGCCGCCGAGTCGATCGACGAGCTGCCGGAAGTGGTCCTGGTCCACGAGCGGATCGGACCGGTGCCCGCGCTCGAACTCATCCGGGAAGTGGCCCTGCGCTTCCCGGCCGTCGGCGTCGTCCTGGTCACCTCCGACGCCAGCCCCATGCTCTTCTCGGCCGCCATGGACTCCGGCGCCCGGGGCCTGGTCGGACTGCCGCTGTCGTACGAGGAGTTGGCGCAGCGCGTCCAGTCCGCCGCCGGGTGGTCCGTGGGCGTACGGCGCCATCTCGGCCAGGGCGCCGAGGTGTTCAGCGGGCCCGGGGGCATCGTGGTCACGGTCAGCGGGGCGAAGGGCGGTGTGGGGACGACCCTGACCGCCGTACAACTCGCGCTGGCGGCGCGGGCGTCGGGCATGACCACGGCGCTCGCCGACCTGGACCTCCAGGCCGGGGACGTGGCCTCGTACCTCGATGTGCAGTTCCGCCGGTCGATCGTGGACCTCGCCACCATCCAGGACATATCGCCCCGGGTGCTCCAGGACGCCGTCTTCATCCACCACACGGGGATCGGCCTGCTGCTGGCGCCGGGGGAGGGGGAGCGGGGCGAGGAGGTCAACGAGCGGTCCGTACGGCAGATCGTGAGCGCGCTGCGCCACCGGTACGACGTCGTGGTCATCGACTGCGGCACGCAGATGAACAGCGCGAACGCGGCGGCGATCGAGATGGCCGACACCACCCTGCTGCTGACCACCCCGGACGTGGTGTCGGTACGGGCGACCAAGCGCATGGTGCGGCTGTGGGACCGGCTCCAGATCCGCAAGGCGGAGGAGACCGTGACGGTCGTCAACCGCCATACGAAGAACACCGAGATCCAGCCCCAGCTGATCGAGCGGATCACCGGCACCCGGGTTTCCCGGTCGGCGATCCCCGCGAACTTCAAGGAACTCCAGGCGGTCGTGGACGCGGGCCGGTTGCAGGATCTGGAGTCCAAGTCCACCGTGAAACAGGCGATCTGGGGCCTGGCGGGCGAACTGGGCCTGGTGAAGGCCCAGGAGGGCGAGCGGAAGCACGGCAAACCGGGCAGGACCAGGACCAGGAACAGGGCGGAACGAGACCGGGTCGGGAACCCCGGACCGAGCGCGATCGGAGCGAGACGGGTGAGAGGGCAGATCGAGCCATGAACCGTCCCGGGACACCTACGGGGATACGTACGCGGTACGGAGAAGCGCGGCGCGGTGACACGTGTGACGCGGAGAGGATCGGCGCGCGGCTGCGCGAGGACCGGGGCCAGGCCGCGTTCGAGTTCACCGGCATGATCCCGATCATCCTCGGCACCCTGGTGCTGCTCTGGCAGGCGGCGCTGATCGGCTACACGTTCTCGCTCGCCGGCAACGCGGCGGACAAGGCCGCGCGGGCGGCGGCGGTGGGCGAGCCCTGCGGCGCCGCGGCGGCGGAGGATCTGCCCGGCGCCTGGAGCATGGGCGCGGTCAACTGCGGCGGGGGCGGCGGCGATCTGGTGACCGTCGACATCGGCCTCAACACGCCCGTGCTCTTCCCCGGCTTCAACATCCCGGTCAACATCACGGCCCACGGGTCCGCCCTGAGGGAGACCACGCCATGAGCGCGCGGAGGGATCGGGAGAAGGGCCAGGCGGCCCTGGAGTTCGCCGGTGTGATCACGCTGCTGCTCATCGTCGGGCTCTCCGCCGTCCAACTGGGCCTGGCGGCCTACGCCGTACAGCAGGCGGGGACGGCGGCGCGGGCGGCGGCCCGTACGGCGTCCTACCAGGAGGCCGACGTGGCCCCCCAGACGGCCGGGGAGGCGGCCGTCAGCGGCTGGCTCACCGCCGACATCGGTATGACGGACACCGGGGAAGCGGTGACAGCCACCGCCACGGTCGACGTCCCGTCCGTCCTGCCCCTCTTCCAGTTCGGCCCCGCGGTCAGGAGCGCGACAATGCCGAAGGACTAAGCGCCGGGCCCGTACACCGGCCGCAACAGCAACGAGCAGATCCGGCACATCCGCAACACATGAGCGAAACGTGGGAGTTGAGGACATGAGCCTGCGGGCACGCATCAACAGCCCCGAGCCGTCCAACGGGCACGGCGAGGAGAGCCTGCTCGTCGGGGTCTACCGCGCGAAACTCCTCGAAGAGATCGACCTCGCGGAGATGTCCGCGCTGGCCGCGGCCGAACGCCGGGCCCGCCTGGAGCGCGTCCTCGGCCACATCATCAGCCGGGAGGGCCCGGTCCTCTCCACCGTCGAGCGGTCCCAGCTCATCCGCCGCGTCGTGGACGAGGCCCTGGGCCTCGGCATCCTGGAGCCGCTGCTGGAGGACGCGTCCATCAGCGAGATCATGGTCAACGGCGCCGACCAGGTCTTCGTCGAGCGCGGGGGCCGGCTGGAGATGCTGCCCCTGCGCTTCGCGTCGAACGAGCAGCTGATGCAGACCATCGAGCGCATCGTGTCGACCGTCAACCGCCGCGTGGACGAGGCCAATCCGATGGTCGACGCCCGGCTCCCGTCGGGCGAGCGTGTCAACGTCATCATCCCGCCGCTGTCCCTGACGGGACCGATCCTCACCATCCGCCGCTTCCCCCGGGCCTTCACCCTCCAGGAGATGATCGGCCTCGGCTCGCTGGACCAGCAGATGATGCTGCTCCTGGGCGGACTGGTGCGCGCGAAGTTCAACGTCATCGTCTCCGGGGCCACCGGCACCGGGAAGACGACCCTCCTCAACTCCCTCTCCGGACTGATCCCCGAGGGCGAGCGCATCGTCACCATCGAGGACTCCGCCGAACTCCAGCTCCAGCAGTCCCACGTCATCACGCTGGAGAGCCGCCCCGCCAACGTGGAGGGCAAGGGCCAGGTCAGCATCCGCGACCTCGTCCGCAACTCCCTGCGTATGCGGCCCGACCGGATCATCGTCGGTGAGGTACGAGGCGGCGAGACGCTCGACATGCTCCAGGCGATGTCCACCGGTCACGACGGCTCGCTCGCCACCGTCCACGCCAACAACGCGGAGGACGCGCTGATGCGGCTCCAGACCCTGGCCTCCATGTCGGAGGCCGGGATCCCCTTCGTGGCGATCAAGGACCAGATCAACAGCGCTGTCGACGTCATCGTCCAGCTGACCCGGCACGCCGACGGCTCCCGCCGCGTCACCGAGATCGCCATCGTCGACTCGCAGGGCAGGGAGGAGTACCGGATCGTCTCCGTGTGCAAGTTCCTCGCCCAGCCCATGGCACCCGACGGGCGGATCTACGGGAAGTTCGAGTACTACCCGCTGCCGCGCCGGGTCGCCGAGCGCCTCTACCTCAAGAGCGAACCGGTGCCGCCGGCCTTCGGAGTCGCCCGTACGGAAGCGCAGTTGGCGATACGAAGCTCACCTGCGTGACGCGCTCGCCATAGGCGCGTCCCCCTGCCCAAGCCCCCGAGCCGCCCAAACCTCCGACCCGTCCAAGCCTCCGACCCGCCCACGTCCCCGTCCCGTCCACCGAGAAGGTCCGTACGCCATGGTCAACCTCCCGCTCCTGACGGTCGGCCTCACCCTGTCCACGGGTGTGCTCGCCGTCGTCGGCGTGCACGTCTACGCGTCGGGCAGGGCCCAACACCGGGCGCTCGTCGACCGCATGACCCAGTCGGGCCAGCTCGCGGCGGACACCGGCCGCCGCAGGCGGTTCACCGGGGTCGACCGGCGGCTGCGCGGGACCACCACGGGCAAGCGCATCGAACGGAAGATCGCCGCGACGGGACTCGACCTGACCCCGGGCGAGTACACCGTCTACGTGGCGGCCGGCCTGCTCGCCCTCTACTTCGTCGTCGGCGCGGTCTTCGCCCCGTTCTTCGGCTTCCTGGCGGCGCTGGTCGGCCTGTGGGGAGGCAACGCGTTCCTCAACTGGCAGCGGGTGAAGCGTACGGAGGCGTTCATCGGCCAACTCCCGGAGCTGACCCGGGTCCTGGCCAACGCCACCCACGCCGGGCTGGCGATGCGTACGGCGCTGGCCATGGCTGCCGAGGAGTTGGACAACCCCGCGGGCGAGGAACTGCGCAGGGTCGCCGACCAGCTCAACATCGGCCACTCCCTGGACGACGCGCTGGGCGAACTGGCCGACCGGCTGCCCTCCCGCGAACTGGTCGTCCTGGTCACCACGGTGGTGCTGTCCAGCCGGGCGGGCGGCCAGATCGTCAGCTCCCTGCGCAACCTCACCGAGACGCTGGAGGAGCGCAAGGAGACCCGCAGGGAGGTCACGACCATGCTCGCCCAGGTCAAGGTCACCGCCCTCGCGGTGCCCCTGCTCGGCCTCGGCTTCCTGCTGATGATCAACGCCATGGCGCCGGGCGCCCTGGACAAGATGACAGGCTCGGTGATCGGCCAGGTCGGCACGATCGTCGCCTTCGCGATGTACGCCGCCGGCTACATCCTGATCCGCCGCATGTCCCGTATCCAGGTCTGACCCCCGGCCCGGAGCGGAGAGAAAGGACAACTCATGGGATCAGGAACGGGACTGGGGCTCCTGCTCGCGGTTGCGATGGGCGTGGCGGTGTACGGCGTCTTCCACGGCATCCGCCTCTACCGCGCGGACGCCAAGCTCCCCGGCGACCTCGCGGTGGCCCTGGAGATCGGCGCCACCCGCACCACGGCCGTGGGCTCCGGCATCGACCGCCTCGGCATGCGCTGGGCCCCCACCGTGCTGAATCTGATGGGCCCCAAGCGGGTCGAAGCCCTGCGCCACCGGCTCGACATGGCGGGCAACCCCGGCGGCATCACCGTCGACCGCTTCGCCGCCCGCCGGGCGGTGTACGGGATCCTCGGCGCGTTCGCCGCCCTCGGGATGGTCGCGCGGGGCCAGACCGTCATCGCGGTGGTCGCCCTCACCTTCGGCCTGGTCTGGCCCGACGTCATCATCCGGGCGCACGTGCGCAGGCGGAAGGCGGACATCGAACGGACCCTCCCCGACTTCCTCGACGTCCTCGCGGTGGTCGTGTCGGCGGGACTCGGCTTCCGGCAGGCGCTGGAGCGGGTCGCCGACAAGTACTCAGGACCCTGGTCGGACGAACTGCGCATCACCCTGCGGCAGATGGACATGGGCGTCAGCCGCCGCCATGCCTTCGAGCAGCTGCGCAGGCGCAACGCCTCCGAGCAGGTGTCGATGTTCGTCACCGCCCTCCAGCAGGGCGAGGAGCTGGGTGCCCCCATCGTGGACACGCTCATACAGATCGCCAACGACATGCGCCGTACGGACGCGCAGAACGCGCGCCGCAGCGCCGCCCAGGCGGTGCCGAAGACAACCCTCGTCGTCACGATGGTGATGCTTCCCGCCACCATGATCCTGATCGTCCTGAGCTTCTACTACGGCTCGGGAGTCGACTTCGGAAGTGTCCTCTCGGGCTGATGGGACGTTGACAGGCAGGACGAGCCGACCACCACGAACCCGAAGGGAGGTGACCCATGACGGCGACCACGGCACCGCACGTCCCGCCGCTCCCGATCCAGGTCAACGCCCTGCAAGCGCTGTGCCGGCAGACCTTCGGCTTCCGGCTCGCGATGATCGCGCTGGCCGCGCCCTTTGCCCTGGACCGCGTGCTGAGCACGCCGGGGACCTGGCTGGTCGGCTCCGCGGTACTGGTCACCTTCATGGTGTCGTACGTCCTGCTCCGCGACTGGGAACGCTTCGGCCCCGTCCTCCTGCGCCACCCGGCGCTGCTCGCCGCCGACATGTTCTTCGGCGCGCTCCTGCTCGCCACGGCGTCGCCCGACTCGACACTCGCGTACGTCACCATCTGCACCCCGCTCCTGGCCGGGCTGGTGTACGGCTGGCGCGGCGCGGCCCTCTTCGCCGTCCTGCAATCGCTGATCATCGGCGCCGCGTACGCCGTCAACGGCGAGGTGGAGGCGGGCTTCAACGCCCTTTTCCTGCCCGGCCTTTGTGTCATCGCGGGCGCGGTGGGCAGCACGCTGCGCAAGCTGGTCCTGGGCTTCGGCATGGCGAGCCAGGCCCTGACCGAGGCCCGCGCGCGGCTCGCCGCGCACGGCGCCGTCGAGGAGGAACGCGCCCGACTGGCCCGGGAGATGCACGACTCGGTGGCCAAGACCCTGCACGGTCTGGCGATGGCGGCGGAGGGCCTCGCGCGCACGGTGGACCGTACGGACCCGCTCACGGTGCGCCGCCAGGCCGAACTGGTGGCCCGCGCGGCCCGGCGCGCGGCGGCGGAGTCACGGGAGCTGCTGGCCGACCTGAGAACGGACCCCGGCCCGCCGCGCCAACCGCCGGCCGGCGTGGACATTCTGGCCGAACTGCGCTTACAGACAAGCCGTTTCGCGACCCGGCACGGCGTACGGACGACCTTCCACCGGCTGGGGGACACGGCCGTGCCGCTGCTCCCGCCGGTGGCCGCGCGGCACGCGCTGACGATCGCGTCGGAGGCGATGGACAACGCCCACCGCCACGCGGACCCCGCCGAGATCTCGGTCTCGGCGGGGCTGACGGGGGACGTCCTGCGGATCAGCGTGTACGACGACGGCCGGGGTCTCCCAGCGGACATCTCCCTCAACTCCCTCGCCCGCACGGGCCACTTCGGCATGGTGGGCATGGTGGAGCGGGCCGCGTCGATCGGAGCCCGTATCCGCATCGGCAGGGGCGGGGCGGCGAACGGCACGGAGGTACGCCTGGAACTCCCGTCCGCCGCTCTGGGGACGACGGACACCGCACCGCTGGTGAGGAGGCCCTAGGGATGCCGGCGGACCACCAGAGAACGACACATCCGGCGGAGGAGCCGGAGCCGTCCCGCCCGCTCCGCATCGTGGTCGCGGACGACAACCCGGTGGTACGGGCGGGCCTGGCGGTCCTGCTGTCGGGGCGCGACGACATAGAGGTGGTCGCGGAGGCCTCGGACGGCCGGGAGGCCTACGACCAGGCCGTACGCCACCGCCCCGACGTCATCCTGCTGGACGTACGGATGCCGGGCGTGGACGGCCTCGCCGCCCTGCCCCGCCTGGTGCCGCTGGCCCCCGTCCTGATGCTGACGTACAGCCGCGAGAACGAGATCGTGTACGAGGCGCTCAGGCGCGGCGCGGGCGGGTATCTCGTGCATGGCGAGTTCACGGCGGACCAACTGGTGCGGGCGGTGGGGGACATCAGGGCGGGACGGGCGCATTTCAGCCACTCGGCGGCGGGTGCGCTGCTGGCGAATGTTCGGCAATTCACGCAACACTCTTTGCATACGCAATCGAATGTGGGACATTCTTCCGGGGGGCGCCAGTTGTCACCCGCTGTTCCGTGCGAGGAGTTGAGTCGGCGGGAGGGGGAGATCATGGGGTTGATCGCGTCGGGAATGACCAATCAGCAAATCGCCGCGGCGTGCTTCATCAGCCAGAAGACGGTGAAGAATCACATCAACCGCATCTTCGCCAAGCTGAACGCGCGCAACCGCGGTGAGGCGATCGACCGGTGGCACGGGGTCGCGCCGGGAAGACCCGGAAAGGCCGGGGAGTCATGACCGACACCGTCCCGATCGGAACGAAAGCCCCCGCCACCCCTTGCTGGGCCCGGCGTTGGGCCCAAGGACCCATGGCGAGAGGGGCTGGCCCGGCGTACGTTTCTCATGTCACGCGTGAGACCGGCCGGGAGGAAGCCGGTAGCGCGCGCGACGCACAGGAAGCGCACGAGCCGGCCGGCAGTCGGCCGGCCGACACCGGAGGGGAACGCCATGTCGAACATCCCGCTGAAGGCCGCCACCGCGACAAAACACTACGTCGGCACCTGGACGAACACGGCGATCACCGCGATGAAGCGGCGCGGCGACAAAGGCCAGGGCGCGGTGGAGTATGTCGGGGTGATCGTGCTGGTGGCGCTGATCATCGCGGCGCTGGTCAGCTCCGGCGTCGCCGCGGACATCGCGGCCGGTCTCTCCGACAAGGTTGCAGAGATCCTCGGCAACTGATGAGCCGTCGCGGTTCCGGCGAGGCGGGGCAGGCCGCTCCCCTTTACATCATGATGGTGGTGGGCCTGCTCTTTCTCGCGCTCGCGCTTTTTGCCGTCGGTCAGGCCGGGGCCACGCGCAACGGTGCCCAATCGGCCGCCGACGCCGCCGCGTTGGCAGCGGCCCAGAAGTCCAGGGACGAGTTCGAGACGGATCTCCTGCCGCATCTCCTGGACCCCGATTATCTGGACGACATTTTCAACGGCAATCCCTTGGGGACCTTCAACGGCTGCGCGGAAGCGGCCTACTTCGCCGGACAGAACGGTGCCGACATCGACGGTGGGGGATGTGGCTGGGCCTCAGGTGGCCGATGGGGTTTCACCGTCCATGTCGTGACCCAGGAGTCGATGGGCGAGAGCATCCTCCCAGGGACCGAGAACCAGCACGCCAAGGCGCATGCCACGGCCGTTGTCGAGCCCCGGTGCGCCTTTGTGCCCGCCCAGGACGGCACGACGCCGCCGGACGACGCGCCCCCGCCGGACGAGCCGGGTGAGGAAGGCGATCCCGAGCCCGTGTCACCGGGCGCACTCCAATGCGACGACGACAAGTGGACCATTGATCCTGAGGATTTGAACCTCCTCCCGGACATGGCTGATCTATTCTCCGTGCGACTGGCCCAGGACTGACCGCGAGCGAACGCAAAGGAACGGCACTCATGAATATGTGGCGTGGAGCGAGGGCGCGCGCGGCTGCGGGATCCGCCGTCGCGGCCGTGGCCCTGACCGTTTCCTTGACCGCCTGCGGTGGTGGTGAGGACGGGAAGTCGGGGAGCGGCAGTACGGCGTCGTCGTCCGCTCCGGTCAAGGAGACTCCGTCGGCGGAGGACGAAGGCACCACGGTGCCGGACACCAGCACCACTCTCGCGACCATCAACGGCAGCAACGGTTTCCAGATCATCGTCCACACGGCGGAGCGTGACGACGGTGGCTTCCTGACAGTCACCGGGACGATCAAGAACATGAGTAACCAGAACGAGGGCGCGCCCATCGAATGGAGTGGGCAGGAGCCCCAGATCCAGCGGGCCGGGAGGTCGCTGGGCGGGATCACCCTGGTGGACAAGGCCGAGAAGAAGCGTTACTACGTGCTGCGTGACACCGACGGGTCGCCTCTCACCACCACGGGGATCAGCCGCGTGGACGGGGGTGCCAGTAAGAGCTTCTACGCCCAGTTCCCGGCACCGCCCGACTCCACGAGCCAGGTGGACATCCAGGTACCGACGATGCCCACCGCGACGATTGCGATCTCCTGATGCGTGCCCCCCTGCCCCGCGCACGCAGCGGGCACGCTCCCACGCCCTACGCACGCACCCCCCGCCCCCTGACCGCCACCCTCGCCGCCGTGGTCCTCCTCGCCGGCATGCAGTTCACCCTCGCCGCCGGCGCGCGCGCCGATGACGGGCCCAGCGTTCCGCCCGGGACCGGGTCGACCTCCCCGCCGCCCGAGGTCGACGGAGGCGCCCCCGGACTCAAGCTGCGCGACGGCGCCACCCTCGCGCCCGCCAAGGTCCTCGACATCATCTCCATCGTCGAGACCGAGGGCGGCGAGGAACGCCGCGAAGACACCAACGAGAACGTCAAGTTCGCCCTCCAGGCCGAAGTCCTCTTCGGCAAGGACAGCGCCAAGCTGTCCCCCGCCGCCACCTCCCGCATCGCCGCCATCGCCGACGAGATCAAGCAGCAGGGTTCCACCAAGGTGCGCGTCTTCGGCTTCACGGACAACCTCGGTTCGTCCGCACACGGCGACGTGCTCTCCAAGCAGCGCGCCGAGGCGGTGCACGGCGTCCTGGACACGGAGTTGGCCTCCGCCGGCATCACGTACGAGATCCGTGGCTACGGCGAGGACTACCCGATCGCGGACAACGGCACGGAGGAAGGCCGCAAGAAGAACCGCCGCGTGGAGGTCTCCTTCCCCCGCAACGACTGACCGGTGCGGGTGCCGGCATCGGTCCCGCCACCGGCACCGCCACCAGCACCGCCACCAGCACCGCCACCAGCACCAGCACCAGCACGGAACCCCGCCCCGAGCCACCAACCCCGGGGCGGGGTTCCGCTATCCCGCCGCCCGCACCCCCACCCGCGTCCCCACGCGCAGCCCCCACCCCGCCATCGCCCCCGCCTCCGCCTCCAGCACATGGCGGGCCCGCCACCGGGGCAGCGGCAGGCGGCCCGGTCTCAGGGTGTGGACGTCGAGGACCGTCAACTCCCTGTCCAGGTACGCCACATCGATCGCGAAGCGCATCCGGAACGTGTGCACGCTGCCGCACGGGGTGATCAGCAACGCGCCGTCGATCCCGTCCCGCCCCAGCAGCCCGCGCCGCCTCGCCCCGTACGACGCGGCGATCTCCAGATCCACCTCCGCCTCCTCCGCCACCTCCGCCTCGCTCCCCGCCCCGGCCCCGACCGTCAACGTCCCTCTGCCGTCCCGCCAGTTCGCCATGCCCCGACCGTAGACCCGAGCCGCGTCCTAGAGTCGGTGACGTGTACGCCACGCTGATCGCCGTCGCCGCCCTCTGGGGCGCCGCCACCGGGCTGCTCGTGCCGCGCGCCGCGTACCGGCTCTCGGTCGAGCCGGAGGACGCCTGGCGGGCCGACTGCCCGGCCGGACACCCGATCACCGGCCGGGCCGGGGGCTGGCTCGGCGCCCCACGATGCGCCCCCTGCCACGCGACCGGCAGCATCCCCTACGCCCCCTCCCTCCTCCTCCCCCTCCTCACCGCCCTCTCCTGCGCCGCCCTCGCCGCCGCCACCGGCCCCCGCCCCGCGCTCGCCGTCTGGCTCCTCCTCGCGCCCTTCGCCGCCCTCCTCGCCCGCGTGGACGGTGCCGTCCGCCGCCTCCCCGACGTCCTGACCCTCCCGCTGGCCGCCGCCACCGCCGCGCTGCTCGGCGTCGTCGCGCTGCTCCCCGGCGAGGACGGCCCGGACGGTGGCTCGTGGACGACCTCCCTCCTCGGCGGACTCGCCCTCGGCGCCTGCTACTTCGCCCTCTTCCTGGTCAACCCGAACGGCCTCGGCTTCGGCGACGTCAAACTCGCCCTCGTCCTCGGGGTCGCCCTCGGCTGGTACGGCTGGGGCGTGCTCTTCGCCGGCGCCTTCGCCGGCTTCCTGCTGTTCTCGCTGTACGGCTCCGCCCTGATGCTCCGCCGCCGGACGACCCGTGGCATCACGCTCCCCTTCGGCCCGTTCATGATCGCCGGAACATTCCTCGGCCTGCTCGCCGGAGGCCTGACGACCCGCTAGGACCTGAATCCCGGTGAAAACCTGTGAAACGCCGGACGGCCCGCGAAAACAGTCGCCAACTCGCCGTCCCGATGCCACGATCTCCTCATGTCTGACACCGGTGCCCGTACCTTCGAAGAACTGATCGCGGAGGCCGAAGCCGCGTCCGTGGACGGCTGGGACTTCTCCTGGCTCGACGGCCGGGCCACCGAGGAACGCCCCGACTGGGGCTACGCGCGTCTGCTGGCCGAGCGGCTGTCCCGCGCCACCGCCGCCCTCGACCTCCAGACCGGCGGAGGCGAAGTCCTGGCCGAGGCCCTCGCGGCCGGCCGCGAGCGGCCCTCGCTCACCGTCGCCACCGAGTCCTGGCCCCCCAACATCGCCCGCGCCACCGTCCTGCTCCACCCCCTCGGCGTCGCGCTCGTCGCCGACCCGGACGAGCCCCCGCTGCCGTTCGCCGACGGAGCCTTCGACCTGGTGGTCAGCCGCCACCCCGTGCGGGCCTGGTGGGACGAGATCGCCCGGGTGCTGCGACCCGGCGGCACGTACCTCTCCCAGGAGGTCGGCCCGGCCAGCGTCTTCGAACTGGTCGAGTACTTCCTCGGCCCGATGCCGCCCGAGATCCGCTCCGGCCGCGACCCCGACCGCGCGGCCAAGGAGGCCGAAGCCGCCGGACTCGACATCGTCGATCTGCGGACGGCCGCCCTGCGCACCGAGTTCCGCGACATCGGCGCCGTCGTCTACTTCCTGCGCAAGGTGATCTGGATGGTCCCTGGCTTCACGGTCGAGCAGTACCGGGACCGGCTCCTGGAGCTGCACCGCCGTATCGCCTCGGACGGCCCCTTCGTGGCGACGACAACACGCTTCCTGATCGAGGCCGTCAAGCCCGCGTAAGCGCACCGGGCCCCGGGCCCGCCCCACCCCCGCGTCAAGTCCGCGCCGTCACCCCTTCGCTCCTGAGAGTGACGACGAAGCGTGGCGAGTTCTCGCCATTTCCCCGGGGCCGTAGCGCGAAAAAGCCCGGAATCCCGGGCCCCGCAAGGGGTCGAACCGCTGTCCGCACGCCAACCCGGGCCCTTCGGGGCGCATCAAGGGGCGCACCAACACTTACGAAGGGTTATGGTGGAACTCCCCCCCCTCGGGCCGGTCCGTATCCCCCCCCACGGACCGGCCCGTTTTTTCATGTCCGGGGCGAGCCCCGGGCACGGCGCCGGAGCGTCAGTTCCGCCCGGCCCAGATGTTCGTGCCCTCGGTGTCCACCGCGAAGCTGTCGATCTCCGCCAGCTCGTCCTCGGACAGCGGCGCCGCCGACAGCGCGGCCACGTTCTCGTCCAGCTGCTTCACGCTGGAGGCGCCGATCAGCGCCGACGTCATCCGCGGGTCACGCAGCACCCAGTTCAGCGCCAGCTGCGCCAGCGACTGACCGCGCCGCCCCGCGATGTCGTTCAGCCCGTTCAGGCGCCGGACGACCTCGTCCGACAGCAGGTGCGGGTCCAGGGACTTGCCCTGGGTCGCCCGCGACCCCTCCGGGATCCCCTTGAGGTACTTGTTCGTCAGCAGGCCCTGGGCCAGCGGGACGAACGAGATGCAGCCCATCCCCGCCTGCTCCAGGACGTCGAGGAGCCCGTCGTCCTCGATCCAGCGATTTATCATCGAGTACGACGGCTGGTGGATGAGCGCCGGGACACCCATCTCCTTGAGGATGCGGGCCGCCTCCGCGGTCTCCGCCGCCTTGTACGACGAGACCCCCACGTACAGCGCCTTGCCCTGCTGCACGGCCGACGCCAGCGCGCCCATCGTCTCCTCAAGAGGAGTGTTCGGGTCCGGGCGGTGCGAGTAGAAGATGTCGACGTAGTCGACGCCCATCCGCGCCAGGGACGCGTCGAGCGACGACAGCAGGTACTTACGGGAACCCCACTCGCCGTAAGGACCCGGGTGCATCAGGTAGCCGGCTTTGGTCGAGAGAACCAGCTCGTCCCGGTAGGCCTTGAAATCCTGCCCGAAGATCTTGCCGAAGTTCAGCTCGGCCGACCCGGGCGGTGGACCGTAGTTGTTCGCCAGGTCGAAGTGCGTGACGCCCAGGTCGAAGGCACGGCGCAGAATCGAGCGCTGTGCCTCCAATGCGTAGTCGTCACCGAAGTTGTGCCAGAGGCCGAGCGAGATCGCGGGCAGTTTGAGGCCGCTGCGACCGCTGCGCCGGTACTCCATCGAGTCGTACCGGTCGTCGGCTGCGGGGTAAGAAGGAAAATCAGTCACACATACTTCCTTATCACGGACTTGTGACAGAGCGGGTTGGGTGCGCGTGGTGCCCGCGCAGTACTGTGACGGCTTCGGGGTCCCTGGGCCGGCCCCAGGATCCCGTCAGTGGACTTAGTGGACGCGCCGGTCCCCACGGAATCGAGAGGTGGACTCAGTGAACCTGCGCGACCTGGTGTACAGGCTCTACGCACGCCGGGTGGAAGGCCGTCTCGACCACGACCAGGTGCCCAAGCACATCGGCGTCATCCTGGACGGCAACCGTCGCTGGGCGAAGGCGTCCGGCGGTACGGCCGAGCAAGGACACCAGGCGGGCGCCAGCAAGATCCTCGAACTGCTCGGCTGGTGCTCCGAGACCGACGTCCAGGTCGTCACCCTCTGGATGCTCTCCACGGACAACTTCGACCGCCCCGAGGACGAGCTGGTCCCCCTCCTCGGCATCATCGAGAACACGGTCCGCCAGCTGGCCGCCGACGGCCGGTGGCAGGTGCACCACGTGGGCACGCTCGACCTGCTGCCCGCCCGTACCCAGACCGTCCTCAAGGAGGCCGAGCAGGCCACCCTCGGCAACAAGGGAATACTCGTCAACGTCGCCGTGGGTTACGGCGGCCGCCAGGAGATCGCGGACGCGGTCCGCTCCCTGCTCCTCGACCACGCGAGCAAGGGCACCTCCTTCGAGGAGCTCGCCGAGATCGTCGACACCGACCTGATCTCCTCGCACCTCTACACGCGCGGCCAGCCCGACCCCGATCTGGTCATCCGCACCAGCGGAGAACAGCGGCTCTCCGGCTTCATGCTCTGGCAGAGCGCCCATTCGGAGTACTACTTCTGCGAAGTCTTCTGGCCGGCCTTCCGTAAAGTCGACTTTCTCCGCGCCCTGCGCGATTACGCGGCGCGTCACCGCCGCTACGGAACCTGACCGGAACCTGACCGAGCCCTTGTTCCGCAAGGCCTCCGCGTCCCGGTAGCGCCGTCGGGCCAGGCCCGTACCCCTGCGGCCCGTGCCCACGTCACCCGAGGTTCACCCGCCGTCCGTCATATGCCATGGCATGGCTGAGCGCGTTCCAGGGAATACAGCTTCCAGGTCGACGTCCGAAAAGCCTTCCGGGAGCAGCTGCCGGGCGGATGTCGCATCTCAGCGGACGGCATGGGGCCGTCCGCCCGGGAGGCCCTTTGCACCAGGACGACCGTACGGTCAGACGTACGGGCGACGTGGAGGGCCGGAGCTCGGCCCGCGCACGGGGTCCGCAGCCCGGTCCACCCGCCCGCGACGCCGTCGCACCCCGACCTCATCCGAGGGGGTACGTCCTTCCGTGGTGACAAGCTCGAAGCGCCGCATGCCTGACCGGCGCACCTACGTTCTCGACACCAGCGTCCTGCTGGCCGATCCGAACGCCATGTCCCGCTTCGACGAGCACGAGGTTGTGCTGCCGATCGTGGTGATCACGGAGTTGGAGGCCAAGAGGCACCATCCGGAGCTGGGGTATTTCGCCCGGCAGGCCCTGCGCCTGCTGGACGACTTCCGCATCCGGTTCGGCCGCCTCGACGCCCCCATCCCGCTGGGCGATCTGGGCGGCAGCCTCCGTGTCGAGCTCAACCACTCTGATCCCGGCATCCTGCCCGCCGGCTTCCGATTGGGGGACAACGACTCACGGATTCTCGCGGTCGCGCGAAATCTCCAGGCCGAGGGGTACGACGTCACGGTCGTCTCCAAGGACCTGCCGTTGCGCATCAAGGCGTCGTCGGTCGGACTCCTCGCCGAGGAGTACCGCGCCGAGCTCGCCATCACCGATTCGGGCTGGACGGGGATGAGCGAGCTGACACTCGCCGCCGACCAGATCGATCTCCTCTACTCGGAAGAGTCGGTCTTCGTGCCCGAGGCGGGCGACCTGCCGGTGCACACCGGGCTGGTCCTCCAGTCCGACCGCGGCAAGGCGCTCGGCCGGGTCACCCCCGAGGGCAATGTACGGCTCGTCCGCGGTGACCGGGAGGCCTTCGGGATCCACGGCCGCAGCGCCGAGCAGCGCATCGCCCTCGACCTCCTCCTCGACCCGGACATCGGCATCGTGTCGATGGGCGGCCGGGCCGGCACCGGCAAGTCGGCGCTGGCCCTCTGCGCGGGCCTGGAGGCGGTCCTGGAGCGCAGGCAGCACCAGAAGGTGATGGTCTTCCGGCCGCTGTACGCGGTCGGCGGCCAGGAGCTGGGCTATCTGCCGGGCTCCGAGGCCGAGAAGATGAGCCCCTGGGCGCAGGCGGTCTTCGACACGCTCTCCGCGGTCGCCGGCCGTGACGTGATCGAGGAGGTGCTGGGGCGCGGCATGCTCGAAGTGCTGCCGCTCACGCACATCCGCGGCCGGTCCCTGCACGACGCGTTTGTCATCGTCGACGAGGCCCAGTCCCTGGAGCGGAACGTCCTGCTGACGGTCCTCTCCCGGATCGGGGCCAACTCCCGGGTGGTGCTCACGCACGACGTCGCGCAGCGCGACAACCTGAGGGTGGGTCGGTACGACGGCATCGTGGCGGTCGTCGAGAAGCTCAAGGGCCATCCGCTCTTCGCGCATGTCACCCTCACCCGCTCCGAGCGTTCGGAGATCGCCGCGCTCGTGACCGAAATGCTGGAGGACGGCCAGATCTAGGCACGTATCACCCCAGTTGGCGCCGCCCGGCGAAGCCCAGGAGCTTAGCCGGGCGGCGTCGCGCCGCGCGCCCTTTTCCTCAAAACTCCTGGGGCAAACGGGGTGTGAGCTATCCCACGCAACGATTAATTGCCTCGCGGCGTCGGCTTCCGGCAGAGTCTTGCTTCCGTCAGGCCCCCGCATGCGGCACACCCGCACCTCCAGAGGTGCAGCACCACACAACTCCACACTTGCCGCCGCATGCCGCCCGAGCACCAAGTGGCGATCCCCGAGCGGGGATTGCCCGTCGGGCCCGAGTCTCCCGTGACCCAGTAGTGCGGAGTCCAGTGCCAGGGGCACGATCGCGTCCGCGAGGTCACCTATGCGGGCGATGCTGGAAGGACACCGTGTGAGCCGGATCTCGGTCCGGGGGTTCGCCGTGGCTTCTGCCACCGCGGTCACCACCGTCGGCGCAGTCGTGGGGGTCGCCTCGGGCGCCACCGCGCAGGTTTCGGACGACAACTTCGAGGCCACCGCAGCCGACACGACGCTCCTCGCAGACATCCCCGCGGGCCAGCAGGCGCAGGTCCAGACCGCGTCGCTGACCCAGCAGGCGGAGGCACAGGCCTCCGCCGCCGACACGGCCGCGCAGAAGTCCGCCGAGGAAAGCGCCCGTCTCCAGGCCGCCAAGGACGCGACGGCCAAGAAGCAGGCCGCCGAGGAGAAGGCGGAGCAGGAGAAGAAGGAAGCCGCGGAGGCCAAGGCCAAGGCCGAAGCCGAGAAGAAGGCCAAGGAGTCGACGGTCTCGATCGCCTCCTTCTCCGCCCAGAGCTCCTACACCGTTGCCGAGGTCCAGGCGATCGCCCGCCAGCTGGTCCCCGCGGACCAGTTCCAGTGCTTCAGCAACATCGTGAACCACGAGTCCACCTGGAACTACAAGGCCCAGAACGCCTCTTCGGGCGCGTACGGCCTCGTCCAGGCACTCCCCGGCTCCAAGATGGCCTCGGCCGGAGCCGACTGGCAGACCAACCCGGCCACGCAGATCAAGTGGGGCCTGGGCTACATGGACGACCGCTACGGCAGCCCGTGCGGTGCCTGGTCGTTCTGGCAGGCCAACAACTGGTACTAGGCCCCGCCCGGCGGACCTGGTCCGCCCCGCGCTCAACCTTGTGAAGCCCCTCACCGTCCTACGGTGGGGGGCTTCGCCCGTGTACGGTCGTTTCCGACGGCCCCCGGAGGGACGCGTGGGGAGACAGTCGGGGGGAAGAGGAAGCATCATGTCAAGAGTGCCGGGGTGGCTGGGGCGGGTAGGTACGGGTCTGACCCTCATGGGGGAGCGCCTGGACCGGCGCAAGGCCGAGGTCCGGGCGGAGGCGGAGGACGACCTCACCGCCGACCTACCGACGCCGGCGGCCGTACCCGCGCCCGCGCGGGAGCGGGAGAACGTCCCGCCGCCGCCCGCGTACGCCCCCGCCGTGGCCGCCAGGCCCGACCCCGTCGCCGCCATACCGTGGGGGATCCGTGTCGCCGGTGAGGCCGCCTGGCGGTTGCTGGTGCTGGCGGGCACCCTCTGGGTGCTCATGCGGGTCATCAGCGCCGTCCAGCTGGTGGTCCTCGCCTTCGCCGCCGCCCTGCTGATCACGGCACTGCTCCAGCCGACGGTCGCCTGGCTCAAGCGGTTCGGCGTACCGCGCGGCCTCGCCACCGCCCTCACCGCGATCGCCGGGTTCGTCCTGATGGGACTCATCGGCTGGTTCGTGGTGTGGCAGGTCCTGGAGAACCTCGACGACCTCTCCAACCGGGTCACGGACGGCATCGACGAGCTCAAGCGGTGGCTGCTCAACAGCCCGTTCCATGTCACCGAGAAGCAGATCAACGACATAGCGAACAACCTGAGCGACGCGGTCGGCACGAACACCGAGGAGATCACCTCAGCCGGCCTCCAGGGCGTGACCGTGATGGTCGAGTTCCTGACGGGCGCGCTGCTCGCCATGTTCTCGACGCTCTTCCTGCTGTACGACGGCAAGCGCATCTGGCGCTGGACGCTGAAGCTGGTCCCGGCGCAGGCGCGGGAAGGCGTCGCGGGGGCCGGGCCGCGTGCCTGGCACACCCTGACCGCCTACGTACGCGGCACGGTCCTGGTGGCCCTGATCGACGCGGGCTTCATCGGACTCGGCCTCTACTTCCTCGACGTCCCGCTGGCCGTGCCGCTGGCGGTGTTCATCTTCCTCGGCGCGTTCATCCCGCTGGTCGGCGCGGTGATCTCGGGCGCCCTGGCCGTGGTGGTCGCGCTGGTGACCGACGGGGTGTTCACGGCGCTGATGGTCCTGGCCGTGGTCCTCGCCGTGCAGCAGATCGAGGGGCACATCCTCCAGCCCTTCATCCTCGGCCGGGCGGTACGGGTGCATCCGCTCGCCGTCGTCCTGTCGGTCGCCGCGGGCGGGCTGGTCGCGGGGATCGGGGGAGCGGTGGTGGCGGTGCCGCTGGTGGCGGTGACCAACACCGTGGTCGGCTACCTCCGTTCGTACAGCCAGGAGCAGGCGCTGCGCCAGGCGTCCGCGGCGGCGGACCCGCCGGCTCCGGAGGACGGCCCGGAAGCGCCGGCCCCCGAACCACCGGCACAGGTCACGACCCCGGCTCCGGCTCCGGCCCCCGCGCCCGTCGCGACGGACACGCTGGCGGGGCAGGAATGATCTCGGACCTCGAACTGGTCGGCGACGAAGCGCAGCCGCCGCCCGGCGGGACTCCCGGGTCCGGCTCCGGCTCCGGGGCCGGTCGCGACTCCGGCTCAGGGACCGTCATCGGTGACGACGGCGTACGGGACGTCTCCGGGCGCTTCCGCCCCTGGCTGTGGGCGTTGGGCGGCGCGGTGGCCGCCTCCGCCGTCTGGGGTGCCTGGGCGTACGCGGAGAGCCAGGCCGAACCGGACCTGCGGGGATACCGGGTCAGCCGCGACCTGTGCGACGACGCGAAGCTGTCCGCCCTGTCGGCCGCGTACGGGGAGCGGAGGGAGTCGGGGAGCCACCGGGTCGACGAGCGGGCCGAGGTGGACCACGCCGTCTGCTCGGTCGACCTCGTGCGCCCCCCGAAGGGCGAGTCGTTCGCCTCGGAGTACGCCTCCGTCGACCTGGCGTACATCCGGCACAAGGTGACCGACCCGGAACCGGAGTTCGACGCCTCGGTCACCGCCCCGAAAGCCTGGCACGTCACCGACAACAAGGCGCGGCGCATCGCGGACCTGGGGGAGCGCGCCTATCTGCTCAGCGAGGTCGACGGGGAAGGCAAGGAACTCCGGGTCCTGGACGGCCAGATCGAACTGAGTCTCGTACTGAACGGGGTGGTCGTGGGCCAGGAGGACCCGGTCACCGGCGAGATGATCGTGCCGGACGGGATCGACTTCGAGGGGATCGAGCCGTCGATGATCGAGGACATGAGGGATCTCATGGCCACGCTCAAGAAGTGACCGGGACGGGTGAGGGGCCCGGCGGTAAGCCTGATCCCCTCACCCGCCCCCGCTCACTCCACCTCTGCCAGCACCGCCTCCGCGTCGAGCGTCGTGCCCACCGCCTGGACCACCGAGGCGATCTTGAACGCCTCCTGGACCGTCCCGCGGTCCACGCCCGCCTTGCGGAGTGCCTCCTCGTGCGAGTCGAGGCACTGGCCGCAGCCGTTGACGGCGGAGACCGCCAGCGACCAGAACTCGTAGTCGGCACCGTCCACGCCGTGGTTGCCGATGACGTTCATCCGCAGGCCGGCCCGGAGCACCCCGTACCCGGGGTCCGACATCAGGTGCCGGGTCCGGTAGAAGACGTTGTTCATCGACATGATCGCGGCGGCCGACTTCGCGGCGGTGTACGCCTCCGGGGAGAGCCTGGCCCTCGCCTCGGGCGCCAGCGCGCGCAGGACGCGGGGGGAGCGGGAGGCGATCGCGCAGGCCAGAACCGTGCCCCAGAGGCGCTGTTCGGGCAGCTCGCTGTTGCCGATGACCGAACCGAGGTTCAGCCGCAGGTCCTTGGCGTAGTCCGGCAGGGCGGACTTCAGTTCGTCGAGTGACACGGTGGATCACTCTCCCGAGAGGAGAGCGGCGGCGTCGAGGGTCCGGTCGCCCTTGTTCCAGTTGCACGGGCACAGTTCGTCCGTCTGGAGTGCGTCGAGCACTCGCAGCACCTCCTTGGGGTTACGGCCCACGGAGCCGGCCGTCACCATGCTGAACTGGATCTCGTCGGACGGGTCCACGACGAACACCGCGCGCCGCGCGAAGCCCTCCGCGTCCTCGATGCCCAGGTCGCGCATCAGCTCGTGCCGGGAGTCGGCCAGCATGGGGAACGGCAGGTCCCGCAGGTCCGGGTGGTCCTTGCGCCAGGCGTGGTGGACGTACTCGGAGTCGCCCGAGAAGCCGAGCACCTGCGCGTCCCGGTCGGCGAACTCGCCGGTCAGCCGCCCGAAGGCGGCGATCTCGGTCGGGCACACGAAGGTGAAGTCCTTGGGCCACGCGAAGAAGATCTTCCACTTGCCCTCGTAGGTCTTGTGGTTGATCTCCTCGAACTCCGCGCCCTTCTCCAGGGAGACACAGGCGGTGAGTTCGAACGACGGAAACGTGTCACCAACAGTGAGCACACGCACTCCTTGTGGGGGGTGGAAGTCCCCTTTCGGGGGCTTGCAGCGCATTCAGCGGGGTCGCGTTGCGTCACCGATGGTGGCACAGCGGACACAAGGACGGAAACGCTCCACAACCTTCCGTAACCCTCATGAGTCGGTTTCGGTGGGACGGGTGCTGATTCTCACGTCCCAAAAGAACGGATCACCCGTCCTTTGTCACAGGGTCGGATGTTAGCTTTCTGAGCTGATTCCGGTAAAAGCCGGTGAAACGACAAGATCAACGACAAGAACAACAACAGGGTCGACGACAAGATCTGGGAGCGGAGCGACACAGCGATGGGCCGTGCTGACGAGAGACGGGCCCGGCACCGAGGAACCCGCCGGGCACCCAAGCCCAGGAGGAGCGGCATACGCCGGCTCTTCACATGGAAGAAGATGCTCGGCACGTTCTTCGGCCTGTGCCTGCTCGTCATGGGCGCGTTTGTCGTGCTGTACCTCACCGTGTCCGTGCCGGACGCCAACGCGCAGGCCAAGATGCAGAGCAACGTCTACAAGTACAGCGACGGCACGGTCCTGGCCCGTACCGGCGAGGTCAACCGGGAGATCGTCGGCCTGGAGGAGATCCCGCAGCCCGTCCAGCGGACCTTCGTCGCCGCCGAGAACAAGTCCTTCTACCAGGACGCGGGCGTCGACATCAAAGGCACCGCCCGCGGCGTCCTCAACACGCTGTCAGGGAAGGGCAAGCAGGGTGGTTCGACCATCACCCAGCAGTACGTCAAGAACTACTACCTGACCCAGGACCAGACGGTCTCGCGGAAGCTCAAGGAACTGGTCATCTCCTTGAAGGTGGACCGGAAGCTGAGCAAGAACGAGATCCTCGCCGGCTACATCAACACCAGCTACTACGGGCGCACCGCGTACGGCATCCAGGCCGCCGCGCAGGCGTACTACGGCGTCGACGCCGCCAAGCTGAATGTCGCGCAGGGCGCGTACCTCGCGGCGCTGCTCCAGGCCCCCAGCCAGTACGACTGGGCCGAGGCCACGCCCCTCGGCAAGAAGCTGGTGACGGCCCGTTGGAACTACGTCCTCGACAACATGGTCGAGCAGCACTGGCTGGACGCCTCCGCGCGCGCGGGCCTCACGTTCCCCGTACCGCACGAGCCCAAGGTCGCGCCCGGCCTGGAGGGCCAGACGGGCTACCTGGTCAAGGCCGCCGACGAGGAACTGGTCCGCCACGGCGTCGACAAGGAGCAGATCGACGCGGGCGGCTGGACGATCACGCTCAACATCGACCGGAAGAAGCAGCGGGAGCTGGTCAAGTCGGTCGGCGAGCAGCTGGAAGACAAGATCGACCGCAAGAAGAACAAGACCGACGCCACCGTCCAGGCGGGGGCCACCTCCGTCGACCCGAAGACCGGGAAGGTGCTCGCGCTCTACGGCGGGGTGGGCGCCACCGAGCACTGGCTGTCCAACGCCACCCGCCAGGACTACCAGCCGGCTTCGACGTTCAAGCCGGTCGTGCTCGCCTCCGCGCTGGAGAACGGCTCCAAGACGCAGGACGGCAAGAAGATCGACATCGGGACCGTGTACGACGGCACCAGCAAGCGCCCGGTCAAGGGCAGTGACACGCCGTTCGCCCCGGAGAACGAGGACAACCACAGCTACGGGCCCGTGGACGTCCAGAAGGCGATGAGCGACTCCATCAACTCCGTCTTCGCGCAGATGGTCGTGGACGTCGGCCCCGCCAAGGTCAAGCAGACCGCGCTCGACCTGGGGATGACGGACGTCGCGGACAGCTTCCCCGAGCGCCCCGCCATCTCGCTCGGCACGATGGACGCCTCCACCTGGGACATGGCGGGGGTGTACGCGACCCTCGACAACCACGGCAGGAAGGTCACGCCGACGATCCTCAAGTCGGCCGAGCACAAGAACAAGCTGGTCGACCTCCCGGACCCGATCGGCAAGCAGGTGATCGACCGGGAGACGGCGGACACCGTGACCCACGTCCTCCAGGGCGTGGTCGCCAACGGCTCGGGCAGCGCGGCCAGGACCGACGCCTACGAGGCGGCGGGCAAGACCGGCACCTCGGAGAACAACAAGTCCGCGTGGTTCGTCGCGTACACCCCGCAACTCACCACGGCGGTGGCGCTGTTCGGCGAGGCGCCCAAGGGCGGCACGCAGGTCAGCCTGACCGGTACGGCCAACTCGGGCCGCGCCAACGGTGGTGGTTTCCCCGCCCGCATCTGGGCGGACTACACGCTGGCCGCGCTGAACGGCGGCTCGGACGCGACGTTCGACCTGGACTACCGGAAGCCGGTACGGGAGAAGCCGACGCCGACCCCCTCGCCGACCCTGTCCACCCCCACGCCGAGCGCGACGTCCCCGTCGCCCAGCCGCTCCACCGAGCCGCCGGAGCCGCCGACGGACACCCCGAGCGCCCCGCCCACCCCGAGCGAGAGCCCGTCCGGGTCCCCGACCCAGTCCCCGCCGGCCACCGCGCCCGTCACCCCGCCGGACGAGACGTTCGAACCCTTCGAGCCGTTCGGTCCTCCCGACAACCGGCGGGGCGGCGACTAGAGCGGCGACCGGACGCCGTACCAGCGAAGCCCGCACGCATGCGGGCACACGCGTGCGGGGCGGGCCACAGAGGGCCCGCCCCGCACGCGCCGTACCGCATGCGGCCTGTCAGCCGCCGTTGACCTGGTGGGCGATCCGGTCGCCGATGTTCTTGTCGATGTTGCGCCAGTACTGGAGCGCCCGGTCCAGGACCGGCCGGGACACGCCCTGCGCCAGGTGCCCCGACACGTTCGACACCAGCCGGTCGCGCTGCGCGTCGTCCAGCACCTGACGGACCTGGGTGCCCGCCTGGCCCCAGTCGTCGTCCTCGCTGTGCAGCTTGTACGCCTCGCGCACCATGTCACCCGCCGAGGCCCAGCCCGCCGGACCGCCGAACTGCGCGGGGTCGGCCGCGGGGCCGCCGTACGAGTTCGGCGCGTACGGCATGGCCGCGTCCGACGCCTCGTACCGCATCGGGCCGTCCTTGGAGTACGAGTGCACCGGCGCGTGCGACCGGTTGGGCGGCAGCTGCGTGTAGTTCGGGCCGATCCGGTACCGGTGCGTGTCCGGGTACGAGAAGAGCCGGCCGAGCAGCATCTTGTCCGGGGACGGGCCGATGCCCGGCACCAGGTTCGACGGCTCGAAGGCGGCCTGCTCGATGTGGACGAAGAAATTGTCCGGGTTCCTGTCGAGCGTCATCCGGCCGACGTCGATCAGGGGGTAGTCGCCGTGCGGCCACACCTTGGTCAGGTCGAACGGGTTGAAGCGGTAGTCGGCCGCGTCGTCGAACGGCATGATCTGGACCTTGAGGCTCCAGGTGGGCGCGTCGCCCGACTGGATCGACTCGTACAGGTCGCGGCGGTGGTGGTCACCGTCGGAGCCCGCCATCCGGTCGGCGTCGGCCTGCGTCAGGTAGTCGATGCCCTGGTCGGTCTTGAAGTGGTACTTCACCCAGAAGCGCTCACCCGCGCCGTTGACCCACATGTACGTGTGCGAGCCGTACCCGTTCATGTGGCGGAACGACTTGGGGATGCCCCGGTCGCCCATCAGCCAGGTGACCATGTGGGCCGACTCGGGGGAGAGGGTCCAGAAGTCCCACTGCATGTCGTTGTTGCGCAGCCCGGTGGCCGGGTGGCGCTTCTGCGAGTGGATGAAGTCCTGGAACTTGATGGGGTCACGGACGAAGAAGACCGGCGTGTTGTTGCCGACCATGTCGTAGTTGCCGTGCTCCGTGTAGAACTTCAGCGCGAAACCGCGCGGGTCGCGCCAGGTGTCGGGCGAGCCCAGCTCACCGGCGACCGTCGAGAAGCGGGCGAGCATCTCCGTCCGCTTCCCCGGCTGGAACATGTCCGCCTTGGTGAACTGGCTGACGTCGTTCGTCACTTCGAAGAAGCCGTACGCGCCCGCACCCTTGGCGTGGACCACCCGCTCGGGGACCCGTTCACGGTTGAACTGGGCCATCTTCTCGATCAGGTAGTGGTCCTGCATCAGGATCGGGCCGTCGGAGCCGATGGTGAGCGAGTGCTCGTCGCTCTCCACCGGGATGCCGACGTTGTTGGTCGTGAAAGGAGTCTGAGGGGATGACTCGGACACGAGCGTCCTCCCGTTGATAGAGGGCCCGGGGGGCCGGGGTGACCCAGGGAGTGTCCGCGAAGTGGTGTCTTGCTTGCGAGCCCCGCCCTGCGGGCGGACGACCCCACTTCGCGGACACTCCCTGGGACGTGGCAGCGGTCACATCGGCCGCCTGCCCCAGTGAACCTCCGCGACACCCCGTCGGCAACATTTGTCCCCTATTGCCCGCCCGGACTTCTCTTCCTCCGCCCTCGCCCGATAGATCGCCTTTATCGATGGATCGCCTTTACCGACCCGGCCTCACGACCCGGCGGGTTCGGTGGGACCCGTGGCGATCTCGAACCACACCACTTTGCCGGTCGACAACCGGGTCGCACCCCAGCGCCGCGCCAGGCGGTTGACCAGGAACAGGCCCCGGCCGCCCTCGTCGGTGTCGCGGGCCCGCCGCTGCCGGGGCAGCTGCGGCGAGTCGTCCCCGACCTCGCAGCGCAACACGTCCGTACGGAGCAACCGCAGCGTCACCGGTCTCTCCGCGTACCGCACCGCGTTGGTCACGACCTCGCTGATCAGCAGCTCGACCGAGTCGCTCAGCTCCTCCAGGTCCCAGCGGGCCAGCGCCCGCCGGGCGAGCCGCCGCGCCCGGCCCGGGGCCGCGTCCTCCGGCTCCAGGAACCAGTACGCGACGTCGCTCGGCGCGATCCCGTCGAAACGGGCCGCGAGCAGCGCGATGTCGTCGTCCCGGTCACCCGGGCCCAGCACGTCGAGCACGTCGTCGCAGAGGGCCTCCAGCGGCGGCGCGTGGTCGGGTCCGGTCAGCTGGGCGGTCGCGGCCAGCCGCTCCCGCAGCTGCTCGATACCGGTCCAGACGTCCCGCAGCCGGGACTCCACGAGCCCGTCCGTGTAGAGGAGGAGGGTCGCACCGGCCGGCGCGTCCAGCTCGACGGCCTCGAAGTCGACCCCGCCGACCCCGATCGGCGCTCCCGGCGGTACCCGCAGGACCTCCGCCCGGCCGCCCAGGTGCAGCAGTATGGGCGGCGGGTGGCCGGCGTTGGCGATCGTGATCCGGTGCGAGACGGGGTCGTACACCGCGTACAGGCAGGTCGCCATCCGGTCCGTGCCGAGGCGCTGCGCCTGCTCGTCCAGGTGGTGCAGCACCTCCTGCGGCGGCAGGTCGAGACCCGCGAGGGTCTGCGCCGTCGTCCGCAGCTGGCCCATGATCGCGGCGGAGGTCATGGAGTGGCCCATGACGTCACCGACGACCAGCGCCACCCGGCTGCCGGGCAGCGGGATGGCGTCGTACCAGTCACCGCCCACCCTGGCCGTCTCGGCGGCCGGCAGATAGCGGGAGGCGAGCCGCACCCCGGTCGGCTGCGGCAGGTTCTCCGGGAGCATCGTGCGCTGGAGCTCGTCGGCGATGTAGGCCTCGCGCCCGTACAGCACCGCCTTGTCGATGCCCAGCGCCGTGTGCGTGGCCAGCTGCGCGGCGACCAGCAGATCGTTCGGCTCGAAGGCCGCCCGGTCCGGTCTGCGCAGGAAGACGGCGGCGCCGATGACCCGCCGCCGCCCGCGCAGCGGCGCGAGGATCGCGCGGTGCCCGGTCGGTACGGTCCGGTCGGCGCCCAGCAGCTCGGGCAGCGCGGCCCTGGCCGCCGCGGAGTCGCCGAAGACCGGCCGCACCCCGCGCAGCACCTCGGAGAGCGCGCCGCCGGAGAGCACCTCGCACAGCTCCGCCGCCGGCATGACGTCGGACTGCGGGTCCAGGACCGGCAGCAGGTCGCCCTCGGCGATCTGGACCGGGAATCCGCCGAGGAACGTCCCCTCGGAGTCGACCCGGCCGTCCGTGAGCCGCAGCCGGTCCGTGCGGCGCAGCCGCAGGACGAACGGCGCGATCGGCCGCTCGTCGCCGACGGGCAGCGGATCACGCAGATAGACGAGTATCGCGTCGGAGAACGTGGGCACGGTCGCCCGGCACAGGCCGAGGACGATCTCGTCCAGGTCTATGCCGCGGGCGATCCTGCGGGTGGCCGCTCCCACGAAGCGCAGCCGGTCGCCCTCGCGCCGCGCCGTCCCCGTGGGGTCGAGCGACGCCGTGGTGGGCAGTGCGGGGCCCGGCACGGCGGCGGTTCCCGCCGCCTCCTGCCGCGGCCGCGCGCGTTCCTGCGGCCGGGCAACCAGGGGCTGCCGGCCTTCGTGGGAGGTGGGATGCTCCGTCACGCGTGGGATTCCGTCCGTCCGGGCCGGTGGTGCGATGCGATCGCTTCGACTGGGTCCTGTCCGGTCGATCTTCGTGGATCGGCTGGCGGTTCGTGCGCGTACGACCGGACGGAGCGATGCCCGACACACATGGCTCCACCCCCTCGTAGTGATGTGCGGTCGTGCTCGTCGTGAAGTGCGGTCGTGATGATGTGCGGTCAGGTCGCGCGCTCCGCGGAACCGTTGAGCCGGTGCGGCCTTGCGGAGGACGATCCTACGTTTGAAGCCTGTGGTCGTAGCAAGAGTCTCATGAGCCCGGATCCGGAAGAGCGGGATCCAGTACCGGAATCGGGCCGGAATTCGCCCTCACGGGACGTTCGCCGGGGTCGTGGATTCGCCCTCACGAGGGTCACGCCGTGGTCCTGGAGTTGACCCGCCGCGTCCCCGAGGGCGCCCGGTCCCAGTCCGCGGGCAGCTCGGGCACCTGCCACGCCGGGTCGGGCCGCCACTTCTCCCAGCCGTCCCTGAACGGCGCGCCCCAGGCGCCGATCACCTCCAGCGCCGCCCGCCCGGCCTCCTGGACCCGGAGCGCCTGGCGGGCGTCCATCAGGCCGTCCTGCTGGGCCTGGGCGAACTCGTCCTCGTCGCGCCAGCGCCACGTACGGTCCGGATAGACGTCGATGTCCAGAAAGTGGTCCTCGGAGTCGACGCCCCCGGCCCAGCGGGTGTGGGGTTCCTCCAGGTTCACGTACCAGCTCTGGAACCGCCAGCCCCGCTCCCACCACAGCCACACCGACCACGGGTCCCCGGGGCGGGCCAGCTTGAGCACCCCCATGCCGTACCACTGGTCGCGCACCACCGTGCGCGGCTTGGTGTAGCGGGTGGGCAGCGGCTCGTGGTGGAGGGGCGTGCCGTCGGCGAGGACCGGCTTCACGCACGGCGTACCGGGCGCGAGCCAGGCCGCGAGCAGTTCGTCGGTGTCCTGGACGACCGTGACAGGGCGGCAGATGTGGACGTGGTCCCCGGCGTTCTGCCGGTACCGCCACAGGATCTGGGTGCCGGGCGCCCAGGGCCCGGCCGCTGCCGTGTCTGTCATGCGCAGATCTTAGTGGGAGCGCGCCCAGCCCGCCGGGGTACTTGTCGGATCACGGCCGTGTCATCCGCAGGACGTCCAGGGCCTCGTCCAGCTGCTCCAGGGTGAGGTCCCCGCGCTCCACGTACCCCCCGTCCAGGACGACCTCACGGATCGTCCGGCGCTGAGCCAGGGACCGCTTGACGACCTTCGCGGCCTCCTCGTACCCGATGTACTTGTTCAGCGGGGTGACGACGGACGGGGACGACTCGGCGTACGCGCGCGCCCGCTCGACGTGGGCCGTGATGCCGTCGACCGTACGGTCCGCCAGGAGGACGGACACATGGGCGAGCAGCCGTACGGACTCCAGGAGGTTCTTGCCGATGACCGGGAGCATCACGTTCAGCTCGAAGTTGCCGGCGGCGCCGGCGGCGGCGACCGTCGCGTCGTTCCCGGTCACCTGGGCCGCGACCATCAGCACGGCCTCGGGGATCACCGGATTGACCTTGCCGGGCATGATTGAGGAGCCGGGCTGGAGGTCGGGGAGGGAGATCTCGGCGAGTCCGGTGCGAGGGCCCGAGGCCATCCAGCGCAGATCGTTGGCGATCTTGGTGAGGGAGACGGCGAGGGTACGGAGCTGGCCCGAGGTCTCCACCAGTCCGTCGCGCGCGCCCTGCGCCTCGAAGTGGTTGCGGGCCTCGGTGAGCGGCAGCCCGGTCGCGCGGGCGACCTCGGCGATGACGGCGGCGGAGAAGCCGGGCGGGGTGTTGATGCCGGTGCCCACCGCCGTACCGCCCAGCGGCAGCTCGGCCAGGCGCGGCAGCGAGGCGGCGAGGCGCTCCACGGCGTAGCGGATCTGGGCCGCGTAGCCGCCGAACTCCTGGCCGAGGGTGACGGGCGTGGCGTCCATCAGGTGGGTACGGCCGGACTTCACGACCGTCGCGAACTCGACGGACTTGCGCTCCAGGGAGGCGGCCAGGTGCTCCAGGGCCGGGGTCAGCTCGCCCGTGACGGCGGCGGTCGCGGCGATGTGGATGCTGGAGGGGAAGACGTCGTTGGACGACTGCGAGGCGTTGACGTGGTCGTTCGGGTGTACGGCGCGGCCCAGGCGCTCGGTGGCGAGCGTCGCCAGCACCTCGTTGATGTTCATGTTCGAGGAGGTGCCGGAGCCGGTCTGGAAGACGTCCACCGGGAAGTGCTCGTCCCAGCGGCCCCCGACCACCTCGGCCGCCGCGTCCTGGATGGCGTCGGCGACGTCCTTGCCGATCACCCCGAGGTCGGCGTTCACCTTGGCGGCGGCGGCCTTGATGCGGGCCAGGGCGGCGATGTGGGCGGGCTCCAGGCGCTGGCCCGAGATGGGGAAGTTCTCCACGGCGCGCTGCGTCTGGGCCCGCCATTTGGCGTGGGCGGGGACCCGTACCTCACCCATCGAGTCGTGCTCGACGCGGTACTCGGCGGGGTCGTGCGGGCCTTGTGTGTCCTGTGTGTCCCGTGTGTCTCGTGCGTCTTGTGCGTTCATGCGTGAAGACCTCCTGTCAGGGCGAAGCGGCTGCCCGACAGGTGTATTCCCACCGGCGCCGCGTCCGCGCGCCGCCGGTGGGGTGGGGCAGGGGGTGGGACCCGTACGGGTGAGGCGTACGGGTCAGGCCAGGCGTACGACGGGTCAGGCCAGGCCGGGGCCGCGGACCGGGATGCTGGTGAAGGTCGGCGCGGGGGCCGGTTCGGTGAAGAAGTCGTTCCCCTTGTCGTCCACGACGATGAACGCCGGGAAGTCCTCCACCTCGATCCGCCAGACGGCCTCCATGCCCAGCTCCTCGTACTCGACCACCTCGACCTTCTTGATGCAGTCCTGCGCGAGGCGCGCCGCCGGGCCGCCGATCGAGCCGAGGTAGAAGCCGCCGTGCGCGCCGCACGCGTCCGTCACCTGCTTCGAGCGGTTGCCCTTCGCGAGCATGACCTTCGAGCCGCCGGCCGCCTGGAACTGCTCCACGTAACTGTCCATCCGCCCGGCCGTCGTCGGGCCGAAGGAGCCGGACGCGTACCCCTCGGGGGTCTTCGCCGGGCCCGCGTAGTAGACGGGGTGGTCCTTCAGGTACCGCGGCATCTCCTCGCCCGCGTCCAGCCGCTCCTTGATCTTGGCGTGCGCGATGTCCCGCGCCACGACCAGCGGTCCGGTGAGCGAGAGCCGGGTCTTGACCGGGTATTTGGTCAGCTCGGCGAGGATGTCGTCCATCGGCCGGTTGAGGTCGATCCGTACGACGTCCCCCGCCTCGTCCAGGTGCTCGTCGGTCGTCTCGGGGAGGAAGCGCGCCGGGTCGGTCTCCAGCTGCTCCAGGAACACGCCCTCGGCGGTGATCTTCGCGAGGGCCTGGCGGTCCGCCGAGCAGGAGACGGCGATCGCGACCGGCAGCGAGGCGCCGTGGCGGGGGAGCCGTACCACCCGGACGTCGTGGCAGAAGTACTTCCCGCCGAACTGCGCGCCGATCCCGATCCGCTGGGTCAGCTCGAAGACCTTCTGCTCCAACTCCTTGTCCCGGAAGCCGTGGCCCGTGGGCGAACCCTCGGCCGGCAGCTCGTCCAGGTAGTGCGCGGAGGCGTACTTCGCGGTCTTGAGCGCGAACTCCGCCGACGTACCGCCGACGACGATCGCCAGGTGGTACGGCGGGCACGCGGCCGTCCCCAGCGAACGGATCTTCTCCTCCAGGAACTTCATCATGGAGGTCTCGTTGAGGACCGCCTTCGTCTCCTGGTAGAGGAACGACTTGTTGGCGGAGCCGCCGCCCTTCGCCATGAAGAGGAACTTGTACGCGCCGCCGTCGGTCGCGTACAGCTCGATCTGCGCGGGGAGGTTCGAGCCGGTGTTCTTCTCCTCCCACATGGTGAGGGGAGCCATCTGCGAGTAGCGGAGGTTGAGCTTGGTGTACGCGTCGTAGATGCCGTGCGACAGGGCCTCCTCGTCACCGCCCCGGGTGAGGACGTGCTGGCCGCGCTTGCCCATCACGATCGCCGTGCCGGTGTCCTGGCACATGGGGAGGACGCCGGCGGCCGCGATGTTCGCGTTCTTGAGCAGGTCGAGCGCCACGAACTTGTCGTTCGAGGAGGCCTCGGGGTCGTCCACGATCCGGCGCAGCTGGGCGAGATGGGCCGGGCGCAGGTAGTGCGAGATGTCGTGCATGGCCTCGGCGGCCAGGGTGCGCAGCGCCTCCGGCTCGACCGTGAGGAACGTACGCCCGTCGGCCTCGAAGGTGGAGACACCTTCGGCGGTCACCAGGCGGTACGGCGTGGTGTCCTCTCCCAGGGGGAGCAGATCGGAGTACACAAACTCTGGCATTACGGCCATTCCTCACTCGACAGGCAGTGGCGCGGCCTCCATTGGCCGCGCGTTCCCCAGCGTAGGCGGCCGGGCGGGCCCTGTGCCGGTGAGGTGCGCCTCACGAACCGCTTCACGAACGCCTCGCGGGCCGGCTTGCGGGCCGGCTCGTCGGCCGGATCGCGAGGCGGCTTGCGGGCCGCCCGGCCGCCGTCTCGTGGTCCGCGCCGCGGACTGCCTCTGGTCGCGATCTATCGCGTTTCGCTACCCTGAGGGTGTGGACCTCGAAAAGCACTCCCAGAAGCCGGTCGCACCGGTGGAGCCCGCGGGTATCCGGGCCTCCGACGCCGACCGAGACCGGATCGCGGACATCCTCCGGGAGGCCCTGGCGGAGGGCCGTCTGGACGCCGAGGAACATTCCGACCGGATCGACGCCGTCTACCGCGCGAAGACCCTGGGTGAACTGCAACCGCTGGTACGGGACTTGCCGGTGGCAGGGGCCGGCACCGGGGACGCCGCCGGCTCCCCGGTCCCGGGCGGCCGGGCGTACGGCTACGGCCCCGACGACCCGACGGCGCCCGCCGAGAGCCTCGTCGCGGTGTTCAGCAGCTCGACCCGGAAGGGCCGCTGGCGCATCGGCCGGAGCACGCGCGCGTTCGCGCTCTTCGGAAATGTGGAGATCGATCTCACGGAAGCGCTCTTCGGGCAGCGGACAACCGTGATCAACGCGACGTCCATTTTCGGCAATGTCGAGGTCCGCGTCCCCGAGAACATCTCCCTGCGCGGCAACGGCACCGGCGTCTTCGGCAACTTCGAGGTCCTGACGCTGGAGGCCGCCGATCCCGACGCGCCGGTGGTCATCGTGAACGGCTATTCGGTGTTCGGGAACGTCGAGGCCAAGCCCAAGCGCGGCAAGTGGATCACCGATCTGCACCGGCGGTCCCGGAGGCACCTCGGGCACTGAGGGGCGCTGGAGCCTGGTGGGCTGGGGAGGCTGGTCCGGTGCGATGTTTTCCGGCCAAAGGTGTCCGGTTGTGGTTACGCGTCCGGAATTCCGCACCGCGTTCCGGACTCCGGAACCGCGTGCCACGCAGTGCATAGCGGCGCGTACAGCGGGTAAGGACTGCTGCATCGTCTCTCGCTCGCGAAGCCGTCGTCAGGAGTAGACCCGTGCCGCATCCGCCGCACCAGCCCTTGCAGGTCGCCGCCGTACCGTCCCCGCGGAGTCCCGCCCGGGAGGATCAGGCAGGCCCCTGGCACTCGGAGGCGGTATGCCGCCGGGACGAAGCCGGGTTGTTCTTCGCCCCTTCCAAGGAGCCGACCGCCTCACGGCTGTCGCGTGAGGAGTCCGCCAAGCGCGTGTGTGGCCGCTGTCCGGTCATGGTCGAGTGCCGGGAGCACGCGCTGCTCCAGCCGGAGCCGTACGGCGTGTGGGGCGGCCTCACCGCCGCCGAGCGCCGCGTGGTGCTGGCGCGGCGCAGACGGCGTGAGGTGGAGCTGAGGACGGCCGCGGCGGCGAACGACCACATCGCGGCGGCGGGCTGAGCGCCCGTACCGCACGGAAAGGGGCGCCCCGCCGCGCACGCGGGGCGCCCCTGACGACGGGCTGATCGTCCTACTTGGCGCGGTCGAAGTCGATGGCGCTGTAGGCGCGCAGTTTCGACAGCCGGTGGGTCGAGTCGATCTGACGGATCGTGCCGGACTTGGAGCGCATGACGAGGGACTGTGTCGTCGCGGTCTCCGAGCGGTAGCGGACCCCGCGCAGCAGTTCACCGTCCGTGATGCCGGTGGCGACGAAGAAGACGTTGTCACCGCTGACCAGGTCGTCGGTGGACAGGACACGGTCCAGGTCGTGTCCGGCGTCGATCGCCCGCCTGCGCTCCTCGTCGTCCTTGGGCCACAACTTGCCCTGGATGACGCCGCCCAGGCACTTGATGGCGCACGCGGAGATGATGCCCTCGGGGGTCCCGCCGATGCCCAGCAGCAGATCGACCCCCGTACCGTCGCGGGCAGCCATGATCGAACCGGCCACGTCGCCGTCCGAGATGAACTTGATCATGGCGCCGGTCTCGCGGATCTCCCGCACGACGGTGTCGTGGCGGGGCCGGTCGAGGACCACGACCGTGAGGTCCTCGGGGGAGACGCGCTTGGCCTTGGCGACGCGGCGGATGTTGACGGACACAGGCGCGTTGATGTCGACGAAGTCGGCGGCCTCGGGGCCGGTCACGAGCTTGTCCATGTAGAAGACGGCGGACGGGTCGAACATCGCGCCCCGGTCGGCGGCGGCCAGCACGGCGATCGCGTTGGGCATGCCCTTGGCGTTCAGGGTCGTACCGTCGATGGGGTCCACGGCGATGTCGACCTCGGCGCCGGTGCCGTCGCCGACGTGCTCGCCGTTGAACAGCATCGGGGCTTCGTCCTTCTCGCCCTCACCGATGACCACGAGGCCGTTCATGGACACCGTGGAGACGAGCGTGCGCATGGCGTTGACCGCGGCGCCGTCGGCACCGTTCTTGTCACCGCGCCCGACCCACCGGCCGGCCGCCATGGCGGCCGCCTCGGTGACCCGGACCAGCTCCAGCGCCAGGTTGCGGTCGGGGGCTTCGGGAGACACTTCCAGCGGGGGCGGCAGCTGACTGTCGGACATCGGAGCGCACCTTTCTGTGCGGTGACGACCGGAAAAGAGGGTGATACGACTCTATCTGCACATCGACAGATTGAGCAGTGGGGCCCACGGATGAGCGGCGTGGGCGTGATGCGACGATGGGGCCGTGGCAGAGGAGAGAGCCGTGGCAGAGAAGCGAGGCAGACAGTCCGTACGGGACATGTTCCTGTCGATGGTGGTCATCGGCGCGGTAGTCGCCGTGATCTACGTGTTCATCCCGCACGACGAGAAGGCCGACCCGGTCCGGGCGGTCGACTACCGCGTCGAACTCCTCACGGCGCGGCGCGCGGCCCCGTACCCCGTGGTGGCGCCGACGGGCCTGACGGGCGGCTGGAAGCCCACGTCGGTCTCGTACGAGCGGCAGAACGCGGACGCGTGGCATCTCGGCTACCTGGACCCCGACGGGGAGTACGTCGCCGTGGAGCAGTCCACGATGCCGGCGAAGAAGTACGTCACGGGCGTCACGCAGCGGGCCGAGAACACCGGCAGGACCCAGGAGGTGGCCGGCGAGACGTGGCAGCGCTGGGACGGCCCGAAGTACGACGCGCTGGTCCGCACGGAGGCGGGCGCGACGACGGTGGTCACGGGCACGGCGTCGTACGAACGCCTGGCGCAGATGGCGGCGGCGCTGGGGACGGACCCGGCGGCGGGCTGACGCGGTCGCTGCGGGTGCTCTGGGGGCGTCCCTGTCTGTCGGTGTTCTTCGCGGCAGACGGCCTCTCCGCAGCGGACGGCTTCTTCGCGGCGGGCCGCGACGCCTTGTCCTCGGCTGCCGCTTCTTGCCGCAGGCCGAGGGCGGCGCCGGCCGCTGCGGGCGCGACGGCGCGGGTTGTTTCCGCGCCGCCGGCGGCCGCTGGTTGCCCGCGCTCTTAGTGGCCGGGGGCCAGTTCTCGCCGCAGGCCGGCGCCGGCCGCCGCGCGCGTGATGGCCTTGGGTTGGCTCCTTTCGGTTGGTTGGCCCGCCCGCCCGGTGGCCCCTCGGACCGGCGCGCCCTCGCCGTCGGCCGGTGTTCGCGCGGGCGGCGACCGCTCCTTTGCCGTCGGCCGACGCCGATCCTGCGGGCTGACGGCGGCCGGCACTCAAGCTTGACCGGCTGCCCCTCGGGTCGGCGCTCGCGCGGGCGGCCGATCTGTTGGCGTTCCGGGCGGCCGACTGCCACTCCTTGCCGCAGGCTGACGCCGGTCGCTGTGGCGTGACGGTCTCGGGTTGTCTCCTTGCCGCCGGTTGACATGGACGCCCGCCCGCTCGGCCGACCCCGGGGGTGGGCGGTCCTCGGTGGTCTTCGTGGCCGGCTGCCGTTGTTTGCGGTGGGCTGACGCCGGTCGCCGGTCGCCGTGTGCCGACGCCTGTCGGCGCACAGCCGCGACTCACGGCCGATCGGCTGGTGGCCCCCATCGGATGGGGGCCCGGCCGGTGCTCGCGTGGGCGGCCCGTCTGTCGCCGGTCCTGGCGGCCGGGGGCCGCTCCTGGCGGTGGGCCGATGCCGCTCGTCGCGTTGATGCCCGCCGGCGCCGGCCGGGACGCACGGCCGACCGGCTGGACACGCACAGGGTCGGCGGTCCTGGGCGCCGACGGGTGTTCGCGCGACCGACTGATTCGCTCTCGATCCGCCAGTCCTCCCGGTCCGCCGAGTTCCCCGGTCGGCTCGGTCAGCCCTCGCCCGGCTCGGAGCCGGTGGTGTCATCCGCCAAGGACGCGTCCAGGCGGGCGCGGGCGCCCTCCAGCCAGCGGCGGCACACCTTCGCCAGCTCCTCGCCCCGCTCCCAGAGCGCCAGCGAGTCCTCCAGCGTCGTCCCGCCCGCCTCCAGTCGGCGCACGACCTCGATCAACTCGTCCCGTGCCTGCTCGTAGCCGAGCGCGGCTTTCTCATCCGTCGTGGCCATGCGATCCATCCTCCATACGGGCCGGCGTACGAGCCGACAGGCGAACCGGCGGGTGAGCCGGCCCGGTGGAACAAGTCGAGCGTCCGGAACGGTCCGGGCGGACCGCGGCAGCGGTACGGAGGGCGCGCGCGAGATAGGTCCCTCGGACGGTGCCGGCCGGCCGGGCGGGACCGGTGAGACGGGCGCCATCCGTGGCGCGGGCCTCGCGGGCCGCGCCCACGGCGCCCACGGCGCCCACGGCGCCCACGGCGCCCACGGCGCCCACGGCGCCCACGGCGCCCACGGCGCCCACGGCGCCCACGGCGCCCACGGCGCCCACGGCGCCCACGGCGCCCACGGCGCCCACGGCGCCCACGGCGCCCACGGCCTCGACCCGGTAGGACCCGCTCACTCCGCGACCCGCACCGTGAAGTCCCCCTTCGCCACCCGCGCCCGCAGCTCCTCGCCCGCGGTGACGTCCTCGGGAGACCGTACGACCGTCCCGTCGGGACGCTGGAGCACCGCGTACCCCCGCTCCAGCGTCGCGGCCGGCGAGAGCGCCACCACGCGTGCGCGCGTGTGCGACAGTTCCGAGTCCGCGCGGTCCAGCAGATGCCGCAGCACCCGCCGCGACCGGTCCGCCAGCGCGTCCACCTCGGCGGCGCGGTCCGTGACCATCCGCTGCGGCCACTCCATCACCGGCCGGCCGAGCGCGTGGGCGAGGCCGCGCTCCTCCCGGTCGAGCAGCCCCCGTACCGTCCGCAGCGCGCGGTCCCGCAGCGCCTGCACCCGGTCCAGCTCCTCGCCGACGTCCGGCACGACCTTCTTCGCCGCGTCCGTCGGCGTCGACGCCCGGACGTCCGCCACCAGGTCGAGCAGAGGGGAGTCCGGCTCGTGCCCGATCGCGGAGACCACCGGCGTCCGGCACGCGGCCACCGCCCTTACCAACTGCTCGTCCGAGAACGGCAGCAGATCCTCCACGCTCCCGCCGCCGCGCGCCACCACGATCACGTCGACCTCCGGCAGCGCGTCCAGCTCCTCGACCGCCGCCACGACCTGCGCCACCGCGTTCACGCCCTGCACGGCGGTGTTGCGCACCTCGAAGCGGACGGCGGGCCACCGCCGCCGCGCGTTCTCCAGCACGTCCCGCTCGGCCGCCGACGCCCGGCCGCAGACCAGCCCGATCAGCTGCGGCAGGAACGGCAGCGGCTTCTTGCGGTCGGCCGCGAACAGCCCCTCCGCGCCCAGAGCCTGCTTCAACCGCTCCAGCCGCACGAGCAGTTCGCCGATGCCGACCGGCCGTATCTCCGTGGCCCGCAGCGACAGCTGCCCCCGCGGCGCGTACCACTCCGGCTTGGCCTGCACCACGACCCGCGCGCCCTCCGAGACCACATCGGCGATGGCGTCGAACACCTGGCGGTAGCACGTCACCCCCACCGAGATGTCGTACGACGGGTCGCGCAGCGTCAGGAAGACCACCCCCGCGCCCGGTCTGCGCGAGAGCTGCGTGATCTGACCCTCGACCCAGACGGCCCCGAGCCGGTCGATCCACCCACCGATGAGCCGCGACACCTCACCGACGGGCAGCGGGGCGTCCGCGGACGTGTTGAGAGCCATACCGAGGAGCGTATCGGCAGCCTCTGACATCACCGGGCGCCCGCAGGACGTGAGCGGCACGTCCGGCGGCGTGGCCGGGGCGCCGGGGCAGCGCTGGTGAGGCCCCCGCGCGGCTTCAGCCGTCCGCCCGGACGGGCGTGGACGACTCGCCCGCACGGCGCCGGGCCGCCTCCGTGCACGCGCCGACGCGGTCCAGGCCGTCCGCCCGGGGACGGGGTCGACCGGACCATATCCGTGGACGGCCCACCCAACGGCGCCAGCATGGCGCCCCAACCGCTTCCATGCGCGCGCCCGGACGGCCCGGGCCGTCCGCCTGGACGGCGTGTGCGGGTCGGCCGGACCGTGTCTGCGGAGGGCCCTGCGGCGTCAGTACGGCGCCCGGGTCGCTTCCGTGCGCGCCCATGCGGCCCGGGGCGTCCGCCTGGGCGGCTTGTGCGGGCCGCCGACACGGCGTCAGCACGCCGCCCGGACGGCGTCAGTAAGGCGCCGGGGTCGCTTCTGAGCGTGCGTCCGTGCGGCGGCCCGGGCCGTCCCCGGCTGAGCGGCGTGTACGGGTCCGGCGGGACCGCGTCCGGACGGACCCACGGCGCCCGGCATGGCGCCTGGCCCCTTCCGTGCGGCGCGCCAGCGCGGCAGCAGCGGTACGGGTGGTCGCGCGGGGCTTCAGCGGGCCTCCCTGACGGGGGAGGCCCCTCGCCCGTACGGCGCCGGCATGGCGTCCGGGCCGCAGCCGTGCGTCCGTGCGGCCCCGGTCCTCCCCGCCTGAGCGGCGTGTGCGGACCAGCCGGACCGCGTCCATGGACAGCCCCACGGCGTCCGTACGTTCCTGGGTCGCCTCTGTGCGCGCCCGCGCGGCCCGGGTCATCCGCCTGGATGGCGTATGCGGGCCGACGACACCGCGTCAGCAGGCCGCCCGGACCGCCAGCGTGGCGCCCGGACGGCGCCTGTGAGGCCGTTGCGCGGCTTCAGCCAGAGCAAGGAGGGGCATGAGCGGGTCGCCTGCACGGCGTGAGTGTGGCGCCCGGGCTGCCTCCGTGCGCGCGGCCAGCCCGGCAGCAGGGGTACGGGTGCTCCCGCGCGGCCATCAGTCGGCCGCCTGCACGGCCTACCCGGGCCCGCCCGACCCGCCTCCCTGCACCCTCCACACACGCTCCACCGCGTCAGCCGACCCGCCCGGCCACGTCGGCGTCCACGAGACCCGCCCCCGTCAGCGCGACCTCGAACGCGCCCCACGCCAGGCCACGTCAGACCAACGTCACCCCGCCCCCACCCGCCCCCGCTGCCCCACCAGCACCGCCAACCCCACCGCCAGCCAGATCGCCCCCACCACCTGTGCCGTCCCCGACGCCTCCACGATCACCGCCACCAGGATTCCCGCCCCCACCACCGGCAGCACCACATGCCGGAACCACCGCGGCGCCCCCTCCGCGCGTCGTACCGCGAACCACCCCACCACCGACGCGTGCAGCAGCACGAACGCCGACAGCGCCCCGATGTTGACCACCGACACCAGCTTGTCCAGGCCGTCGCCCCGCTGCGCCGCCCACACCGCCGCCCCCAGCGTCACCACGGCCGCCAGCAGCAGGGCCACCCGGGGCACGCCCGAGTCCGTACGGGACAGGCCGCGCGGCAGTCGGCGCTCGCGGCCCATCGCGAACAGCAGCCGCCCCGCCGCCGCCTGACCCGCCAGCGCGGCGAACGCCGCGCCGATCGCCTTGCTGGACGCCACCAGGTCGTGCAGCCACGTGCCGACCGCCGAATCCACCGCGTCGTAGAACGCCGTGCCCTGGGCGGCCGGATCGGCCGCCAGTCGTGCGGAGCCGACCGGCTCCAGCAGCGCCACCAGATACGTCTGCGCGATGAACAGCACCCCCGCCAGCACCAGGCAGAACAGCACCGCCCGCGCCACCTTCCGCGAGCCGCCCGTCACCTCCTCGGCGAAGGAGGCGATCGCGTCGAAGCCCAGGTACGAGAGCACCGCGACCGACACCCCCCCGATGACCGCCGTCAGCGAGAACCCCCGGTCACTGGTGAACGGCGTGGACCAGCCGCGTGTCGCCCCGTCCTGGGCCAGCACCACGACCGCCGCCACCACGAAGATCAGCAGCACCACGATCTCCAGCGCCAGCACCGCCATCCCGACCCGCGCCGCCGCCCGTACGCCCCACAGGTTGAGCAGCGTGGTGACCACGACCGCGATCGACGTCCACACCCACCGGTCCACGGACGGGACCAGCGCCTCCATCGCGATCCCCGCGAAGAGGTACGCCACCGCCGGGATCAGCAGGTAGTCGAGCATCGCCATCCACCCGGCGATGAACCCCGGCCCCTCGCCGAGCCCCTTGCGCGCGTAGTTGAAGACGGACCCGGCCTGCGGGGCCACCCGGACCATCTGGGCGTAGCTGAACGCGGTGAACGCCATGGCGACCGTCGCCACCACGTACACCAGCGCCACCGCCCCGTGCGACTTCGCGTCGAGCGTCCCGAACACGCCGACGGGGGCCATCGGGGCGATGAACAGCAGCCCGTACACGACGAGGTCGCGGAACCCGAGCGTCCGCCGCAGCTGCCCGCCGGCCGGCTCCCGCAGGCTCTCCGCCCCGCCGCCCCACACGGGTCCACCGGCCGACGGCCCTCCGTCCTCGCCGCCGTCGGTGTGCCCGCCGGTGTCGCCGGTGCCGCCCATCGGGTCCCTCCGTACGTCACGTACCCGTGACGTACCCGTCACGTAGGCCCAGTGTCGGGTCCAAGGGCGACCCCCCGCCTGTTCTGGGCGGCCTTACGATGGGACGCATGACTGACACGTCCCGCCCGTCGCCCGCCGCCACCCCCAGTGGAGACGCCGCGCGCCGCGCCGGCAAACGCGTCCTGCTCGCCGCCCCCCGTGGTTACTGCGCGGGGGTGGACCGTGCCGTGATCGCCGTCGAGAAGGCGCTGGAGCAGTACGGCGCGCCCATCTACGTCCGGCACGAGATCGTCCACAACAAGTACGTCGTACGGACCCTGGAGAAGAAGGGCGCCATCTTCGTCGAGGAGACGGCGGAGGTCCCCGAGGGATCGATCGTCATGTTCTCCGCGCACGGCGTGGCCCCGGTCGTCCACGAGGAGGCGGCCCGCCGCAACCTCGCCACCATCGACGCGACCTGCCCCCTCGTCACCAAGGTCCACAAGGAGGCCGTCCGCTTCGCGAGCGAGGACTACGACATCCTCCTCATCGGCCACGACGGCCACGAAGAGGTCATCGGTACGTCGGGCGAGGCCCCGGACCACATCACGCTGGTCGACGGCCCGGACGACGTGGCCAACGTGAAGGTCCGCGACGAGTCGAAGATCGTCTGGCTCTCCCAGACCACGCTGTCCGTGGACGAGACCATGGAGACGGTCGACCGGCTCAAGGAGAAGTTCCCGCTGCTGATCTCGCCGCCCAGCGACGACATCTGCTACGCGACGCAGAACCGCCAGATCGCGGTCAAGCAGATGGGCGCGGACGCGGACCTGGTCATCGTCGTCGGCTCCAAGAACTCGTCCAACTCCGTCCGCCTGGTCGAGGTCGCCCTCGGCGCCGGCGCGCGCGCCTCGTACCTGGTGGACGCGGCCGACGAGATCGAGGAAGCCTGGCTCGACGGCGTGGAGACGGTCGGTCTCACGTCGGGGGCGTCCGTTCCCGAGGTGCTGGTCGAGGGCGTCCTGGAGTACCTGTCGGAGCGTGGCTTCGAGGACGTCGAGATCGTGAAGGCGGCGGAGGAGTCGATCGTGTTCTCGCTGCCGAAGGAGCTGCGGCGGGACCTGCGCGCGGAGGCGGCGGCGCTGACGGCGAAGTGAGCGCACACGCGGTACGGAGTTGATCGCACGCGTGGTAGGGGATTGATCGCACGCGTGGTCGGATCGTACGTACATCTGATCGGACCGTACGTACATGTGCTCGACTGGGAAGTCCGTACGTACGGTCGAGGGGTAACGGCGCGCGTGGCGGTCGTCTGCCCGTAACGTTGTGTCCATGAACGTCTTCGGAGTGGACATCGGCGGCTCGGGGATCAAGGGCGCGCCCGTGGACCTGGAGCGCGGCGACCTGGTCGAACCGCGTCACAAAGTACTCACCCCGCAGCCCGCGACGCCCGAGAGCGTCGCGGACGGCGTGGTCGAGGTCGTACGGCACTTCGGCTGGTCGGGTCCGGTCGGCATCACCTTCCCCGGGGTGGTGACCGGTTCCGTGATCCGTACGGCCGCCAACGTCGACAAGAAGTGGATCGACGTCGACGCCGGCCAGCTGCTCGGCGACAAGCTGAACCTCCGGGTGACCGTCCTCAACGACGCCGACGCGGCGGGGGTCGCGGAGATGGCCTTCGGCGCCGGGCGGGGCCGTAAGGGCACGGTTTTCCTGCTGACGTTCGGTACGGGCATCGGCAGCGCGCTCTTCGTGGACGGCAAGCTGGTGCCCAACACCGAGCTGGGCCACCTGGAGCTGCACGGCCACGACGCGGAGAAGCACGCGTCGACGAAGGCCAAGGAGGACGAGGACCTGAGCTGGCACCACTGGGCGCACCGGGTCCAGAAGTACCTGGCGCACGTGGAGATGCTGTTCTCGCCCGAGCTGTTCATCATCGGCGGCGGGGTGAGCCGTAAGGCGGAGAAGTTCATTCCGCTGATCGAGGGCATCAAGGCGGAGATCGTCCCGGCCGAGCTCCAGAACAACGCGGGGATCGTGGGCGCGGCGATGACGGCGGCGGGCAGGTAGGCGGGCGGGGCCGTACCGCCCACGGAGGTAGGTGCTCCTACCCGCGCGGTACGGCCCTGCGAGGAACGGCGGCCGTGTGTGCCCCCGCGGCCCGGTTCGCGGCTGCCGCGGCGGCCACGTCGCGGGCGAGCTGGCGGCGCCCCATCTGGCGGATCTTGCGTACGGACGCGATGAGGCCGGCGACGAGTGTGCCGCCGTACAGCCAGCCCGCGTGTACGGCCAGCGCGGTGACGACCGCCATGACGTTCCCGCCGAACCCGCCCGTACCGCCGGCGATCGGGGTCGTACCGACGGCGAAGGCGATCGGTACGGCGATCGGCGCGGTCACCAGGTCGGCCTCCCGCACCCAGAGCGCTGTCACGCCGCTCACCAGCAGGAACATGAATCCGTACGGGAAGGGCGCCCCGTCGAACAGCAGCTCGTCCACGAACGCGACGAACAGCATGACGGCGGTGGCGAACAGTCCCGCGCCGATCCCGGTGAACCGGGGGTTGGGCAGACCGCGCAGGGTGTCGACGACCGGTGGCACCCGGCGTGCCGGCGCGGGCGGCACCCGGTGGACGCTCGCGGCCTCCGCGACGGCGCCCCGGGGCGGAGGGGGTGTCCCCGGCCTGGTCCGGCGCTGGGGCTGACGTGTCCTGTGCTGGTCCACCGGACCAACGTAGGCGGCGGAGGGGGACGAATCCGGCACGGGACACGCCCTTTGGGCGAGCTTGGCGTTGCGTTCGAGGCGTACGGGCGGGTCGCGGGAGGCCGGGAACCGCCGGGAACCCGTCGTGGAGCGCGAACCACCGCCCGTAAACTGGGCTTCCCACGCTCCACTCACCCTCTCCACTTCTCTCCCCTCTCCCCAGGAAGTCGCCAACGTGTCGCTCACGATCGGAATCGTCGGCCTGCCGAATGTCGGCAAGTCGACCCTGTTCAACGCCCTGACCAAGAACGACGTGCTGGCGGCCAACTACCCGTTCGCCACCATCGAGCCGAACGTCGGGGTGGTCGGCGTCCCCGACCCGCGCCTGACCAAGCTCGCCGAGGTCTTCAGCTCGCAGAAGATCCTCCCGGCGACGGTCGACTTCGTCGACATCGCGGGCATCGTGCGCGGCGCCTCGGAGGGGGAGGGCCTGGGGAACAAGTTCCTGGCGAACATCCGCGAGTCCGACGCCATCTGCCAGGTCATCCGGGCCTTCAAGGACGAGAACGTGGTCCACGTCGACGGCAAGGTCTCGCCGAAGGACGACATCGAGACGATCAACACCGAGCTGATCCTCGCCGACCTCCAGACGGTGGAGAAGGTCCTCCCGCGCCTCCAGCGCGAGTCGCGCATCAAGAAGGACGTCCTCCCGAAGGTCAAGGCCATCGAGGAGGCGCAGGCCATCCTGGAGAAGGGCGAGACGCTGTTCTCGGCGGGCCTGGTCCAGGGCACGGAGAAGGCGGAACCCCTCCACGACCTGCACCTCCTCACCGCCAAGCCGTTCCTCTACGTCTTCAACGTGGACGAGGAGGAGCTGACGGACGACACCTTCAAGGACACCCAGCGCGCCCTGGTCGCCCCCGCCGAGGCCATCTTCCTCAACGCCAAGCTGGAGTCGGACCTGGCGGAACTGGACGACGACGAGGCCCTGGAACTCCTCCAGTCGGTAGGCCAGGAAGAACCGGGCCTGGCCACCCTCGCCCACGTCGGCTTCCGCACCCTGGGCCTCCAGACGTACCTGACGGCGGGCCCCAAGGAATCCCGGGCCTGGACGATCAAGAAGGGCGCCACGGCCCCCGAAGCGGCCGGCGTGATCCACACGGACTTCCAGAAGGGCTTCATCAAGGCGGAGGTCATCTCCTTCGACGACCTGGTCACCACAGGCTCAGTCGGCGAGGCCCGCGCGGCGGGCAAGGCGCGCATGGAGGGCAAGGAGTACGTGATGCAGGACGGCGACGTGGTGGAGTTCCGCTTCAACGTGTAATACGTTCGGCGAAAGGCCGTCTGACCTGCGACGGAGTGGGTTGGGCGGCCTTTGCGGTCCGCACAGAGTCCGCAGCGTGCTGGATCAGTCCGGCACGCGGGGGAGCGGCTACGCCGCTTCGTCGACCTGCGGCTGGGCGTCGGCGCACTGGTTCGCGTACGCCTTGTCGACGGCGGCCCGGGTCCGCTCCTCGGAGTCGGGCCACAGGTGGGTGTAGATGTTCAGCGTCATCGCCGCGTTGGTGTGGCCGAGGCGCTCGGAGACCGTCTTCACGGATTCGCCGTGCTTGATCAGCAGGCTGGCGTAGTGATGCCGGAGGGCATGGGGGCCGGTGCCCTTCGGGATGCCGGCCTTCGCACAGGCAGGCCGCCAGGATCCGTCCATGAAGTGCGTGTAGACCACGGGCCCGCCCTGCGGCGCTGTGAAGATCCAGCTCTCGGGCCCATCAGCGGGGAAGTCCCGCAGGTGTGCCTTCATCGCATCCACCGCTATGCGGGGGAGCGGGACCGTGCGGTGTGATCGAGCGGTCTTGGGCGGGCAGACGTACACGCCGTGCTTTGCGGTCTGCTGGATCTGCTGCTCGACTGAGACAGTGGCGTGCAGCAGGTCCACGTGCCGGACCTGGAGACCGAAGAGCTCGCCAGGGCGGAGCCCTGTACAAGCGCCCAGCAGGACCAAGCCCCTGTAGCGGCCGGGTATCTCCTCGGCCAGTGTGCGCACCTGCTCGACGGCCAGGGGCACGACCTTCTTCCTCGGAACGGAGGGCAGTTTCGCGTCAGTGCAGGGGTTGTGCGGAATCATGCGGTCGCGGACCGCTGCCCGGAAGACGGCGTTGACCGTGTTGAAGACGGTGCGGGAGGTGCTCGCGGCGAGCTTGTGGGTGGTCGTCAGGCTGGTGATCCAACTCTGCACGTCACCGGGCTTGATCGCGCCGAGTGCTCGCTTCTCCCAGACGGGGTAGGCGTAGCAACGCAGGTGCTGGGCTACGGCCTTGGCCGTCGACGGCCGGTGCGGCTGGCTGGCCCGCCACTCCTCCGCGTACTCCTTGAAGGGCTTCTTCGCCGAGCGCGGGTCGACGTACTGCCCGGTGACCACGCTGGTCGTGACTTCGTCGAGCCAGCGCTGGGCGTCGATCTTGCGGTCGAAGTGGCGGGCGTGCTCCTTGCCGTCGAGGTCGCGGTAGCGGGCACGCCATTTGCCGTTGGGGCGCTTCTGGATGTTCGCCAAGTGGCTTCTCCTTTGTGCTGGTTGTCAGTAGTGGCCGCCGTCCTCGATGTCGCTGGTGAGGGTGCGAGCGTCCCGCTCGTCGCCCATGAGGCGGAGGCACTGCTCGTTGATCGCGCGTGAGCTGTCGGGGTGTGCCTTGATGTGGTCGGCGACGGCGACCACGGCGCGGTGCAGGCGGTCGCGGGCGTCGCGAGTTTCGTAGAACGCTTCTACTGCTTCCTGGACGAGCCGTCGGCTGTCGATGTCGAGCCCTTCCAAGGGCGGTGACATGAGCTCTTCGAGGGGCAGTTCGAAGACGCGGGAGAAGGCGAGCGCCTCATCGAGGTTGATCCGGCGGCGGGGTGAGCCGTTCTCGATGCGCCAGACGGCCGTCTGGTTCATCTTCACGCCGGCTCTGGTCACGCGCTCGGCCAGTTCGGTCGTGCTCCACCCTCTAACTTCGCGCTCCAGGGCTACGCGGCCCGCCACGTTGCCTTCGCTGTAGAGCAGCGGCACTTCGCCGCCCTCGGCCTTCTCGCTTGCCATCGAACCTCCTTCGCGACCATCGCTATCCGAATTGAAACATGGGCTTCCCGATTTGGGTAACCGCCGATCATGAGGTACAGATTATGCAGATCGAATCGCCACCTAGCCGAATGGGAACGCATGCGATACCTGACCACCGCCGAGGTCGCCGAGCGCTACCGCACCGCCGAGAGCACCGTCCGCTACTGGCGCCATCTCCAGAAGGGACCCCGCGGCATCAAGGTCGGCAAGCGGGTGCTCTACCCCGAGGCCGAACTGCTGCGCTACGAGCGCGCGCTGATCGACGGCGGAGAGGACTGGGGCCTGGCCTCATAAGCCACCAACAGGCCCAGACACAGCAACGGCCCCCGGCGCGCCAACGCCGAGGGCCGGAGATTCCCCTGCACGTCGCCCATCCCTGAACGAACGAACCCGTGGGGGGCGAGACCTTGCCCGTCTCGCCCCCCACCCGAGAGGAACGTCTATGAAGGACCCTACGTCCCCCGCCACCTCGAACGCATCCAGTGTTGTCTGGCCACCGATCGCAGTCCCGGGCCAGGGTCTGCCTCGGAACCGCGAGGAGCGGACGGAACCACGCCCCGACATGGGAGGCGCGACCTCCGATGCTCCGAATCGGAGTACACCCGGTTTGCCGGACAGCGCAGGCAATCCTGCTCCAGACGGACCAGAAGCCCAAGACGGTGGCGGGCCGGCAGGCGCAGGCAGCGCGCTGCTGGACGACCTCCGTACGGCGATCGGGCGGTACGTGGTGCTGCCGAGCGACGAGGCCCTGACCGCGGTCACCCTCTGGGTCGCGGCCTCCCACATCCAGCCCGGCCTCCAACACGCGCCACGGCTGGCGGTGGTCGGGCCGACCAAGGGGTGCGGCAAGTCCCGCCTCCTGGACGTCCTCTACGAGACCGTCCACCAGCCGATGATGACGGTGAACACCTCCCCCGCCGTCGTCTTCCGCGTCATCGGCAAGAACCCGCCGACGCTGCTGGTGGACGAGGCCGACACCATCTTCGGCCCCAAGGCGGGCGACAAGGAGGACCTGCGCGGCCTGCTGAACGCCGGGCACCAGCGCAACCGGCCGGCCTGGCGGATCTCCGGTCCGGAGCACAAGCCGACCGCGTTCCCCACCTTCGCGATGGCGGCGCTGGCCGGGATCGGTGACCTGCCGGACACGATCATGGACCGCGCGATCGTCATCCGCATGCAGAAGCGCAAGCCGGGCGAGCGGATAACTCCGTTCCGTTCGCGGTACTCCGTGCCGGAACTGCACACGCTCCGCGACCGGCTGGCCGGCTGGCTGGTCCCGCAGCGCGGCACCGTCGCGGGCGCGGTGCCGAAGATGCCCGTCGAGGACCGCGCCGCCGAGACATGGGAGCCGCTCGTCATCGTCGCCGATCTCGCCGGGGGGTACTGGCCCGCGCGGGCTCGTGCCGCCTGTCTGGCGATGACGCGCAACGAGGTGGTCCAGGACGAGCAGACGACGTTGAAGACGCGGCTGCTGCGTGACATCCGCCGCGTCTTCGACCAGGAGGGCGGCAAGGAGGCTCTGCGCAGCCAGGACCTGCTCGCCGTGCTGATCCAGGACGCCGAGGCTCCGTGGGCGGAGTACGGCACGAAGGGGTTGAACGCCTACCACCTGGCGAATCTGCTGCGCGATTTCGGTATCAGCCCGGCCAACTACCGGTTCGAGAACAGCCGGCAGGCCAAGGCGTACGCCCGCAACCAGTTCGTGGACGCCTGGGCCCGCTACTGCCCTGCCCCCGGAGAACCGGTTTCCGCAGCCGGAAGGTCCTCTCGCGCGCGGCCGGCCCAGGGCCAGCCGTCCTCCCCTCCGTCCGGGTCGCTTCCCACCGGCCCGCCCAGTGGGCCCGCAGGCCCGAGGCCCGCTCGCTGACTCCAGGTCCGCATCAATCCGTCGCATCCGTCCCCGCGCAGGTCAGCGCGGGGACGGATCTCCTCGGCGTTACGGATCGATCCGTACCTGCGGCCATCTCCGTACCTGTGCTGACCAGCCACGCGACGGATGCGACGGATGCGACGACACCACCCCTCACGACTGACGGAGCACCACCATGCCAAATTCGAACGCCGACGACCTCACCTCCCGCCGCCGCAGGAAGCTGTTCAGGCTCACCCGACGACCAGCAGCAAGCTGGAGCGAACGAGCCTCTAACGAGGCTTCGTCCGCGCTTGCCCCCGCCCCAGGGGTGGCGGAGGACAAGGCCGAGCGCCAGGGGGCGCCCGAGCCGGAGGAGGGGGTAGTTGAGGACTCTCGCAAGCCTGCTGCCGACTCCGTTCCTCGCAGCACACCGACCGATGTCCCACCGCCCGTCGAACAACCCTCCTGGCGGGATCTCGACGCCCCCGCCCTGCCCGCGCAGATGAACCGCAAGCGCACGGTGGAGAAGCGCGACCAGGAGAAGACCATCCGCTTCACGCGTACCGCGGTCCAGGTGATCAGCGCCGCCGCTCACCAGCGCGGTCAGAGGTTCGCCGGATTCGTCGGGGACGCCGCTCTGGCCGTCGCGCAGGGCAAGGCGGGGATGGTCGGCAGCCCGGAGGACGATCCCCTCCGCCCGCTGATCGAGGCCGTCGAGGCGCACACCGTCGCGCTGAACCGCATCGGCGGCAACCTCAACCAGATCACCGCAGCCATCAACCGTGGAACCGTCCCCGAGCGCGCCGAGACGGTACTGGACCGCGTCGAGCAAGCAGCACAGAACAGCTTCCACCTCATCGACCGGCTCCTGACGGAGGGCACGACTCATGGTTCCTGACGTCTCCACCGGTTCCGACAGCCGCGGACTGATCGCCTACCTCTTCGGCCCCGGCCGCCGCGACGAGCACACCAACCCCCACATTGTCGCCGCCTGGGACATGAACGGTGCTCCCGACCCCGGCCGCGCCCCGGAAGCCACCTACTCCCAGCTCGCCAGGCGACTCGACCACCACGTCGACCTGCGCACCCGCGAGCTGGGCGGCAAGAAGCCACCACAGCACGTCTGGCACTGCCCGGTCCGCACCGCCCCCGGCGACCGCTACCTCACCGACACCGAGTGGGCCGAAGTCGCCCGCCGCGTCGTGCACGCCACGGGCATCGCCCCCGACGGCGACGAGAAGGCATGCCGATGGATCGCGGTACGCCACGCCGACGATCACATCCACATCATGGCCACCACCGTCCGCGCCGACGGACGCCGCCCACGCACCCACCAGGACGGCCGACGGGCCCAGGCCGAGTGCCGCAGGATCGAAGCCGAATTCGGTCTGCGCCGCCTGAAGTCCGGCGACCTCACAGCACCTCGAACCCCCACCGGCGCCGAACGCGCCAAGGCCGAGCGCCAAGGCCAGACCGTTACCGCACGGCAGTGGCTGCGCGAGCGGGCTTACGCGGTCGCCGCCGCCGTGCACACGGAGGCCGACTACTTCACCGTGCTCCAGTCCCTCGGCATCAAGGTCAAGACGCGCCTCGGCCCCGAAAGCGGCGACGTGATCGGCTACAGCCTCGCCGCACCCGGCGACACCAACACGGCCGGCGAACCGGTCTGGTACGGCGGCTCGAAGCTCGCCCCCGACCTCTCCGTTAACCGGCTCCGCGAACGTCTCCCCGACCAGGAGATAGCCGACCGCCCCAGGTTCGCGGCAGATCCTGGCGAGCCGTGGGAGCACACCATCGCCGCGATACAGACGGCGCACTCTGTCCTCGACTCCGATGACGATGCGGCCGCCCAAGGCCAGCTCGCCGCTTTCGGCGACGCCCTCTACAACATCGCCAGCGCCACACCCGGCCCGCACCGCGCAGAGCTGCGTGCAGCCGCCTCGGCGTTCAACCGCGCCCGTCGCTCCGCCACCCGCGCCGACCACGAAGCAGCCCACGCTCTGCGCCAAGCCGCCAAGGAACTCGCCTACGCCTCCAACAAACCTGGCGGACTCGCCATCGCCCTGCTCTTCGCCACCGTGTACCTGGCCCGAGCCGCCGCGAAGTGGCACGAGCAGCGCGGCCACCAACAGCAAGCCGCAGCAGCCGACGAAGCCTTCCGCCACCTCCAGGCCGGCTACCAGCAGGCCGCCGCACCCGTCCTGGCAGAGTTGACCCGCCACGCACCACGAGCCGAGACCGCCCGCCGCTTCGAGCGGGACCTCCGCGCGGCCCTCCCCGACCACGCCGACCGGATCCTCGCCGACCCCGCTTGGACCGCCTTGACCACAACCCTCGCCCACGCCGAAACCGCTGGCCACAACACCCGACGCCTCTTGGCCGAGGTGGGCACCCAGTGGGAACTCGACAGCGCCGAGCACCTCTCCGAGGTCCTCAACTGGCGCATCACGGCTCAGCCGAACCGGCGAACGCAAGCCGCTCGCAGCCGAAGCACGATCGGCGGAATGCCGCCCATGTCCGCCACGCCACACTCTCCGGCCACACCAAGGGCCACAAGGCCCGAAGAGCGCATTCGGCACCGCTAACCCTCCGTCAGATGCCCTCGTCACAAGGCGTGGCGAGGGTACGTTCCAGCGCTACAGGGGTACGGGTGCGATCAGAGATACCGCCTCAGCCAGTCGGGCATGCTCGGCTCGTCAAGTCCCCAGGACTCCTGGAACGATTCGTCCTCCTGCCAGGTGTTCTCATCGCCGTCGAAGAACTTCTGCCGGTGGCACTTGTACTTGACGACGGTGTCGCCTTCGAGCCTGTACTCGTTCCAGTAGTAGTTCTGCTTCCCGTGGCCTTTCCACTCCTGGGTCTTGTAGATCGTCGTCATGAAGTCGGAGTGTAGCCGCGGCCCTTTACGACGCCGTTCGGCTGGACGAGATCGAGAACGAACGCGGTCGGCTCCAAGAAGCGCTAAAGAAGCTCCGCGAGGAACAGGCGGCCCGCCCAGGAGAAGCACCCCTCTCAAGGCACCGCCCCAGGGGAATGACACGACACCTGGAACAATCAAGATGACGTGGACCGTGGACTCGCAAAGATGCCCAGTTCACAGCGCCGATGTGTGGTGTTAGGACGCTGATCCTGCCACCCCCTTGACGTGCACCTTTCCCCCTTAGCTTCGGGGCCTTGGTTCGCTGCCATCTCGTTCAGAAACTGAACGACGCCCATGCAGGCAGAGCCCACCGCCACCCTGATGCCCTCGCTGCTCGTGGCAGCGAGGGCATCAGTCGTCAGGCGGCATGGGCTGCGGACAGCCGCGCGACCCACTTCGTGACCTCGGTCAGGTGGTCGGGCTGCAAGCCAAGGTGTGGGTCGGGCTGCACGAGGAGGGTCGCCGTTCCGCAGGCGGCGCGATCCTCCGCCCAGATGTGGTCGAGATCGGTGAAGTCGTCGTCGATCCAGACGGCGGGGGCCTCCCCCAGCCAGGCGTCGACGTGGTCGCGTTTCCAGAGGTAGCCGTTGGGATGGCTGGTGGTGATCTGTGGGCGTGGGAGATCGACGTGTGGCAGGTCTGGCAGACCCAGGAGGGGTCCGATGAGAGTGGTGGCGTCCTGCCGCCAGCTGGTGCACCAGACCGGGGTGAACAGGCCGGTGCTGATGACGTCCAGGAGCAGGCGGCCGTGCTCGGGGTCGAGCCAGACGGTGACAGGGTTGTCGGCGTTTCGGCCGGCCGGAACGACGTCGTGCCGGGTGTGGGTGGCCGGGGTCGAGCCGTCTGCGGCGGGGAAGGGTATGAGGACGCCGTCGACGTCGAGGAGCAGGTAGGGCGGGCGCATCGGTTCCTCCAGCGGTCAGAGCTTGTGGGCGCGGATCAGCTGGGTGGCGGGCGAGCGGCCCATGCGAAGGTCGTGGAATTCCTGTGCGGAGGTGAGGCGGAAGCCAGCCCGGCCGAGGTGCCGCTCCCAGCGGGCGCCGTCAAACTCCCAGCGGGCGATGGGGAGACGGGTGCCGTCGGGCAGGGTGACGAAGTCGCGGCGAGGCCGGTCATCGCCGGAGACGCCGCGGCCACCGCGCTGCGGGTGCGGAACGGAGAAGGCGAGCACCCGACCGGGCTTGAGGCGTTGAGCGATGGCTGCCAGCAGGAGCTCGGGAGCGACGAGTCCCACGGCGCCGAAGACGGAGTAGATCGCGTCGAACTGCTCGTCGGAGGCGTGCAGATAGTGCAGAGCGTGCCCGGCGACGAAGCCGAGGTTGTTCAGTCGTCCGTAGTGGGAGCGGGCGCGGCGGACCTGGAGGCCGACGAAGTCGACGCCGGTGACGTGAGCACCGTGGCGGGTGGCGAGGTGGGCGGCGTTGTGGCCGGGGCCGCAGCCGAGTTCCAGGAGCCGCTTGCCGCGCAGGTCCGGGCCGAGGATCTCGGCGGCGGGGCCTTGGCCTGGTCTCGTGGTCCATTCCATCCGGGCGGGCACGGCCAAGGGTTCGGCGAGCCCGGCGGCGGTGCGCTGGATGGCGTGGGCGTGCCACGGCGAGGTCTGGGCGAGCACGTCAGATCTCCAGGAGGTGGAGCACGTCGGTGAGGTGGCGGCGGACGACCTTGATGTAGCCGAGGTCGGTCGCCGGGTCGTTGATCCAGCGAACCGCCTGCTCCATGAACCACTCGACGGCCCACATGCGGTGCCAGCCCAGCGCCCAGTTCTCGGCGGTCAGCCCGCCCCGCGAGGCGAGCGCATCCGGGGTGCCGCCGGCGACGACGTACTGCTCCAGGAAGACGCGCAGCCGCAGGGGATGCGGGGGCTCGATGGTCCCGTGCCAGCTGGCGAGGTCGAGCAGGCCGGGGCCAGTGAAGGCGCGGGCGAAGTCGAGCAGTCGCCACCCGCGCTCGCCGATGTGGAGGCTGGTGGAGTGGAACTCCGAGTGCACCCATCCGAAGGGTGCCAGCGTCGCTCCGGCCGAGCGGGATTCGGCGGCCTCGGCGACCCGGTCGAGCGCGTCCTCAACGTCGTGGGTGTCCTGCCATCGGTCGGCCTTACGCAGCCGTTCGAGATGTTCCAGCGCTCGGACGGGCAGCGTACGGAGCCGTTCCCGGTCGAGAACCGGCAGGGCGGAAGCCGTACGGGTGCTGTGCAGGACCACCGCCGCAGCGACGCCATCGAGGTCATCGGCCTCGCGGGCGGACGGCCCGAGGTCCTCCATGAGCATGCCGAGCCAGCCGTCGATCATGGCGGAACCGTGGATCTGGGGGACGGGGACGCCGAGCGTGTGGGCGAGGCGGAGGGCTTGGTCCTCGCTGTCGAAGGGCTTCTTGGCGTACTTGAAGATGGCCGTGGAGCCGTCGGGGAAGGTGACTCGCTCGACTCCGGACATCGACCACACCCGTACCTCCTCCCGTCGGGCAGTGGGCTGGCCGGTCGCGGTGAGCAGGTTGTCGAGGAGTTCGGCGCTGGGGTTCGTGGTCATGTGAGGGCTCCGGGGGATGGTGGCGTCCGGAGCGGGCGAGGGAGGCCGGCCCGCCCCGGAGCCTGATCGGGTGGGTTACGCGGCGGGGTTCACGCGGTGGGCGTAGACCTGCTCGATCCAGCCCGCCTTGAACGCGGCGAGGTCGTCACGGAACCTGGCCATCGAGGCACCGTAGGGTGCGACCACGCCGCCGGACTGGTCCGGCACGGACTGGCAGCCGTGCACGAGCCGTCCCCCGAGCGCGGCGTGGGCCTTGATCGACTCAATCCGCCGGTGCTCGTTGAACCAGCCGCCGTGATAGACCTCGTCGAGCATCCCGCCCAACTCGTCGTCCAGGTCGAAGACGACGGAGGTGGCGGCGGGGAAGAACCAGCACGGACCGACGTTGGAGATGTGCCCGTCCAGCTCGACCTTGTTGAGCGCCATCAGCGTGGCCGCCTCACGGAGCATCCGCAGGTGGTCGGCGGTGATCTGCGGGAGACCGAGGCCGGCGAGGTGCTCGTCACGGAACAGGTACGCGTACACCTCGTACGCGGTGGCCAGCACGCGGGCCGCGTCGGACGTGGCCTCTCCGTGGTGCTTGGTGAAGTCGAGCGCGAGCTGCTCGACCGCGCTCTCGGTCGTCTCGTTCACCTCCAGGAGCTGGGTCTTGACCAGCTCCCAGTCGGCGACGAGCCAGGTGTTCGACTCGAAGCGGAAGAAGTACTCGGCCGGGTCTATGGTGATGCGCCGGCCGTCGACCTGGATGCCGGGCAGGCGGCTCCAGCGCGGGTCGAACGCCTCGGGCAGCTCGACCGTGATGGCCGTGGTGTCGATGGTGGTCACCGTGTCTCCGTCTCTGATCGGCCGGGTCCGGACACAGGAGTGCCAGAACCCGGCATGGGCGTACGGAACTTCGGGGTGCCGCCCGGACCAAGAGGGGAGCCTGGATCACGGTCACGCCGTTCCGGGCGGCTGCTGATAAGTGAACCGTTGGTCACGCTCAGTGGGTACGGTAGGAGGCAGTTGAAGCGGTATACGCGGTTTACAGCTCCAGGTCGGAGGTGGTCGTGGCGGCGCAGAGAGAGGCCAACTCCCGCCTGCGGGATGCCATCGACGCGGCCGGATGCACCTACGAGGCGCTCGCAAGAGACGTGCGTCGCGTGGCCGCCGAGAACGGCGAGATGCTCCAGACCAACAAATCGGCCGTCTCGCACTGGGTGAACGGCACCCGCGCCCCTTCAGGACAGGTGGGTCAGTACCTGGCCGAGGCGCTGACCCGCCGAGCAGGACGCCCGATCACCCGGACCGAGATCGGTCTGCATGCTGGTGACGCCGAAGAGCCAGTGGAGGCCGATCCGGTCCTCGCCGTCACCGACCTGGGCCGCGCCGACGTCGAACGCCGCCGCTTCCTCGCCATCGCAGCCTTCACCACCGCCGGCGTCGCCATGCCGCTCAGCCACGACCACGAGGCCACAGCCCGCATGCTCCGCGCCCGCACCGGCACGTCCCTGGTCGGCGCGGAGGACGTGGACGTCGTACGCCAGATCACCACCGCCTTCAGCGCCGCCGACGAACGCCTCGGCGGCGGGCACGGTCTGACCACCGTCTGCGCGTATCTCGCCGACACCGCCGCCCCTATGCTGCGCGGGCGCTTCCCCAGCGAAGTCTTACGCGGGGCCGCCTTCGGAGCCGTCGCCGAACTTGCCTACCTGGCGGGGTGGAAGCACCACGATCTCGGTCAGGAAGGCGCCGCCCAGCGCTACTACCAGGTCGGATACCAGCTCGCCTGCGAAGCCGACGCCCATGGTCACGCCGCCTGGATGATGCGCGCCCTCGCCCACCAGGCGCTGAGCCTCAAGCAGCCCCATCACTGCGTTGATCTTGTCGAAGGCGCTCTACGCCTGGGCCTCGGCCACGTCGACGGCCAGACGGAAGCCCTCCTCCACATCACACATGCCCGCGCCTACGCGGCCACGGAGGAGAGCGCATCAGCCGCACGCGCCCTGCTCGCGGCCGAGGACGCTCTACTGCGGGACGACGTCCCGCAGCCCAGCTACTCCCGCGTGAGCGGCCCCGCCGCCGGCACCGTGGCCAGCCACACCGCCCGTACCCTGACCGATCTCGCCGATCACATCGGCACCGAGCAGCAGCACCGCGACGCCCTCACCCGCTGGGACCCCCTGAAGTACAAGCGCGTCCACGCTCTCACCCACGCCGACCTCGGCGCCCAGGCTCGCGCCGACGAAGCCGTCGCTGCCTGGACCAAAGCCCTGGTCCTCATGGAGGGCATGACCTCCGACCGGACCCGCAAGGCCATCTCCTCGATCCGCTCCACCCTCGCGGTCTACCAGCGCCGCCGAGTCCCCGGAGCCGCAGATCTCGCGCGCCGAGCCCGCGAAGCCCTCGCCTAACATGCCCAACAACCCGCCCGACGAAGGGAACCCAGTGGCCCAGCAAACCGACGACCAGCCGAAGGCCCTCAAGCCGGCACTCGAATCGATGACGTTGCTGGTCGCGGCCGTCATCGTCCACGACAAGGCCACGAACCGCGTCGTCCTCCTCCAGCGAAGCGACAACGCGAAGTTCGCCCAGGGGATGTGGGATCTGCCCGTCGGCAAGAGCGAACCGGGCGAACCGATCACCGAGACGGCCGTCCGTGAGCTGTACGAGGAGACCGGCCTCACGGTGAAGCCCGAGTCCCTCAAGGTCGCCCACATCATCCACGGCGCCTGGGGCGTCGAGGCCCCCAACGGCTTCCTCACCGTCGTCTTCGCCGCCCACGAATGGACCGGCGAACCCGAAAACCGCGAACCCCGCAAGCACTCCCAGGTCCGCTGGATCGATGCCAACGCCATCCCCGATGCGTTCGTGGACACCACGGCCAGCGCCCTCAACCACTACTTGGTGGGTGGCGCAGGGGTATCCCTGAACGGCTGGTGAGACTGAGTCAGCCGTGAGCTATGGCTGTGGCTTCACTTCGAGCTCGATCCGAAGAGAGACACAACACCTGCAGGAAGAGTAGCTTCTTGGTCGAGCTCCACGGTTCGGGGATTTTCCCAGATCGGGAACCTCGATGCGACAACTCGGAACAGATCCAGAGGCACACGGGCTTCTCTGGCCAAAACATCTTCCCCTATGCCTACTTGTCCCAGAATCTCTACCGCTCTTGGGAAAAGTGACGGCTGCTCGGTAACCGGCATCACGCCGGGCTCGCGGCGGCGCCATCCCTTTGACGACAGGTAGAGCATGGCGTTTCTGTACGTAACGTCGCCAATTACTCCCAACTGCCGTGATCGGTAGAGGAGAGCTTGGAGACTGACGTTCCATTCTTCCTTCAGCGCGCTAAGGGCTCGCCAGTCCGCCTTCGATGGAAGCGCTTCACGCATTTCTTCGGCGGGCATCAGTAGTTCTGCCGCAAACTGATGTGCTTGATTCTCGGTAATTCGGTCGCCAGGTTCCGAGTCGACATGCATCACAAGGTGGCCAATCTCGTGTGCAACATCAAATCGCTGCCGAAAATAGTCATTTTTCGCTGGATTTAGGATGACAGTTGGGCGTGTGCCCGCCTCAAACGAATATGCGTCCACTGCGGCAGTCTGAATGGGGCTGTAGATGATGAGGATGCCGCGATTTTCTGCCATCCTGACCAAGTGGCCGATCGGGCCATGAGGAACATCCCAGTGCTTTCGGAGCAGTCGTGCTGCTTGCTCAGGTAGGTCCGTGTCTTCATCGTCGACGTCGACGCTCAGTCGGGGGATATCAGGATTGGGGAACTCCACGTGCCTTTCCAGGGCGGAGCCGACATCGCTGGCGACCATCCCGTAGGCAAGAGCTTGATCGCGGGCCAGTTGTGATGTTGACCGCAGCGATCTGAAGTGGGGAATTGCCCCACCCGCTTCGGATCGCTGCGGTCCCGGGAGGAAAAACGATGGGTCAACGCCGAGTGTCAGACACAGCTGCGCCACCGTGGCTGGCGCTGGGCGCTTGGAGTTGCTCTCGTAGGCGGCCACTGCGGTGGGGCTCTTGTCGATCTGAGCCGCTAGCGCATTCTTGCGGAGGCCCGCAAGCTGACGCGCTAGCGTCAGGCGACGCCCATCAAAAAGTCGCGAGGCGTCGCCAATGCGAACCTCGGCGAGACGACTACGTTCCATGACCATCCGCTCATTCCATCACTACTTTCCGTCGCCCTTCTGCGCGTGACGACGGAGTCGAACGGCCGCGTCGGGTACAGAATCGAACCCGCCCGACGGTTCGGGCGTGATGGGCTTCCGTGTGCGGCCGTAGTCTCCGAAGGGCGGCGTAAGTAGATCATGCTTCCAGTGCCATGCCGAGCCGCCCCCCTTGTTCAAACGAGAGCGGCCTAGAAAGAGTTCTCTGGCGCCAAGCTCTTTCTGGACTGAATGCGCGACAACAAGTGTCGTCAGAGCGCCCTCGTCTTCATCGAGAGACAGAAGTGCCTCCATGATGTCCTCGAAGAGAGGCGCTTCATCCTCGTCCACGGGGAGCATTGGTTGATCTGGATTGGCAACCGTCTGCGCTGCTACCCGCCGCTTGGTCGGGCTCTTCTGAGGCCACGGGATCACGTTGCTTTCCCCGAATGGGAATGCCGACTGAAGCCACCTCCAGTCTCCGAAACGCCACCCCGGTGAGCCATTGAGATTGGCCCGCGTAACGGTGCCTGGGATAATCCGAGGCATCCTGTCGAATTCTCTGGGCAGGAGGCCGGAGGCCACCGTGTCCAGACCGGAAAGGGCGTCCGCCGGGGAGCTGACGGCGTACTTGCCGCACGAGAAAACTCGGTCCTGGCGGTCGCGCAGAAAACCATGGGCGGTGTACCCGACCCAACCCTGATCGTGGCCGGCGTCGGGGTCGTAGTCACGCATGGTGCGCGCGTACGCCGACTCGGCCGCCCAGTTGATCGCTGCCAACACGCCTGCCTCTTCAAGGTCTTCCAGCGCATCCTGCTGCTCGCTCATGTGGCGACTCTACATGTTCTCAGTATCAGGTGCGCAAAACTGAACCATCGGCGGCGTGTTGCGCTTCGTTCTCAATCGATCATACGTTCTATTGCGTGAATGGGCTACTTGTCGCGGCGGTTTCTCGGCCATCAACGTGCTTGTTCCACACGGTAGTTAGGTGCGCGGAGTGTCGGCAATCGTCGGCCACCATGGAGGGCTCAGCGTCCTGCAGGGCGTGGTTGTGTTCCATGTAGCGCGGCTGCTGCCAGACGAGGTCATTCACCGAAGAGGACCTCGTACGGCAGGTGTTCGTCGTCTGGAACGTACGGGACGTGGTTCGGGACTGTGCGTGCCGCGGTGGCCAGCAGCTGGGCGGCAGCTTGCTCCTCGGAGACAGGCGCGAGCCCGAGGGCGTGCAGGAGATGGTCGCGCTCGGTGTCGAAGGCGGGGTAGTCGGCACGGAGTTCCGATCCCAACTCGCTGATCGTGAAGTTGCTCGCCAGGTCGCGCCAGAAGGGCAGTACGACGATGAGCGTGACAGCCTCGATGAGGTCGGCGCCGATCAGAGTGGCCCGGCCCTCGGAGTCGGCATACAGGATGGGCCGCTCCTCGGCCCCGGCCTCCCCGCACAGGTAGTACGTGCCGCCAGCGCCGCAGCCGGCTATCGGGTGCAGTGGTGCTCCGGTGGGAAGGACCAGGTCGTCTATGGGGTCCCTGCGATCGATGTCGAAATCGGCGGGACAGACGAGCGAGGCGTACAGGGAAGGGTTCTGCTCGATCCGGAGGAGCAGAGCGTCTGATGCGGTCATGGGCGGAACGTAACAGCGTCGTCGGACAGTGGGTCTGGCTGATTGCGACGCGAAGCCCGGAGGGCGCTGTCAGTGGGGCGTGGCACAGTGCGGCCATGAGCTATGACCTGGCGGTGTGGGAAGGCGACAGACCCAGTGACGATGTGACCGCGGGCAAGGTCTGCACCCAGCTGTACGACCGCTATATCGATACGGACGGAGATCTTCCACCGTCACCGCGTATCGCCGAGTACCTCGCTGGGCTCCTGGCGCGATGGGTGGACCTCACGGAGGACGAGGAAGACACCTCGCCCTGGTCGACGGGGCCGTTGATCGGTGAGGCGGCCGGCCCCGTTCATCTACCTCTCGATGCGCTACAGCATGGCCGAGGAGGCGTCGACCTACGCTGCCGATCTCGCGGCATCGATGGGGCTCGCTTGCTTCGACCCGCAGGCTCGGCTGCTGAGGCCGTAACTGCTTCCGAATTGTGGGCTCGTGTAGCTCGGCGTGGAAGCGGATGGTCACCCACTCACTCTTGCCGATGGGCGAAACAGCACGCCATGGAATTCGGCGGTCCTCGCTGCGGTGCTACAGGCCGCGAAACAATGAACGCAGGGCGGCGGGTACTTGCTCTGGCCGGAGTCCGCTCTTCTCACGCTGACGCATTCGCCGGCCCGTTGCGTGCCGTACTTCGATGCTGCCATGGCCGCGTATGTCCCGCAGCGCGCAGACCGAGACCTCTCTCGCTGCCCCTGCCGCACCGCCTTCGAAACACTGGTCGTGACCGTCGTGGGTTGCGGTCCGGCGCCAAGGCCGACGATGGTGCGAACACTGGGCGAGCTGGTTGGCGAAGTCTTGGGCGCTGCCGGGTCGAGCCGCTGGATCCTTGGACAGGCCCCGTTCGACAACGCGGCCCAGACTTTGAGAGATGTGCGGAGCGACGTCGCGCAACTTGTCGAACTGGTCGTTGAGGACTCGGTCCCTGCGGGCGGCTTGTCCCAGGCTCAGCGGGCCGTTTGGGTACTGCCCGGAGAGGAGGTAGAACACAGTCGCAGCAAGGGAGTAGACATCTGAGGCCACCGAACACACTCCAGTGTTCAACACTTCCGGAGCGACGGTGGCGAATGTTCCGGCCATCGCCGCCCGGCCAGCCGCGTCCATTCGCGCGGCAAGGCCGAGATCACCCAGCAGAACGTCGCCACTGGCGTCGATGAAGGCATTGCCAGGCTTGACGTCACGGTGCAGAAGCCCCGCGGCGTGGACGCGTTCGAGCCCATAGCCGAGTTGCTGACCCCAGTGCATGGCCTTGGCAGCGACCACACCGAAGGGTGCGGCGGCCGATTCAAGATCGCCATGCATGACAGGCATCGTCAGGTAGCGGATGTCGGTTCCGCCTGCGATGTCGGCGTTGTAGACACCGAGCAGGTATTGGCTCTGAAGATGTTTGAGTACTTGGGCCTCGTCCCACGTTGCCGCTTGTCCTGGAGTCGGCTTGAAGAGCTTTAGCGCCACTTCCGTGTGCAGATGCTCGTCCTTGACGCGGTAGACCTCGCCACTGGCTCCACGCCCGAGGCGCTCCAGTACCTGGTAGCGATCGCTGATGCGGTTCCCGAGTTCGCGGTTGCCGACCTGGGCGATGACCGTTCCCGACATGCCCGACACCCTATAGTGCTCGGCATGGTGGTGCTCGGGATCAGTGTGGGGTTTCCAACGGCAGGGAGGGGACCTGTAGTTGTCTGTGTTGCCCTTGAGGGATCACAAGACGAGCCGCGGATGCATGATGTGTGTGAGCTCCGAACCGCAGCGTCGGAGGTCATTGACCAGGTCGAAGACTTGGGGCGCAAGCTCAGTAGCAAGCTCTCGGCTTGGAACCCCGATGCAGTGGTGATCTGCATCGCGGATGTCAGCCCCTCTGGCAACCGCATGGCAGCACCGCGGCATCGCCTCATGATCGAAGGGGCCCTTGGGTACGTCTGTCGCGATCACAAGATCCGGCAGGTTGTGTACCGGAACGGTAAGGAAGTCGGCGAGGCACTCGGCCTGAGCAAGGCGGATGCTCTTGCACGCGGTAAGGCGCTGGACTCCAAGCGATCGGCAGCGGCTGCGGCGGCCGTGACTGCTCTGCCCGCCGCATCTACCACAGACCCGAGTCCGTTGTAGAGGAGGGACAGGTCGGCGGTCGTCCTCCGAGTACGTCCAACATATCCACGCCGCAGTCTGCGGCCTGTGCCGCCACCGAGGTCAGTTGGTGGAGGACGACTGCGTGGACATGTCGTGCTCCGAGGTTGCGGGCGTAGCGCGCGGCCTGTGCCACAGTAGTGCCGCTGGCAAGGTTGACGTCCACGATCAGCACGTTCCGGGGTGCTAAGGCTGCCTGGGAGGACAAGCTGACCAACTCGCTGTACGACGACAAGAGTGCCCCCACCAAGCGCTCCGCGACGGGGCTGGCGGCAAGGATCGCCTGAGTGCCGTGCTGGCGCGCGACAGCCATCACTTGCTCGGTGGCGTCGAGAAGGGCGCCTGGATCAGCTAGGCGCTCGATGTTGCAGTGAGCCGTGTCCACCGCGTCCAGCAGGTCGCTCATCAGTACACCCCCATCGGTTCACTGACTTTCGGTATGTGCAGTCTTGATGGGCAACGACGCCGTGCCAATAGCGATACTGATTCCGTTACCAACGACCTTGCCTTCGGCCCCTGTCGGTAGCAAGTCGAGTGCCCTTCCATTCTCATTTGAGGTGCGACGGGTTCCGCACCCGAGGCTGCCTAGGGGGAACTGAGCCACGGCTACGGACGGGCCCAGCCGTTGGCGAAGTCGCAGTGGAGGTCCGTCCAGCGGCGCTGCTCCGCGGGGGTGTAACCGGGGTGGTCTTGAAGGTGGACCAGGGCATTGACCCACTGCTCCCAGAGGCCGTCAGGCTGGGTGAAGCGGTCGGCGTGGTGGGTGCCGAGGTGGGCGTCGAGGCGGAGGAGGGCTCCGAGGGCCTCGGGCTGGTCGTAGCGGAGGTCGGTGCGGGGGAGGTAGCGGTCGAGGTAGGCGGTGAGGATCTCGACATCCGCGTGCGTGCCGAGACGGGCCAGGGCGAAGCAGTAGCCGCCGCCGGAGTAGCAGACCTCGCTGGCCAGAAGCAGGTCACCAATGCGCTCGCGGAACGAGGTGCGCCGGCCTACGCCGATCAGCCAGGCGGCGGTGAGGCGCGAGCGCCATTCGTAGGCGAGGAGAGCTTCCAGCTCGGCGTCGGTGATCGCGGCCGCGTCGTCGATCAGGTGGCGGGTGAAGCTTTCGGCGTACGGCCACCCTGGCCGCAGGACACGACGGCTGTTCAGTTCGAGGTAGCGCGGGTGGTCCGAGTCCTTCCTCGTCACGTAGCGCTCGATCACGTGGCCATAGCCGATTTCCTCGGGGCGCTGGAACGGCATGGGGTCACCTTTCCGGGTGTAGGTCGGTGCGGTCGATCCAGGTGGGAGCGACGAAGATGTTGTCGGCGGCGGGGGCTTCGGTGGCTTCCAGGAGGGACCAGGTGCGGGCTTCCTCGACCAGGTGCTCCCAGGGTGCGGTCCAGTCGAGGCCGGTGCCGGAGACGCCGTACGTGTGGCCGGCGTCCACTCGCCAGAACTGGGAGTAGAGGATCAGTTGGGAGTGGTCGGCCAGGTCGTCGATGATCTCCGCGAAGTGGGCCGAGGGCCAGCCGGGGCTGTCCGGTCCGGTACCGGCTTGCAGTCGGGCGGTCAGGGAGGGGACGACGGGGCTGCGGGCGCCGAGATCAGTCAGGGCCCAGCGGATGGCGACGGGTTCGGACTCGTCGGGCGGAGTCTGCCGCTCCAGGCAGGCGCGGTAGGCGCGGCACAGGGGCTCGACCGCGTCCTCGATCTCCAGGATCGCCAGGGCCGTGGCCGCCCACTGACGGACGGTGGGGTTGTCGCTGTCGAGCAGGGTGATCAGGGCGGGGCCGCAGCGGGGGTCGGCGACCTCCTCGAAGACCTCGATGGCGGTCAGTTGTCCGAAGCCCCCGAGGGAGGGGAGGGCATCGAGTATGGCGGGGGTGGCGGCGGATCCGATGTGGATCAGTTCCGCGCGGGCGTCGTAGGACTCGCCGGACTCGCCGTCGAGCTGCTGGACGAGTCTCTCGATGTGGGTGGTCATGACGCCGGGTGGTCGCGGCGCCAGAAGGTGGGGAGCCAACAGCAGAGCACCGAGTGGTCATCAGGCCACGGACCGCGGTCCTCGGCTTCCCAGTCCTCGAAGGAGTCGCGCGTCAGGTCGATGGGGCGCCAGGCAGGGTCGAGCGGCTCGTCCTCGGCCGGCGGGCGGACGTACTGTCGGCCGTGTTGGTCGCAGGCGCCGAAGTCCTGGTAGTTGAGCTGGGCCTCGATCAGGGAGACCTTGTTCGCTCCGCCGTCCATGGTCGGCCAGCGGAACTGGACCCCGTCGTCCTCCCAGAAGCAGACGGGGCAGATCTCGTACGAGCCGGGCATGGCGTCCAGAACGTGGTGCCCGCAGCAGGGACAGGGGTAGGAGTCGCTCACCTGCGCAGTCTCCTTGGAGGTCCCGCCGGTGTGCCATGCATTTCTCTGCCTGGGGTGCCCGGCCAGTCCGCAGCCAGTCCGCAGGACACCCGTAAACGGCCGTCGGGAGCCAACGCATGCCAACGAGGAATCCCAGGTCAGGGCCCTGTGTGGGGCTCCGCCGCAGGTCAGGATCGAGCTTCAGACGTTCCGCTTCAACGTCTGAGTGGGTGCGTCGACACGACGTCGTTGATGGGGCAAAAATGCAGGTCAGAATGGGTCGGACCCTTTGGGGGCCGGCCCATTCGTCCACCCCGTGCTGGATCGGTGCCGGAAGTTCAGGTGTTGCGTCGGTCGGGATCAGGCGTCGTAGACGCTGGAGCGGTGCCCGACATGGACGACCCACACCACAAGCTCCCCGTTGTCGATCGTGTAGACGACGCGGTAGTCGCCGACTCGCAGGCGACGGCGTTCCGGCTGGGACACGAGTGCGATGGTGTTGAAGCCGAGGGGATCGCTCTCCCACTCGGTCAGCTTGGCCAGGACGCGCAGTGCCATGTCGCGAGGGATCTTCCGGAGCTCGGCCTGCGCCTCCGGGCGGAAGACAGTTCGGTATTCACCCACCGCGCGCCAGCGTCTCACTCATGACGTCCTCGATCGGGACGCCGGGTGCGGGGTTGGCCATGCGCTCGTCGATGATCCGGTTGATCTCGCGCTCTTCCCACTCCTGGTACCTGCGCAGCACCTCGATGGAGACCACGGCCGCGACTTCCTTGCCGCGGCGTGTGATCACGGTGGGCACGTCGTCTCGGTCGGCCCGCTCCACGACCTCGGCCAAGTGCGCCCGGACATCGCGAATGGACTCCATGGGCAGTGGCTGCGTCATGCGCTCAAGGGTGCCGAGTGTGCCATGTGTACACAAGAGAGGTGGTGGGTGAGTCGCCTCGGACCACTGAACCCCGCCGAGGTGGGGCGGATGCTCGGGTTGGAACCGGCGGAAGCCTTCGACGCGGCGCTGGTCACCGGCGGCCTGCCGCTGATTTGCGCGGAGTGGCCGCGGGGCGCGGGGCTGTGGGACTTCCTCGGCGAGGCGCTGGGCGATCCGGTCTCGGCCCTGCTGGTGTCGGCCGAGCGCTCGCTGGCTGCCGAATTCCCCCCGCGGGCTCAGGCGCGCACGGTGCCGGCGGCCATCGGCAGCGGCGAGCGGATCTTCACCAACATCGGGCGTGCCGCCGGCGGAATCGGGGCCACACCGTTGCAGCGAGCGCTGGAGCTGCTCACGGACAAACGGATCGTCGCTGCGGAGCTGCCCGTATCGCTGCGTCCGTCGAAGGACCGCCGCTACCGGGTGGCAGATCCCTACCTGCGCTTTTGGTAGCACCTGCTCGGCCCCTCCATGGACGAGATCGAGCGGGGGCGGGGCGATCTGAGTCTGGCGCGGATCCGGGACAGCTGGACCAGCTGGCGCGGCCGGGCGATCGAGCCGCTCGTCCGGGAGGCGCTCGCCCGGATACTGCCCGACGACCGGCTCCCCGCAGCCCCTGCGGTGGGGGGCTACTGGACTCGCACCAATGACGTGGAAACCGACATCGTCGGTGCGGACCGGGCTCCTGTTGCCAAGGAACTGATCTTCGTCGGCTCTGTCAAGTGGCTGGAGCGATCGCCCTTCGACCGGCACGACCTGGCGGCTCTTCATCGGCACCGGGCCGCTCTCACGGATGAACCCGTTCCCGTCGTGGCGGTCTCGCGCAGCGGTGTCGATGCTCCGGGGCTCGATGCCGCCTACGGGCCTGGCGATCTGCTGGCCGCTTGGCCGCTGTGAGCGCCGCGACCGTACCGGGCGGTGTGCCGGGGTGTCAGTTCACGGGGCGTCGTCGGCGCCTTCTGGTTCGTAGCGGTCCAGGTCGGCCTTGCTTTCTCGTAGGGCCGTTGCTGTGACCAGTTGGCCTACCGGGGCCGAGGAGCTGAGGAACAGGACCTCGTTTCCGGCCGGGAGTTTTTCCAGTAGGGCGGGTATCGACATCACCTCGTGTGGGGGCAGTTTGTCCTCTGCCAGGTTTGGTGAGGTGGAGAAGACGGGGACTGCCGCCGTGCCGTCCTGGGCTTCGGTCACCGACAAGGCGCCGGTCTCGTCGACGCATACGGCTACCTCGGCGTCGGCGAGCATCAGGGCGAACAGTTCTTCCGAGGCGTAACCGGTGGCCACCAGTTGTACGGCGGCGTCCACGGGGCTGATCGGTGGGGCCCAGCCGTACGCGTCGGGGGAAGGGCGGTACTCGGTGTTCGCCTCCCACTCGACGATCTCGCCCGCCTCGTCGCTGCGCCAGCGCCCCAGGCTCGCCCAGGGCGGCGGGGGTTCGTCCTCGTCGCCGTTCCAGTGGCGGTCGATGACGGACAGCCAGTGGTCGGGGGCCACCCTGGCTGCCTTGACGTAGTCCTCGGGCGGCTCGCGGAAGCCCTCCTGGCCCTTGAGTACCGCGCCGGGGCCGCCCTGGGTCCCCGGCGGGTCCGAGCGTCCGCCGGCGGGATCGCCCTCTGTGTCTGCCTGCGTGGTGTTTTGTGGATCGTCGTCCGGTGTGCCGACAGCGACAGGGCTTGTCATGGGGTGAGGCTCCGTTGGTGTGCGGGGGAGGGGGTGGGGGGCTTGCCGCGTTTTTGGTCAGGTGGTTGGGTTTTCCGTGGCTTTCTGGGGGGCCTCCAGCGCCTCGCGCAGCGCCTCCGTCTCCACCGTCATGCTCACCGGGCCCGAAGGGTTGAGGTAGAGCACGTGTCCCTCCGGTATTCGGTCCGCCAGCTCGGTCACCGGCATCAGCTCGTATCCGAAGCGGCCCGCCGCGTGCAGGTACGTGGGGGAGGTGAAGACGGGGACCACCGACGTGCCGTCGGGGGAGGTGGCCGACAGGGGGGCGCCGTCAGGGGCGAGCAGGACCGCCACCTGTGCGTCGGCGAGTGACCGTGGTACGGCGTCCCCGGGGCCGTAACCGGTGGCCGCGAGCTGGACCGCCTCGTCCACCGCGTCGGTCGGCGCGGGCCAGCCGAGTGCCTGGGGCGACGGGCGGTACTCCTCGTTGGGGCGCCATTCCTCGATCTCCCCGTCCAGGCCGGACCGCCACTGGCCCACCACCGCCCAGTTCGGCGGGTCGCCCTTCCCCGACCAGGCCGGGTCGACCATGCCCAGCCAGTGGTCGGGGGCGAGCCGGGCCGCCTCCTTGATCTCCTCGGGCACGGGCGGGGCGTCGGCGGTGGTGGTGGTTCCGGTGGCGGGGGTGTCGTTCATGGGCTCCTCGTCGGGGGTGTCACGTGCGGTCGTTCAGTATCTGGCTCAGTATCTGGCTGAGCTTCTCGGGCAGGGAGCCGACGGGTTCCCGGTTCCGCGCGCGGAACCAGTCGTCGATCAGGCGCTCCAGCAGATCGGGTGTCAGGGGCCCGTCGTCGGAGTCCGGTACGGAGCCGGGTGCGACGTCGGGTACGGAGTCGGGAGCCAGTGTCAGCAGGGCATTCCGTATGTCCTCCAGGGTGTCACCGTAGGCCGCCAGCCATTCCGCTTCCTCGTCGGTCGGACCTTCCGGCCCGGCACCGGTGGGCCATTCCGTCGCGTCCAGGGCGTGCTCGTCCGGGAACGCGCCGTCGACGGCCACATGGTCGCGCAGCTCGGCCTCGGTCAGCGGGGCGATACGCCAGTAGCGGCCCCAGTTGTCGACGTAGTCGAGATCCGCTGACTCCGGGGTGCCGCGCTCCCGTAGCTGGTCGAAGACCAGCTGACAGCCGCGCATGATCTCGTGCAAGGAGTGGTGTTCCGCCGTCAGCATCTCCGCCAGCAACGCGATCCGCACCAGGCCCAGGTCGAGGTCCAGGCCCCACACGTCGCGCATCGCCACGGCCTGCGTCATCAGCCGCTGCGACGAGCCGGACGTGCCGGCCAGGACCAGGCCGCCGGTCGGCTCGGTGGCGGCCTGGAACCGGCTGCTCATGGCGTAGTCCCAGCGGTTCCTCCCCGGAATCCACGCGAGGTCCTCGTCCGGCGCCAGCGCCCGCTCGGCCTCGCTCAGCGGCGGCCGTACGGCATCGGGGCGCACCGCTGTCCGCAGCGGCCGCTCGGCCTCGGCGAGCAGGCGCGCCCGCTCCTCCGGCGGCATGTCCCGCGTCTGCGCGCGCACCGCCCGGTAGGCGGTGATCGCGTCCGACGGCAGCCGCTCGGCGTATTCGTCGATGATCGACCGCGGCATCGGCGCGGGGGTGCTCAGCAGGTCGGAGATCAGCCCCCCGGCCGGATGCGGGGCACCGATCCACAGCAGGCCCATGCGCTCCCGCAGGTTGCCCGACTCCACCACGGCCTCGATCCGGTCCCGGTCGGTGCCCACGGCGCCGTCGGTGGTGGGGTCGGCGGAGCCCAGCTCCGCCCAGCGGCCCGCCGCCACGGCACGGTCCCACACCTCTCGTACCATCACGCCGAGCTGGGCGTTGGCGGCCTCGTGGTCGCCGAGGTACCGGCCGAGCCGATCCTCGAAGCGCTCGGCCTCCTCCATGAAGCGGATGCGCGCCCGGATCCAGTCCGGCGCCTCCCGGGTGACCAGCTGCCGCCGTACGGACAGCGGCGCGGAGGACACGGCCTCCACCACCCGGCGCATCCGCGCCTCGCTCGCACCGGTGGTGTCGCCCGGTCCGTCCGGAAGCCCGGCGAGGTGGCGGTCGCCGTCGCGGACGAGGAGGGCGGGTGGCGCTGTTGTGGCGGTGTGGTCATCCGGGGCGCCGCCGTCCGGGGCGCCGCCGTCCGCAGCGTCGGTGTCCGGAGTGTCGGCGTCCGGGGTGACGCCGTGGTACGTCACCTGCCCGTCCGGGCCCACCACGGCCAGCTCGACGCCGAGCACGCGAGGGGCTGTCGCCACCAGTGCGTCCGCCAGCGCTCCCGTGCCGTTCTCTCCTCCGTACGACGGGTCCCGCAGCAGCAGCCGGAAACGCGCGGCCGGGCTCAGGGCGAGGTCCGAGGCCGGGAGTTGATTGCCGAGGAGGACCGCCTCCATGCGCTGGGAGGCGTTGGTCGGCGCACCGATCTCGTCCAGCAGTTCCAGCGGGATCATCCGGCCCCCGTCCAACGGAAGCGGTGTCTCCCGGGACAGGTTGTCGTCCGTGACGTTCCGCCCCAGCCAGTCGAGGAGGGCGGTGGGCGTGTCGATTCCCGCGTTCGCCAGCGCCTCGGGGGCCGCGTACCGGAGAGCCAGCAGAAGGGTGGCGGCCAAACTGCCCTCGCCGGGCGACTCGTGCAGCGCGAAGACAGTGCCGTCGAGTTCGGCGGCGTACGGGCCCGTGCGTCGGTACGTGCCGCGTGGCGCGCGTGCGTCGGGGCCGGCAGCCGGGGCCGGAGTCTCGCGTGCCCCGTCCTCGCCGATGTCCTTGTGGGTCCGCGGGGGGACCCGCAGCCACGTCGTCGGACTCCCGTCGGCCGACTCCAGGAGGTGGATGTCGGCCGTGGCGCCGCCGTCCTCGTCCTGGCCGGGCGTGACGGCCACCCCGCCGGAGTTGATGTACACGTCCAGGCCGGTGACGTCCGCGATGCCCCGCGCCCGTTCGACGGCCCGCGCTAGCGTGTCGGTGTCGCCCGGGACGCCGGGGGCGCACGCGAGGACCGTGACGCTGGTGAAGCCGGCCGCGGCCAGGTCGGGGCCGAGGAGCCGCCCCACCCTCTCGCTGTCGGCGCCGACGGGCAGGTCGTCCTGGCCGACGACGGCGTAGCCGCTGTCCTTGCCGTGGGACGCCCAGAAGAACGTGCCGGTACGGCCCGTGGCGGGCAGCGGGCGGCTGCGGGCCACCCGTTCCCCGTCGGGGCCACGGCTCCACTCCGTGTACGTGGTGGCCTCGGGCAGCCGTTCGTACGGACGCTCACGCAACGACCAGTCGTGCCGCGAGAACGACGCCTTGCCGACGGTCCGCCCGTCCGCGCGGATCTCCTGGACCACCGTCCTGTCCAGGGACAGGGACAGGGACAGGGACCGCGACCGGGACCGGGCGGCCTCGTGCCCCTCCCAGGGCGCGTTCCAGTAGTCCGGCTCCGGGTACGCCGGGGCCATGGCCCCGGCCTCGTCGGCCTCGGATTCCGCCCCGGAGGCCGTCGGCGGAGCGGCGAGGGCCCGGCGGGTGGCGGCGGTCTCGGCGAGCAGGACGCGTTCGTAGCGGCGCCCCGTCTCCGGATGCGTACGGAGAGAGCGGCGCAGCACCGTGAAGTCGGCCGGTCCTGGATAGACCACCGGCTCCTCGTCCGGGTCCCCGGCGAAGACCGAGACATCGCGGCCCGAGGAGCGTTCCACCCCGAAGATCACCGGGTGCCTGCCGGCCGGCGCGTCGCCGCCGGACGCCAGCAGGTCCAGCGCGGTTTCCTCCGTGCGCCGCGCGACATGGAACGAGGACGTGGAGACCCCGTCCAGCGGACCGGGCGGCTCCGTGCTGTCAGGACCGGAAGTTTCCGCGCCGTCAGGCCCGGATGTTTCCATCCCGCCAGGCCCGGCGGGCAGGTCCCCCGGCAGCCACCCCGCCCACCACACCGGAGCGTTCACGGCCGGCAGCCGGTCCAGCGCCTCGGCGCCGAAAGCGCTGTGCTGGGACACCTCCGCCCGGATACGGGGGGCCAGTTCGCCGATCCGCCGCCCCATGGCGGTGAGCAGCGTCGCCAGCCGTTCCCCGCGGTCGGGAGCGGACTCCGCGATCGCCTCCGCCTGCGCGGCGAGGCCACGGAAGCCGGGGTCGTTCATCAGCAGGACGGGGAACGTGAAGCCGCCGCCGCGGAGTTCGCCCGCGACGAGGGACCCGGCCCGCCCCACCGGGTCGGGCGTGCCCAGCAGCGTTGCGTCCGGGCCGCCCAGCAGGTGGAGGGCGGTGACATGGGCGCGGTCAAGACCGTCGAGGGGCGAACTGCCGTGCCGCCGCCGCCAGTCGAGCAGTGCCTCCTCGCGTCCCGGCAGCTCCTCGGGGTCGTACTCCCCAGACAGCAGCCGCTCCCCGCGCTGTACGGCGAGGACAAGACCGTCGGGCACCGTGCCGGCCCCGGTGGCCTCCGCGGCGAACCGGCCGGCCCCGGTGCCGTACAGCCGCCGGTGCGGCAGCCGCAGACTGCCGTCCTGCTCGGCCGAGTCGGAACGGGTACGAGGGGACAGGGCGTCCGCCCATTGGTAGAGGTGGACCGCGTCGCCGAGAGCCGCCGCCCGCTCGGCGGTGTCCCCGAGGCCGAGGGTGTGGGAGGCGAGAAGGACCTCGATCAGGGAGTGGCGGTCCAGGGACAGCTGCCAGCCGATGACGGCCTCCCGGAACGCCAGGACGTCCGCCCGCCGCACGCCGGCCAGATGCGAGTAGCGCGACAGCGCCTCGCGGGCGGCGTCGGCCGGGCCGTGGCCCACCGGGAAGCCCCGGTCGTGGTGGAACTCCCGGTACCAGTTGCCCTCCCGGTCGAGCGGCGCCGGAGGCGTGAACCATACGGTGAGCCCCACACCCCGCGCGTACGCCTCCATCAGCTCCGGCAGCCCGGCGCCCCCCTCGGGGTCCAGCAGCCGTCGCAGGGCGGCGTCGAGGTCCACGCCCGCGTCGTCGTCGGCGACGGAGAAGAACGCCGACGTTGCCCCCGCCTCGCCGAACCGGCCGACGCCGAAGCGGTGGACGGCCGCCAGCGCCGCGCGGGCGGCGGCGGTGACCCGCGGATCGCCCGCCAGGGCGCGGCCCAGCGCCCGCTCCCAGCCCCGGGCGGCCTCCGGCCAGCGCGGATCGGCGTACACCGAGGCGAAACGCTCCGCGTGCCGCGACGGATCACGGGGTGCCTCGTCCTCGGTGCCGTCCTGGTCGCGCGGGGTGCGGATCAGGAACCGGGGAGCGGGGAGCTTCGGGTCCCGTTCGAGTTCCAGTCCGTACCGCGGGTCCGCGTCCTTGCCCCGCTCGAAGGTCTCGGCGGGAGCCGTGGAGCCCGCGGTGTCCCGCCCGGTGCGGTCGGCCATCCGCTGGGCCAGCGGCCCGGCCCCGGCGGGCGGGCCGAAGACGACAAGGGCGGCGCTCCGCCCGGCGGGGGAGTCGCGCAGCAGCTCGCGCAGGAAGCCGCCGACCTCTCCGGCGGTGGCGAGCTTGGATCCGTACGGGGAGCCCACCTGGACCAGCCGGCCGTCGCCGGGCGCGGCGAAGAACAGGGAGCCCCGGCTCCAGGGCACGGGGACGCGGTCCTTCTCCCACGTCTCGGCCTCGGTGTCGTAGTACTTGAAGTAGGTGAGGCCGGACAGGTGGGCGAGCGCGTCCTGGCGCTCCGACCACTCCTGCGCCGTGTAGCCGGTGACGCCGGACCAGGTGCCGTCGGGAGCGATGACGGGACGGGTGAGGATCTCCCGGTCCCACAACTCCGGCGCCGGAGCCGCCACCTCGCGCAGGACCACCCGCATATGGCTGCGGCCCAGCGAGGCGTCGTACCGGACCTCGCGGGACTCCTCCTCGAAACGGGTCTCCTCCGGGAACATCGCCTGCCGCGCCGCGGGCGTCCGGCTGAACGGCGCGATGTCCCGCGCGGAGGACCCGCGTACCTCGTACAGGACCGGATGGCTGTCCCCCTGCGGCGGGGGCCCCGGCAGCATGCGCAGCCCGACGTTCCGCGAGGTCGAGGCGGTGTGGAAGGGCGGAGCGGTGAAGGAGAGTCCCGCCATGGGACCCTCCTGGGCCTCCTCCAGGGTCCCGGCCCCCCAGGCGGACCAGTACACCGGCTCGTCCACCGGCGGCAGCAGGTGCAGCGCTTCGCGCCCCATGCGCCGCAGGAGGACGAGATCCTCGCGTATCCCGGGCGCCAGCTGGGCGGCGAGCGCCGCGGCCCGCTGACCGAACTGGGCCATTACGGCGGGCCGGTGCGGGGTCGTCGGCGGTACGTTCCTGGCCTGCCGCACCAGGGCCCGCAAGCGGGTGTCGCGCAGCAATACCAGCGGGAACACCTGGTCCGGAGCGCCCTGGGCGACGCGCCTGCCGACCAGGGCGCCGACCGCCTGGCGCAGCCGGTCCAGCGACTCGGGGCCCGTGGTCAGCGCCGGGTCGGTCAGCGCCGCGTCCTGGCCGCTGAGCAGATAGAGCGCGGGTACGTGTGCCGCCGTGACGTTGCGCAGGAGCGCCTGGCTCTCGTGCCGCAGCAGCCAGTCACGCAGCGCGGAACGCCGCTCCCGCGCCCCCGGGCCCGTGGGCCACGGCAGCGTCCGCAGATCCTCGGCGGTCCAGGTGCTGCCCTCCAGCCCGGCGAGCTGGGTGATGGCGGCCGGCTCGGCCGCGTTGCCGGTGATCCAGGGCGCGAGCCAGGTGGTGCGCTGCTGGTACATGCGCCGGTGGGGCAGGCGCAGCCGCTCGCGCAGGGTGCTGTCGCCGGCGTACGCCGTGCGCAGTTCGGGCTCGGAGTCGATGCGCCGTGCGGGCGCGAAGACGGCGTCGGCCCAGGCGTACAGCCGGGCCGCCTCGACGTCCTTGGGCTCGGGCTCGGCCTCGTCGCGTACCCCGGCCGACTGCGCGGCCTCCAGCACCTCGGCCAGCGAGTGCTCGCCGAACATCAGCCGGTCCGCCAGCAGGGCGTTCCGCAGCCCCAGGAGCAGGGCGGGGCCGGTGCCGGGCAGGTTCCCGAACGCCTTGAGCAGCCAGGCGACGCCTGTCGCGCGGCCGTTGCCGACGGGGTGGCCCAGCCGGTCGTGCAGGTCCCGGTACCAGGGGCCGGAACGCCGGTGCGGGGTCGCGTCCTCGATCAGGGTGAGCTGATGCTGGACGTTCAGCTCGGGCCGGGTTGCCCACAGCCGGCTGAGCGAGGGCCCCGCCCCCTGGGTCGCGGACGCGTAGCCGGCGTCGACGAGCGCGAGCACGAACGTCCTTACGCTCACCGCCATGTCCTCGTCGAGCAGGAGGTCCATCTCGGCCTGCGGGTCGTCCGTCTCGGACAGGTCCGGGAAGAAGGCGCGCGCCGCCGTCTGGGCGCCGAGGTGGTGCGACAGATAGGTGAACAGGACGCGGACAGCCGCCCGCGCCGCGTCGATCACGGCGGGCTCGTGGGCGAGCACCTCGCCGAGGGACTTCTCGTACTCCCGGCTCACCGTCCACCAGCGGGGATCCGCGTAGAAGGTACGCAGGATCTCGCCGTCGGCCGGGTCGGCCGAATCGGCCGGATCGGCCGCGGGCCCCGGCAGCGCCGGCGGCCGGCCGGCGGTGGCGTCCGCGACCACGGTGTACGCGTAGGTGTGCCGCGTCGAGCCCTCGTCGTACGTACGGATGGTCCGGTTCTGGGAGAGGAAGTACGAACCGGGCGGATAGAGGGCCTCCGACTCACCGGCGTAGGCGGAGAACATGGCGATCTCCCTGCCCAGGGATTCGGGGATTTCGAACACCCCTTGGTGGGTGTGCGACGGCCCGCTGCCCCTGGCCACCGCGAAGGCGATGGCCGCGCCGGAATCCGTGGAGGTGCTGCGGAAGAACGGCACCGAGATCACCACGCCGTTGTACAAGGGCGAGTTGGCCGACGGCCGGGCCAGTGACCCGGGCACGCCCCGGTCGCCCCACCAGACGGTACGCCGCACCGGGGGGAGCAGTTCGAGGGCTTCGACGGCCATCTCGATGTGCGCCTTCAGCTGACTGTGGAGCCCGTCGGCGATCGCGTCGAGCCTGCGGCGCAGCCGCGACAGCTCGGGGCCGGGTTCCAGGTCGGGCAGGTCCACCAACCCCTGCAACACCTCGTGGAAACCCGGCTGGGTCCGCAGCGTCAGGGGAACGTGGCTCTCCCATGGCCCCGAGCCGGGCGCCCAGACGACGTAGACGCCGCGCGAGACCAGCGTCCAGGCGACGGAACGCACCAGCCACCGGCTCGCGTGCTGTCCGAACCGCTCGCCGTTCAGGAGCGCCTTCATGAGCCGGTAGTCGGGCATGCTGTAGATGAACAGGGCGGTGATGTGGGCGGGGGACATCTTCAGCAGCGCGGCGCGGCCCTCGTCGCCGTACCGTGACAGCCACTCCCGTGCCACCTCCATGCGCTCGTCGTCGGGGGACGTCGGAGGGGCGCCGGAGAGAAGGACGTCGACCATCGTCACCAGGTCGTCGGGGACGGCGAGACCGTCGGTCGCCTGGCGGGGGAAGCGCACGCCGTCGCCGTACAGCGCCACGTGGGGCGCGCGCAGCCGATCGCGGACCGTGAGGCCCTGGGGGGTGTCCGGGATGTGCTGCCAGGGGACGAGGTGGTCCCTGGCCCATCCGTGCGTACGGGCGCCGTCCCGCCGCGTCGCGACGCGCTCGTCCGGGCCGCCCATACCGACCAGGTGCGAGGCGCGCAGGACTTCGTGGAGGGACTGGATGCCCTCCAGGACCGTCCAGGCGATCAGCGCCGTGCGGAAGGTGGCCATCTCGGCGGGGGTGGCTCCGAGCTCCTGGGTGCCCTGGAGCAGCCACAGCGCGGGGCCGTTCACCCCCGCCACCTGACGGAAGCCCAGGGCGTCGTGCCGCTGCCAGCTCGCGGGGTCGGCGGAGTTCAGCCTCCGCAGCGGCTGTCCTGCGTGCCGGATCCGGCCGGGCAGGGCGCGGCTGACGGTCGAGGGGCCGGTGTGGGCGAAGACCGCGTTGGCGTACGCCTCCATCAGCTGGGGAAGGGGGGCCGTCGCGTCCGGTCCGACGAGCTGGGCGAGGGGGCCGCCCGGTGCCGCCCACCTCGGGTCGCCCGGCGGGAAGAACGCCTGGGTGGCCGCCTCCTCCCCGTACCGCTCGACGAGGAACCGGTGCGCGCGGCCCACGGTCTGGCGGACCGTGGTGGTCACCTCGGGCCGCGCGGCCAGGAGCCGCGCGAGCGTGAACTCGAAGTCGACGCTCCTCTGGCGCCAGTAGGGATTCCCGTAGTAGCCCGTGAAACGGGGGGTGTCGGGCGCGCCGGTGATCCGCCAGGACGGGATCTGCAAGAACGAGTTGTCCTCGGAGTCGGCGGAGTTGGCGGAGTCGGCGTCGGACTCGGATGCGTCGTACGGGGGTTCGAGCTCGGCGTCGGCGCCGGACACGTCGCCGGACTCGGAGGCGTCGTAGGGGGGTTCGAGCTCGGCTTCGGGCTCCGACGCCGAGCTGGCGAAGGGATCGAGGTCCAGGTCCATGGCGGTGTCGGCGTCCGTGGCGGTGTCCGCGTTGATCAGGCCGGAGGCCGGGTAGCCGGTCTCGACCGGACGCCCGGTGTCCGGGGCCGGTGCGCCGGTGGTCCGCCCGCGGCCCGGATACGCCGTCACCCACCCCGTGGCCCGCCCCTCGGAGTCCTCCAGCGCGTGGATCAGCGCCGGACCGCCGTCACGGCCGGCGGTGACCGCGGTACGGCCCACCTCCAGGTGAACCGGCAGGCCCACCACGTCCGCCAGCCGCTCGGCCCGCGCCCTGGCTTCCGCCACGCTCCCGGGCGCGTCGCCGGGACCGCACGCCAGCACGGTCACGCTGCGGAAACCACGGTTCCGTACCCCTGCCAACAGCCGACCCGCGTACGACCCGTCGTCCCGCAGGACGCCGCCGCCGTCCTCGGCGAGCGCCAGCCCCTCGGCCCCGCCGTGCGAAGCGAAGAAGAACGTCCCCCCGGCCGTCCCCCCACCGGGCAACGGCTTGAGCGTCGCCACCGGACGTTCCTGAGCGTCACGCTCCCACGACACGAACCCCGTCGCGCCGTCCAGCCGTGCGTACGCGTCCTGCCGCACCGCCCAGTCCGCGTCGTCGAACGACGCCGCGCCGACGATCCGGCCGTCCGCCGCGCGCATCTCCCGCAGCACCGGCGCGGGACGCTGTGCGCTCGCGGCCCAGGAGACCTCCTGGGCGGTGATCGACTCGTACGACACCGTCCCCTCGTCGCCCGGGACAACACCCCGGCCCGTGACGCGGAAGAACGCACCGGGCGGGTACGTGACCTCCGTCTCCGACAGGGAGGCCACGAAGGGAGTGATCTCGCGCGCCGTCGAGCGCGGGACGTGCACCAGACCGGGGTGGGAACCGGCGGGCGGTTGCTTGCTCCACGTCATGAACTCCTGCGCCCGCTCGCGCACCAGCGACGTGCTGCGGAAGAACGGCATGGTGATGGTGTCGCGGCCGTAGACCGGCCCGTCCACCGGCGGCCCGTCCGTGAGGTCCCCGTCCTCCGACGGCCCGTCCAGCGCACCCGGTATCCCCCGGTCGCCCCACCAGACGTCCGCGTTCACCGGCGGCAGGATCTCCAGCGCCTCGATCGCCATGTCGACGTGCAGCGGCATCCGCGCGTACAGCCAGTCCGCGATGACGTCGGAGCGGCCCCGCAGTTCGTCCGCCTCGGGGCCCGGCGTGTCCAGGTCCGGCCCGGCCCGCAGGTCGTCGAAGAGCTCTTCGAGGTCGGGATGCGCGCGGAGCATCGTCGGCAGGAACGCGGGCGCGTCCAGCTCCACCGCCTTCCGCGTCAACGACCAGACGTTGAGCCGTACCAGGCGACGGCCCATCCCCGAGCCCAGCCGCTCACCGTTGAGGAACGCCTTCATCAGCCGGTAGTCGGGCCCGCCGTAGAGATGGACGGCCGTCAGATGGGCCGGTGCCAGGCGCGCCAGCGCGCGCCTGCCCGTGTCGCCGTACGTACGGAGCCACGCGTGGAGCGCCCGCTCCCTGCGGGTGCCGGACGGGAGGGTCCCGGCGAGCGCGGCGCCGGTCAGCCTCACGAGGTCGCCCGGGAGATCCAGCTCGCCGGCGGTGACGTCCGCGCCGTACGTCATCCGCTCGCCGTACAGCCGGCGGTGGGGCGGGATCAGCTGACCGTACGGATCGAACCTCTGGAAGCCGGCGCTCCGCGCCGACTCCGCGACCCAGTTGTGCAGCTCCGCCCCGTCGCGCAGGACGGTGCCGCGCTCCTCCGCGTTCCCCACCCCGAACGGGTGGGAGGCGCGCAGGATCTCGTGCAGCGACTGGAGATCGGCCGGGACCGCCCAGGCGATGAGCGCGCCCCGGAACGTGAGCAGGTGGGCGGGCGAGGCGCCGAGCGCGGCGAAGGTACGGAGCAGCCGCGACGCGGGACCGTCCGTACCGCCCACCCGGCGGAAGCCACGGCTGTCGTGGACCGCGCGGTAGGCACTGCCGGGTGCGTGACGGGCCCGATGGCCGGCCGGACGCGACAGCGTCCCGGCCAGCGGGCCCGGCAACTCCTCGCCCGCGTACGCCGCGTAGGTGAGCGCGGTCATCAGCTCGTCCAGCGCGAGCGGCCCGGGCGGCAGGGTGCGCAGCCGCTCCAGCGCGGCGGCGGGGTCGGCGGGGAGCGCGTCCGGGGCGAAGAAGGCACGCCGCGCCGCCGCCTCGCCGTGACGGGCGACCAGCCCTTCGTACACGCGGAACACGCCGTCACGGGCCGCCTCGGTGAACGCGGGGACCTGGCCCATCAGTCCGGCGAACACGAACTCCAGGGCGACACTGCGGTGGCGCCACTCGCGGTCCCGGTACAGGCTCTCGAACCGCGCCCGGTCCGGGGATCCGGCGGGGCGCCAGGACGACACCGACCAGCCCGGATCACCCGTGGTGTCGGGGGCGTTCGCCCGGTCGTCGGCGGAGACGGGGCTCATGTTGACCTGGACGGGCGCGGGATAGGCGATACCGGTCCGCGCGTCCCGTTCCGCAGACTCCGCAGACTCCGCAGACTCCGCAGACTCCGCAGACTCCGCAGACTCCGCGGACTCCACCGACTCTGTCGGATCCGGCAGGCCGAAGATGGTCGCGGGCCCCGAGGGCGCCGTGGACTCCCCGGACGGGCCCGTCGTCCGCCGGTCGGCCCTGGTCCACTCGCCGGGGGCCTGGGTGGCCGGGTCCAGTTGAGCCACGATGGTGAGCGGGGCCGAGGGATCGCCGGCGGTCAGGCCGAGGGGCGCGCTGTAGCTGAAGGCGGGGCGGCCGGTGCGCTGGGCGAACCGCCGTACCAGCTCCGGCCTCAGGGCCCCGGGGCCGGAGGTCAGGAACAGCGCGGGAGTGCCCAGGGCCGTGGTACGCAGCGCCGGGTCCAGCCTCAGCAGCTCCAGGAACTCGTCGTCGGACACCTCGATCGGAGGCCCGCCCGGCAGGTGCAGGACCACATTCCCGGCCTGGTTCACATGGATCAGGATGAGGACGGGGGCGGGCATGTCCGGTCCGGCCCACTCCGGCACGACCTGTTCGACGGAGGTCCCGTCCGGCCCTCGCGTCATCCGGTCCACACTGCGCCAGTTGATCCCCCCGGGCGCGGGCTTGTCGCTCCAGTTCACGCCCTGGATCACCTGCCCCTGCCGCAGCAGATTGACCTTGACGAAGGCAAAACCCCTCAGGTGGTGCGCGGCCAGCACGTCGCGGTCGGTGACGTCGTGACCCTCGGCGAGGCCCTTGGCAGCCAGGGCCCAGATCTTCTTCTGCTTCGCCAGGTCCCACGGGTCCGCGTCGGTCAGGTGGAGGACGCCGCGGCCGTGTGCCTCCCGGTCGGCCGGGGGGATCTCGTTGAACAGCAGCTTTCCCGCGCGGACCATCGCCCAGAGGGTGGAGGCCACCTGTCGCGGGGTGGCCGCCGCCGCCGAGGGGAGTGACTGGACGGAACGCAGCAGGGCCTCGCCCGACGTGGCGAGTTCGGCGAGGGTCACCTTCAGGGCCGGTGCCGGTATCTCCGTGCTGAGTTCCGCGTCGGAGTCGGCGAGGACGCGGTCGCGGGCGAAGTCCAGGAGGGCTTCGAAGGCGGCCGTGTCGGCGATGCCGTCACCGTGTTCCTGCGCGTAGAAGGTGACCATGTCCTCGCGCAGGGGGGTGACCCCGCTGAGCGCGGGGTCGTTCGCGCGCATCGTTTCCAGGGCGCCGATGCCCTTGAGCAGCCGTTCGTACCGTCCGCCCGGCACGCCGCGGTCCTGCTCGACGCCGTTGCCGAAGAGGCGGCGGAGTCCCCGTACCAGCCGAAGCGTGGTGGCGCGCGTCTCGGCCGGTACGGGACCCGGGCCCGGGTGCAGACCGGCGTCGCGCGCCAGCCGGTCCAGCTCGTGTTCGAGCGGCTCGGGCGGGAACCTGACGCGGCGGCCCTTCTCCCCGTCGGCCGGGGCGACGATCAGGCGCCGGGCGCCGTCCATACCGGTCTGCGTGGTGACCGCGTCGGTCGCCAGCCTGCTCTCGTTGGCGGCGTACTGACCGAACGGAACGTCGCCCCAGGGGTCGTCGACGTGGGGCACCGGCAGGGTCGAGGGATGGTTGTGACGCGGGTCGCCGTCCGCTCCGCTCCAGCAGATCTCCAGGCCCAGCCGGTGGCCCGGGGGCAGCCGGCGTATCTCGGGCAGCCCGGCGAGGTAACGCGAGGCGTCCTGCTTGGCCAGCCGCACGGTACGGCCGTCGCGCAGGGCGAGCGCCATGCGGCCGGGTTTCGCGTGCGCGGCGAAGATGTAGACCGCCGGATCGGGGGTGATCTCCTCGGTCTCGCCGTCCTGAAGGCCGGCCCCGGCGGGGACCTTGTGCAGGATCCGCCGTATGTCGAGGTACGACTTGAACCGCTGCTCCGACCTCCGCAGGCTCTCGCCGTCCCGCATCGAGATCTGGCCGAACCGCTCGTGGTCCTCGGAGACCAGGGGGCGGGTGTCCACGTCGCTGTCCCGGAAGGTGATCCCTTCCAGCGACGTCCACGCCCGGTCCTCGAACGACGGCGTCGTGGCCAGGGGATCGAACGGCACCCAGAGACCGAACGCCTTCTTCGCGTCGCGGTCGACCAGCACGGGAACGTGTTCGTTCCCCGATCCGTCACGGACCAGCCGCCCTTCACCGCTGGGACCGATCACCCGCCGGTCCAGCCGGGTCGCCAGCAGCTGGAGATCAAGCGACCGCTGGGCGAAGGGTACGGCCAGCAGCAGCGGTACGTTCTTCGGCAGCCGGGCCAACTCGGGGTCGGCGAGCAGCACCTCGGTCAGCGCTTCCGTGTCCAGCACCCGGCCGTCGGGAATCCGTACCCCGTCGGAGTCACCGTCCGCCGCGACGACGTACGCGGAGTCCGGCCACGGCGCGTCCTCCTCGGACACGATCTTCGCCAGCACACCCGGCCGCGTCTCGATGACCCGTACCCGATCCGGCCGCACCCGGCTGACGGGCTTGCCCGTCCAGTTCCGCCCCTGCCCCGGACCCGACGGGCCCGCCATCCGGGTCCGCTCCGACAGCAACGGGTCGACCGGCCGCGGGGCGGCAGGGTCGGTGGGTTCCGTGGATTCTGTGGGTTCTCCGGTGGGGGCGAAGATGTCGGCCTCGGACGAGGCCGCGGGTGGCGTGGACGAGGGCGGTCGCCGGGAGGCCTCGGTCCACCGGCCGGGGGTCTTCGTGGCCGGGTCCAGGAGGGCGAGGAGGTTGAGCGGGGCCGACGGATCGGTGGCGGTCAGCATCAGCGGCGCGCTGTAGCTGAAGGCGGGACGGCCGGTGCGCTCGGCGAACCGCCGTACCAGCTCCGGCCTCAGGGCCCCGGGACCGGAGGTCAGGAAGAGGACGGGAGTGGCCAACGGGGTGGTACGCAGGGCCGGGTCCAGGTCCAGCAGTGCCAGGAACTCGTCGTCGGTCACCGGGAGCGGGGGGCGGCCGGGCAGGTGCAGCACGATGGTCCCGGCCTGGTCCACATGGATCAGGTTCAGGAGGGGGTCGGGCCTCCCCGGCCCGGCCCAGTCCGGCACGATCTGCTGAACGGTGGTCCCGCCCGGCCCCAGCGTCATCCGGCGCACGCTGCCCCAGTCGACCCCCGCCGGGGCGGGGGTGCCGCTCCAGTTGACGCCCTGGACGTTCTGCCCCTGCCACAGCAGCGCGGCCGGGCCGAACGCACCGGTCTCCCGCACGTGGTAGGCGGCCAGCAGGTCCGGGTCGGTGACGTCCGTACCCTCGGCGATGGCCTTCGCCGTCAGCTCCCACAGCGTCTGCTGCTTCGCCCGGTCCCAGGTCTCGGCGCCGGGCAGATGCAGCACGGTGCGGCCGAACGCCTCCCGGTCCGGCGCCGGCACCTGCCCGATCCGCTGCGCGGCACGGGTTGTCGCCCACAGGGCGGACGCGACGTCTCGGGGGCGTACCGGCGCGGGGCCCGGCAGGGCCTTCACGGCACGCACCACCGCTTCACCGCTGGTGGAGAACTGGCTGAGGGCCAGGCGCAGGGCACGGGAATCGATCGCCCTGCTCAGCTCGGTACGCGGATCCGCCGCGATCTGCTGGCGGGCGAAGGTGAGCAGCGCCAGATGGCCGGCCGCGTCCGGGGGCTTCCCGGTGTACTCCTGGGTGAGGAAATCGAGCATGTCCAGACGGATCGGGGTGCGGTTCCTCAGCTCCGGGTCGTTCGCGCGCATCCTCTCCAGCGCGCCGATGCCCTTGAGCGCCTGCCGGTACCGGAACGGGTTGTCCTCGAACCTGTTGCCCAACGTGGTCCGCAGGGCCCGTACCAGCCGCAGCGTGGTCGCGCGGGTCTCCGGCGGCACCGCACCCGGCCCCTGGTGCAGATCCATGTCGCGGGCCAGCTGGTCCAACTGGGGATCCGACGGGTCGAAACGGAAGGTGACCCGGCGTCCCCGCTCGCCGCCGGCGCCGTCCAGCACCACCCGGGCGTCGTCGTTCAGGCCGGTCGACCGGGTGGCCGCCGACGTCTCCCTGTGGCTCTCGTTCGCCAGGACATGACCGAACGGAATGTCCTCCAGCGGATCATCGACATGGGGCGCGGGAGCGGTGTCCAGGGGAGGCCGCCGCGGGTCGCCGTCCGAGGCACCCCAGCACACCTCCGCGTGCAGCCGGTGCCCCGGCGGCAGCTCACGCACCTCGCGCAGCCCGGCGACGTAACGCGCGCCGTCCAGCTTGCCCAGCCGTACGATCCGGCCGTCGCGGAGCGTGAGCGCGAGCAGACCGGGCTTCCCATGACCGGCGAACACGTAGATCGCGGGATCGGGAGTCACCTCCTCGGACTCCCCGTGGTGCCGGTCGCCACCGGCCGGCACCAGATGGACGAGTCGCCGCATCTCCCGGAACGTCTTGAACCGCTGCTCCCGCCGCCGCAGCGCGTCGCGGTCCGGGATCGAGATCACGCCGTACCGCTCATGGTCCTTCGAGACCAGCGGCCGCGTATACACGTCACTGTCACGGAACTTCGTGCCGTCCAGTGCCGTCCACTCACGGTCCTCGTACGGCGCCGCCGGCTTGGGCGTCGGATCGAACGGCACCCAGGCGCCGTACGGCCGATCCGCGTCCCGGTCGACCAGACCCAGAACATGCCCGTCACCCGTGCCGTCGGGGATCAGCCGTCCCTCACCACTGGGCGCCCACACCTTCCGGCCGAGCCGGCGGGCCACCCCGTCCAGATACACGCGGCCCAGGTCCGGGACGGCCAGCACGACGGGCACATCCTCCGGCAGCGAGGACAGCTCGGGGTCGGCGGCCAGCACCTCGGCGAGTGCCTCCGCGTCCAGCACCCGGCCGTCGGGGACCCGTACACCCCCGTTCTCGCCCTGGCCCGCGACGACGTACGCGGAGTCGGGCCAGGGCGCGTCCTCCTCGGACACGATCAGCGGTGTCCGGCCGGGACGGACCTCGTACAGCCGCACCTGGCCGGGCCGCACGCGGCTCACCGGCTTGCCCGTCCAGTTACGGCCCTGTCGCGCGCCCGACGGACCCGGCATCAGGGTCTCGGCGGCCAGCAGCGGATCGGGCGGATCGGACGGATGGGGCGGATCGGTGGGGCCCAGGATGCTGATGGAGCCCGAAGGGGTGGTGGACGCCCCGGACGGGTTGGCCGGCCGGCGGGTGGCCTTGGTCCACCGGCCGGGGGTCCGGGTGGCCGGGTCGAGGGGGGCGACGATGGTGAGCGGGGCCGACGGGTCGGTGGCGGTCAGGGTGAGCGGTGCGCTGTAGCTGAAGGCGGGGCGGCCGGTGCGCTCGGCGAATCGCTGGACCAGTTCCGGCCTCAGGGCCCCGGGGCCGGAGGTCAGGAAGAGGACGGGAGTGGCCAACGGGGTGGTACGGAGGGCCGGGTCCAGGTCCAGCAGTGCCAGGAACTCGTTGTCGGACACCGGGAGGGGAGGGCGGCCGGGCAGGTGCAGGACGATGGTCCCGGCCTGGTCGACGTCGACCAGGTTCAGGAGGGGGTCGGGCATGCCCGGTCCTGCCCATTCCGGCACGACCTGTTGGGTGGTGGTTCCGCCGGTCCCGCCGGTCCCGTTTGTCATGTGGCGCACGGTGCGCCAGTTGATCCCCGCGGGCGCGGGGGTGTCGCTCCAGTAGACGCCTTGGATGTTCTGTCCTTGCCACAGCAGCGCGGCCGGGCCGAACGCACCGGTCTGCTGCAAGTGGTAGGCGGCCAGCAGACTGGGGTCGGTGACGTCCAGACCCTCGGTGAGGGCCTTGGCGGTCAGGGCCCAGAGCGATTTCTGCTTCGCAAGGTCCCACGGGTCCGTGTCGGTCAGGTGGAGGACGCCGCGGCCGTGTGCTTCCCGGTCGGCCGGGGGGATCTCGTTGAAGAGCGTCTTCCCGGCCCGGACCATCGCCCAGAGGGTGGAGGCCACTTGTCCGGGCGTCGCCGCCGCCGCCGTGGGGAGTGACTGGACGGTACGCAGCAGGAACTCACCGGACGTGCCGAGTTCGTTGAGGGTGACGTTCAGGGCGGGTGCTGGTATCTCGGTGCTGAGCTGTGCGTCGGGGTTCGCGAGGACGCGGTCGCGGGCGAAGTCCAGGAGGGTTTCGAAGGCGGCGGTGTCCGCCACTGCCCCGCCGTGCTGCTGGGCGTAGAAGGTGACCATGTCCTCGCGCAGGGGGGTGACGCCGCTGAGCGCGGGGTCGTTCGCGCGCATCGTTTCCAGGGCGCCGATGCCGCTGAGCAGCCGTTCGTACCGTCCGCCCGGCACGCCGCGGTCCTGCTCGACGCTGTTGCCGAAGAGGCTGCGGAGTCCCCGTATCAGCCGCAGCGCGGTGGCGCGTGTCTCCGCCGGCACGGGACCCGGGCCCGTGTGCAGACCGGCGTCACGCGCCGGCTGGTCCAGCTCGTGGTCGAGCGGCTCGGGCGGGAACGTGACGCGACGGCCTCTTTCCCCGTCGCCCCCGGCGATGAGCACGCGGTCCTTGCTCGTCATGCCGGTCTGTCTCGTCGCCGAAGTGGTCTCCAGCCTGCTCTCGTTGGCGGCGTACTGACCGAACGGAACGTCGCCCCAGGGGTCGTCGACGTGGGGCGCCGGACCGTGATGGGGCTGCTGTCGCCGCGGGTCGCCGTCCGACGCGCTCCAGCAGATCTCCAGGTGCAGCCGGTGGCCCGGGGGCAGGTGGCGTACCTCGGGCAGCCCGGCGACGTAGCGCGAGGCGTCCTGCTTGCCCAGCCACACGGTCCTGCCGTCGCGGAGGGCGAGCGTCATCCGGCCCGGACTCCCGTGGGCGGCGTAGACGTAGACCGCCGGATCGGGGGTCAACTCCTCGATCTCGCCGTCCTGGTGGTCGGCGCCGGCCGGGATCTTGTGCACGAGGCGCCGCATGTCGAGGTACGTCTTGAACCGCTGCTCGAACTCCCTCAGGTGTCCGCCCCGCACCGAGATCTGGCCGAACCGCTGTTTGTGGCCGGCGGAGACCAGGGGGCGGGTGTCCACGTCGCTGTCCCGGAACGTGGTCCCGTCCAGTGCCGTCCACTGGCGGTCCACGACGGGCGGCGTCGTGGGCAGGGGATCGAAGGGAGCCCAGACGCCGACCGGCTTGTCGGCGGCGCGGTCGACCAGGACGGGGAGGTGTTCGTTCCTCGACCCGTCACGGACCAGACGTCCGTCACCGCTGGGACCGACGACCGGCCGGCCGAGCCGGTTTGCCAGCAGCTGGAGATCGAGGGAGCGCTGGGCGAAGGGCACGGCCAGGAGCAGCGGTACGTTCTTCGGCAGATGGGCCAACTCGGGATCGGCGAGCAGTACTTCGGCCAGCGTCTCCGTGTCCAGTACGCGGCCGTCGGACACACGCATCCCGCCGGGGTCACCGTCCGCCGCGACGACATAGGCCGAGTCGGGCCAGGGCGCGTCCTCTTCGGACACGATCTTCGCCAGCACGCCCGGTCGCGTCTCGATGACCCGTAGCCGGTCGGGCCGGACCCGGCCGACGGGCTTGCCTGTCCAGTTGCGCCCCTGCCGCGCGGCCGACGGACCCGCCATCAAGGTCTGCGCCGACAGCAACGGATCGGACGCACCGGCGAAGGCACCCGATGGGGTCGGGGGAGTGAGGGAGGGGGTGGGAGCGGGGCCGGTGGAAGAGGCGGCGGGCGGGGCGGCGGGCGGTGCGAAGAGGAGGAGTGCGTCCGTCTCTTCCTGGTTGGCGGGGCGGACCGGGGTGGCCGGAATGGCCGGGCTGACGAGGGTGGCCGGGCTGACCGGGGTGGTCGGAATGACCGGGGTCGGTCGCAGACCGTCGCTCGGCAGGCCCGCGTTGTCGTCGAGGAAGCGTGCCCGGCTCGACACCACCCTGGCCCTGCGCCGCTCCTCGGCGACGGCAGGGTCGGTCTCCGGTCGGCCCTGCTGCTGAGCCGCCCGTACGGAGTCCAGCGCCGTACGAGCAACAGAAAGCGCGGCCCGCGCGTCGCTCAGGGCCGTCGCGCCGCCCTCGTACCGCCGCTGGAGGTCGAGCCACCGCTCATGGGCGGTGGCGGCACGTTCCTGAGCGTCCGCAGTGTCCTCCAGGCCCGGCTGGGGACCGCGCTCCGTGGCCGTCCGCTCGACGCTCCGTGCCTCGGCGAGCGCCTGCCTCCACGCCAGCCGTGCCTGTCGCACCTGCTCGGCGGTCGGCAGCGCCTCCGCGTCCCGGACAGCCTGTTCGGCACGGGCCAGCTCCGCTTCGGCCTCCCGTACGACAGACTCGTCGGGGACCGTCGCTTCGGAGGCCACCGGGCCGGAGGCCGTCGCCTCGGAGGCGCGCAAGGCGTCGGCGAGGGCGGTGAGTTGGTCGTTGAGCAGCGTCAGGTCGTTCGGTACGGCGCCGAGGGCCGACCAGGTCGCCTCGTAGGCCGACAGGGTGTCGGCGTTCCGCGCGACCCCGCCGAGCAACTCGCTGAGCCGGGCGGTCAGCGTGGGGGAGGCCCCGGAGGGGCGTGCGGCACGGTAGGCGTCCCCGTGCCGGGCCTCCAGCCGGGCGGCGGGGAGCGGGTTGTCTGTCGGGGCGTGCGACAGCCCCCACAGCAGATCGAACAGGTCCCTCGCACGTTGTTGCTCGTCGGTGGCCAGGGCCAGCGCGTACGCGGTGTCCGCCAGCGAGTCGGTGACGGCGGGGACGGTGAAGCCGCCGGCCTCCGTGGTGTCGGCGAAGGCGTGCGGGGCGGTGCCGACGCTGATCTCCGTACCCTGGACCAGACCCGTCAGCGACCGCCCGTCCGGTCCCACGCGCAGGGCGTCCGGCGACACCCCGGGCACTGCCCGGGCGATGGCCCGATTGATGTCGTCGGCGAACTGGCCGGCCTCCGAGGGGAGTTGGAACTCAAGGATGGCGAGGGGGCGCGGGTTCTCGAACTGCACCCTGCCCTGGGCCTCGCCCGCGAGGACCACGGGGTGGCCGATCTCCCGCATGAGGGCGCTGAACCCACGGCCGACGTCCAACTTCGCTTCGTCGGAAAGCGGTTGAACGGACGACGCCCCGAGTGCCCCGGCGGCCTCTCCCGACCCCGTCACGGTCTCGTCGGCCGACGCCGTGGACAGGGCCGGTACGGTCGGGGGTGCCTCGGACTCGGTCGGCACGGCCCGGTACGGCGGCGGTGTTTCTTCCCGGCCCTGCGGCGCTGTGGCCTGCGCGTCGACCGTACTGGAGCCGCCGTCCGTACTGGAGCCGCCGGGTATGTCCGTGGTGGTGCCGGCGTCGGCCGACGTCGTAGGGGCCGCCTCCTCCGATTCCTGGGAGAGGTCTGACGTCTCCTCAGGGGCCGTACCAACCTGGGTGGTTGTGGCACCCGGGCCGGCCCCCGGCTGTTGCGCCCCGGCCATGGGGCGGTGCGGTGCGGAGGCGAGGTCGGCCGGCGCGGCGTGAACCGGCGGGGCCACCGCGGCGTCGGCCGAGGCGTCCACCTCGGCAGCGAGGTCCGATGCGGCCTGCTCCTCCGTACCGGGGCTCGATCCGGTCCGCGGGGCAGGCGTGGTGCCGTCGCCGGCCTGCTGGCCCTTGGCCTGTGCGGGGAGATCCAGCTCGCCGTCCGCTGTCCGCTCACTCACGAACTCCGCGGCCGAGGGGGCAGATGAGCCCGCGGTGGAGGGGAAGGCGGAGGGGAAGTTCGACAACACGTCGGCGTACGGATTGTTCCCGAAGTCCCTCGAACCGTCCGGCGGGTTGAGCACGGCGGCAATGGACTCGCTGCTGGAATCCCCCCACACGTCGTCGGCGGCGGCGTTGTCAGGCAAGGAGTACTTGACCGCGCCACCCACGCCGGGCCCGGTCGCCGCCCCCGGGCCCGTGGTGGACACCAACCCCTGCGCCGGGTGGGCGGTGAAGTCGGATGTGTAGTCCGTCAGGGACGAGGTGTCGCTGTAGGAGCTGTAGGGGCCGAAGTCCACCTCGGAATCGAAATCGGCACCGGAATCGAAGCCGGAGGTCGAACTGGAACTCGAACTTGAACTGGACGAGAAGTCGCTGACGAACGACGCGGTGTCGTCGTCCAGGTCGGACCGATACGGCGCCGCGTAGGGAACCGCCCCGGGTCCGTTCGCCGTCCCGGCGGGATCGGGAGCGTCCCAGATCCCGGGGTTCTCGTACGTGGAAACCGTGTAGGGGCGGGGCAGGGGCTCGACCTGGTGGCCGGCCGGCGGGCCGTTGTCGGTCCCGCGCCCGCCCCCACCCCCGTCGGCCTGGTAATTCACGTCACCCCGGCCCCAGTTGAGCTCCGGGAAGAACGTCTTGTTGACCCACTTCCCGCCGTACCCCGCGACATCGGAAGCGCCCTCGTACAACGCCCCGCTGAGTCCGGCGCTCACGAACGTCGCGGGATTGACGGCGAATGTCCCCAGGAAGAAGAGGTTGGTGAACGTTGTCGCGAAGGTCTCGGCCTGGCCTTCGTTGATGAAGGTGTGAGGAAGTTCGTAGACCTCCTTCCACCCCGGGTTCTTCTTGAAGAAGTCCTTGAAGAACGGCGCGGTCGCCTGGGAGAAGAAGCCGCCGAACGCCCCCGCCAGCGCGCCGAGAACCGCCGACTGCCCGATGTCCCCCCAGTCGAAGCCCTTGCGCCGCCGGTCCGGCACGTCCGGAAGGGTCATGGACATCACCTGCGCGGCGAAGGTGATGAACGCTTCCTGGATCGCCTCGAACAGCGCCGACAGCGGCGTGGGGACGGCCCGTCCCAGCCTCTGGAGGATCAGCAGGATGGCGAGCGCGCTGCGGGCCTTGACCACGGCCACCTGGGTCACCGAGGTGCCGCCGGTGAACACGGCGAGCGCGGCGATCAGGGCGAGTTCGAGATTCATGAAGATGAATTCGAGGAGGATCTGGTACTTGCTCTCCGAGAGCTGGATCGAGCGGTCCACCTGACGGCGGCCGGTCGCCCGGACCTCCGTCGAGAAGTCCTGGAGGTGGTTCCGGCCCCCGTCGTCCACGAAGGTCTTCACCGCGGCGACGAACTCCGAGGCGATCCTGGGCGGAAGCGAGTCCCCCGCCGTGGCGACAGCGGACTTCATCGCATCCGAGAGCCGCTCGATGTCGTCGGCCAGCCGGCTGTAAGGATCGCGGCTGTCGTAGCCTCTGTCCTCATTACCGGTGGCGACGTTGGCGCCCACCCAGATCTCGATGAACTCCCGCAGAGCGGGAGGGAACATGATCGCCATTCAGCGCCTTGATTCGCTTTCCGCACCGTGCGTGGTGATGTCGTCCACCGCCAACTCCTGCGGCCTCCGCACGTTCTGGGCTTCCCCGGCCACCGCGTCGACCAGGGCCAGGAACCCCTCGGTGATGGCGTTGGCCGTCGTGATCACCCGTTCCTGCTCGTCCCTGACCTGCTCCCCGACCTGATTGGCGAAGAGGTCGTCGCCGCCTTCCTCACCCCACCAGCCCGAGTACCCCTCGCTGCCCTGCTCGAAGTTGGGCACCATCCTCTCGCCGTACGAGACGGCGGTGGCGATGTGCTTCGATCCGGCGAGGATCGCCTGGATGTCGGCCGAGTAGTTTCCCGCCATGACTACACGCTCCCCTGTCGCTCGCCCGTCAACTCATGGCCCGTCAGCGACTGGCTCACCCCTGACTCCTCGATGGCCAAGTCGATCATTTAACACCCATCGAGGCGGCCCGTCGACTGTTCGACTCCCGAACTGGGCCTTCACACAACGCCGTTCGTACGGTGAGTCACCCACCGGCTTCAGGGATGTGCGGTGCGGGTGACGGTCAGTTCTCGGATGCCTGTTGTGGTTGGTTGCGATGTCGGCGTTTGTGTCAGCTTCAGGCGGATGTGTCGCGTCCGGGCGCCCGGGTGGAAGGGCTGCCAGTGTGCGGCGTCCGTGGAGGTTTCCACTTGGTAGGACGGCGGGGTGGGCGTTGTCCAGTGGGGGGTGACCGTCGCGATCCCTGCCGGGTGGAGGAGGTCCACCGTCAGGATTGAGGCGGCTGCGGTGGGGACCCAGGACGTGGCCTCGCTGCCGTCCACCGCCGCGTTCGCGTACAGGCCCGGCTCCTCCGACGACGCCGTCGCCGGGTGGCAGCGGGCCGCGTTTGTTGTCGGGGTGAGGTCCGGGCGGCGGGTGGGGAGGGTGAGGGCCGAGGTCAGGCGCCTTGGGCCCGTTGGGGTGTGGAGGGTGAAGGGCCGGCCCGATGTCAGTCGTACCGTCGTCTTTCGGGGGCCGATCAGGACGTCGTACGTACGGCCCCGCCAGCGCAGGCCCCGTACATCCACCCCGGCCGCCAGGTGGGGCGGCAGCGTCGGGTCGAGTCGTACGCCGTCCTCGCGCAGCCGCAGGCCCGTCAGGCCGTGCGTGAAGACCTGGAGGAAGCCGCCCTTTCCTGTCAGGAAGTCCTGGGCCGGGGAGCCGGAGAGGGGGTCGTCCGCGCCTGCCTTGCTGCCCCTGGCCTCCGAGAAGAGGGCGAAAGGGCCCCGTACGAACGGTCTGATCGCGCGCTGGAGGTACGTGTACGCCGCGCAGCCCGGCTCCCCGATCGCCGCCGCGTCGATCGCGTGCACCGAGTCCGTCATCGCCGGGCCGTCCGGGTCCGTTCGTTCGGCGTAGTAGTTCAGGGTTGCCGCGGCCGCGCCTGCCGGCATCCGCCATTCCAAGGGGTACGTCAGCAGCACCGTGTCCGCCTGTTTGACGCGCGAACCGGTGTAGCCCGCGTACTGGAGGTAGATCTTCCGTTTCGCGTCGTACGGGATACGGACGCGGGCCGCGATTTCCGCCCAGCGCGCGGGAGCGGCCTCCCCGACCAGCGCGGCGGCGCGTGTGGCGTTGCGCAGGGCGGTCGCCGCGCCCGCGTTGGTGAAGACGCCGTCCGTGACGCCGTTGCTGTACTCGTCGGGGCCCGCCACCTCCTTCACCGAGTAGCTGCCGTCGGGGTGGGCGGTGACCCGCGACGCCCAGAACTCCGCGCTCCCCTTCAGCAGCGGCCATCCGCGTTCACGCAGCCAACCGAGGTCGCCGGTCGCCACGTAGTACTGCCATACCGCGAGGGCGATGTCCCCCTGGAGGTGGTTCTGCGTCACGCAGTGCGGCGGGTTCCAGCTCTGGCACTCCGTCCACAGCTCGCCGCGCCCTCCGCTGGTCCAGGAGTGGAACAGCCCCTTGAAGCCCAGCTTTTCGGCGTTCGCGGCGGCCCCGGCGTGCGTGCGGTGGCGGTACTCGACCACCGAACGCGCCAGTTCGGGACGGGTGACGAGCAGGCCGGGGAACATCCAGGTCTCCGCGTCCCAGAAGATGAGGCCCGCGTAGTTGTCGCTGCTCAGCCCGGTCGGCGCGATGCTGTCGCCGCCGCCTTCCCGCGCGCTCGTCAGCAGGCCGTACTGGGCCGCGCGCAGCCACGCCTGGAGGTCCGGATGCCCCGGTACCGAGATGTCGGCGTCCCAAAGAGGCGCCCAGGCGGCCGCGTTGGCGGCGAAGAGCCCCTGCCAGCCGCGCGCGGCCGCCCGCCGGGACGCGGCGCGGGCGGCGGCGCGGGGATCGGGGGCGGTGAGGGTCGTGTCGACGCCGACGTACTTCACGAGCGTGTACGTACGGTCCGCCTCGACGCGCATCGGTCCACGGACGTCCGGTCGCAGCGTCGTCGCGACGGCGCCCGCCGTGTCCGTGCCGAGCGTGCGGAACGTCTCCGTGCCGAGCGTGTGGAACGTCTCTGTGCCCCCGGCCGTCGACGTGCTCCCGGTTTCCCCGCCCGTCCGGGTGCCCCCGCCTTCCCCGCCCGTCCGCGTCAGGCGCCGCGCCCCGCGCCAGTCCGGGCCGGCGGCGAGGTGCGCCTCGCCGCTCCAGCGCGGGGTCAGCCGCAGCCGTACGGCGCCCGCGTGCGGGTCGGAGCGGTCGGTGAGGATCTCGTACGTCAGGTCGGTGACGCGGCCGTCGGCGGTGGTCCAGCGCAGCGCCGTACGGACCACTCCGCAGCGCAGCAGGACACTCTGGCGGTAGCGGGAGACGCGGCTCTCCGGGCCCAGGGTCTCCCCGCCGATCCGTACGTCCAGCGTCGTCCACGACGGCAGGGCGGCGAGGACCTGGCGGTCGGCGGTGGTGGCGGGCTCGTGCGCGTACAGCCCGGCGACGAAGGCGCCGTCGTAGCGGGGCGTGAACAGCGGCCAGCCCGTCGCGCCGCCGCGCTCGTCGTACCCGGCGCCGAGGGGCGGCACGCGTGTGCCGAGATAGCCGTTGCCGGTGTACGCGTGGTGGCTGTCGGCCGGATCGGGGAGGCGCGTGGCGGCGGGCGACCAGCCGGGGTCCCGCTCCTCGCCGCAGGGGGTCGTGGCGGGGTGGGCGGGTGAGTACGGGGCGGGCCGCGCGGCCTCCGCGTACGAGACCGGCGGTACGGCGGCGACGAGGGCCGCCGCGATCAGCGGGGCGGCGGCGAGATGCGTACGCGAGAGGCTCACCGTACGACCGTATGAACGCAGGGCCGGTGCGGAGGCCCGGGGCGCGCGGGGTGAACGGCTGAATCCCGGGGCGCGCCTCCGCCGGACAGGCCCTACCCCTCCGGCGCGTCGAGATCGAAGAGCGTCGGCTCCGCCACCCAGCCGGCCGTCAGCACCAGCCGCGAGGTGCGGTGCACCGCCAGGAAGCCGAACGGGCGGTCGAAGTCGGCGGAGACGCGGACCGAGCGGTGGCTGAGGTGGGGTATCCCCCCTGCGAACAGACCCAGCGCCGTCACACTCGCCGCGCGGAAGCCCAGCGCGCCGAACTCCGCCATCGACGACTGGCGGGCCGAACGGACCGCCAGCGGCCCGACGCTGATGTCCGGGAAGTGCCCGCGCGTGGCATCGGTCGCCGTCCTGAGGCCGAAGAGCCCGGCGCGCTCCCGCAGGTCGTGGTCGGAAGCGAGCGCGAACGGCCAGGTGGACAGCCACAGCCTCGGCGGCGTGGGGCCGGCCCCGCCGCCGCGTCCGCGAGGAGCGCGAGCAGCGGCCGGACACCGGCGGCGGAGAACACCGTGTCCCCGTTCCCGTCGTGCCCGGCCGCCCAGCGCTCGGTGAGGCCGTTGACCGCGCGTACGGCCGCCGTCGCCGGCCGCGCCGCGCGCTCCCGCTCACCGCTACCGCTCCCCGTCGTCCCCATGGGAGGCGAGGCCAACGGCACGTACCCGCACATTCCCGCCGAGGGTTGCGCGGCCCACGAGCCGCGCAACCCCTTCAGGTCAGCGCCCCGACAGCCCGCGGTCGATCGCCGTCGTCAGTTCGCCGTCCGCCGTGTCGCCGTCCATGGACCAGACCATGGCGCCGCCCAGCCCCTTGTGACGGATGTACGCGGTCTTGGCGCGCAGCACCTGCGGATCGTCGTACGTCCACAGCGTGGTGCCGTCGAACAGCCACGCGCTGCCGTTCCTGACGTCACGGTGGACCTTGTACGTTCCCGCCGCCGCGAGCCCCTTGAGGACCTTGTAGTCCTCCGTGCCGGGCGCCCACACCCCGGGCGCCGGCGCCGCGGCCGGCTGGCCGAGGCCGTCGCCGCCGCCCGTCACCCCGGTCCAGCCCTGTCCGTAGAAGGGCAGGCCCACGACCAGCTTGCGGGCCGGGGCGCCGCGGCGCTCCCAGTCGCGCACGGTCTGGTCGACGCTGAAGTCACCGCGCGCCGCGTACAGCGCCGACTGCTGGGACGTCGTCTTCTCGCCCGAGACGTGGAAGTCGTACCCCTGGAGGTTCACGAAGTCGAAGTCCCGCATGATCCGGGGGACGTCGAAGCCCGCGTCGATCTTGGCGGGGGCGGCGGGCACGAAGGCCGACAGGTCGTAGTGCTTCGGCTTCGTCCTGCGGGGCGCCTGGCTCTTCGCGTACGCGTCGAGCTGCGTGCGGAACTCGTGCACCAGCGCGGTGAAGTTCCGCTTGTCCTCGGGACGGAAGACGGTGTCCGTGTCGCCCTCGGAACCGGGCCACTCCCAGTCGATGTCGACCCCGTCGAAGAGGCCGGCCGCCGCGCCCGCGCCACCGCGTGTGCCGTCGACGGGCAGGTTGCCCTTGATGTACAGGTCGATGCAGGAGGAGACCAGCGCCTTGCGCGAGGCGGGCGTGCGGGCCGCGTCCGAGAAGTGGGTGGACCAGCTCCAACCGCCCAGGGAGATCAGCACCTTGAGGCCGGGGTGCTTGGCCTTCAGTTCACGCAGCTGGTTGAAGTTGCCCGCGAGGGGCTGCTCGGCGGTGTCGGCCACGCCGTCCACCGAACCGGCCGCGTCGAGCGGGCGCGCGTAGTCGGCCCACGCGTCGGCCTCGCCGGCGACGTTGCCCGTGAAGCACTTGCCCTCGGCGTTCACGTTGCCGAAGGCGTAGTTGATGTGGCTCAGCTTGGCCGCCTGCCCGCTGGTGTCCAGATCCTTGACCTGGAAGTTGCGTCCGTAGACGCCCCATTGGGTGAAGTAGCCGACCCGCTTGTACTCGCGGCCGCTCCTGCCGCCGTCGTGCTTCGCCGAGGACGCCGACGTGGCCGAGGAGGTGGTGACCGCCGAGGCCGCGGGCGAGAGCGTGGCGAGAAGGGACAGGGAGCAGGCGGCAACGGCCAGCCTGCCAAGGGTTCTTCGGGTGTTCCGGGGAGTTCCTGCGCTTCGAGCGCTGCTCAGCGTGAGGCTCATGGGCAGGAAAGGTATTGGTCTGGACCATTGAGGTCAAGAGGGGATTTGACGCGATGGCCTGGAAGCTGACGGTACGTCCGGATCATTCGTTCGCGGCGTAAGCCTTCCGTAAGTACAAATCATCACTTCGGGTGAAACCCTGGCCCATGCTTGCGGATGACAACCCACGGTTGCCAGGCTGTTGCTGTCTGTCAACCCGTTGGGAGTGGTCAATGGCTTTTGGTGAGCAGCCTGCCTATCTGCGTGTCGCCGGCGATCTCCGCAAGAAGATCGCCAACGGCGCGCTGCCGCCCCGCACCAGACTGCCCTCGCAGGCCCGCATCCGCGAGGAGTACGGAGTCTCCGACACGGTCGCGCTGGAGGCGCGCAAGGTGCTGATGGCCGAGGGACTGGTGGAGGGCCGCTCCGGGTCGGGGACGTATGTGCGCGAGCGCCCGGTCCCGCGCCGCATCTCCCGCTCGGGCTACCGGCCGCCGAGCGGCTCCAGCCCGTTCCGCCAGGAACAGGCGGCGGACGGCACGCGGGGGACGTGGCAGTCGAGCAGCGAACAGGACGTGGCGGGGCCCGGGATCGCCGCGCGCCTCGGCATCGAGCCGGAGGACCGGGTGATGCGCACGCGGTACGTGTTCCGGGACGGGGGCGAGCCGATGATGCTCTCCACCTCCTGGGAGCCGTTGGCGGTCACGGGGCGTACGCCGGTGATGCTGCCCGAGGAGGGGCCGCTCGGCGGCTGCGGGGTCGTGGAGCGGATGGCGGCCATCGACATCGTCGTGGACAACGTGCTGGAGGAGGTCGGCGCGCGGCCGGGGCTGGCGGAGGAGCTCCTGTCGCTCGGCGGGGTCCCCGGACACGTGGTGATGGTCCTGGAGCGTACGTACTTCGCGTCGGGACGGGCGGTGGAGACGGCGGACGTGGTGGTGCCGGCGGACCGGTACCGGGTGGCGTATCACCTCTCGGTGAAGTGAACCGAGTTGATGCGTACGACACCACCCGCGTTCATTTCTGTCGCACGACCGATAGTCGGAGCGCACCGTCCGGCCGCCGTGACGGCGAGTTAACTCCTGGCGCCCTGCTGTAACGGCGGGGCAACGACGCGCTGGGGCGCCCCGTCATGTCCGGCTTCTACCTTCCCGTTCGTACCGCTCCCGGTACACGCCGACAAACGGGAAGGCAGCGATGACGGACACCGCGATCCCCACCCCCGACAGCCCACCCGACCAGGGCCGGCCGACGCGCAGCTACGCCAAGCTCGCCGCCGACGAGAGCCGCGAGGACTTCTCGCTCCGCTACGCGCCGCACTCGTTCCGCCGCTGGTCGCCCTCGATGGTCGCGGGCACCGCGCTCGGCGGGATCGCGTATCTGGCGGACTTCGCCATCGGCGCCTCGATCGTGTTCACGTACGGCTTCACCAGCGGGTTCGCCTCCATCCTCACGGCCGCGGCGATCATCTTCATCACAGGCATCCCGATCGCGAGAGCCTGCGCCACCTACGGCCTGGACATGGACCTGATCACCCGCGGCGCCGGCTTCGGCTACTTCGGCTCGACGCTGACCTCGCTCATCTACGCGTCCTTCACCTTCATCTTCTTCGCCCTCGAAGGCTCGATCATGGCGCAGGCCATGCACCAGGCCATCGGACTCCCGGTCCAGATCGGCTACTTGGTCACCACGCTGATCGTCATCCCCATCGTCTTCCGGGGAATGGGCGCGCTGGCCAAGGTCCAGGCGTGGACCCAGCCGATCTGGCTCATCGGCCTCGTCCTGCCCTTTGTCGTGCTCGCCTTCCACGCGCCCGGCTCCTGGGGCGCGTTCAGCTCCTTCGGCGGTACGGAAGGGGCCGGCTCGGGCTTCGACTGGATCGGCTTCGGCCTCGGTACGGGCGTGGCGCTCTCGCTCATCGCCCAGATCGGCGAACAGGCCGACTACCTGCGCTTCATGCCCGCCAAGACCGAGGCGAACAAGCGCCGATGGAACGCGGCCGTCCTCGCCGCCGGGCCCGGCTGGGTCATCATCGGGGCGGCCAAGCAGCTCGGCGGCGCGTTCCTCGCCTTCGTCGCGCTGGAGGCGGTCGGCAAGACCCACGCCCTGGAGCCCATCGCCCCGCAGATCGAGGCGCTCAAGCCGTGGCTCGGCTCCTTCGCCCTGCCCGCCGCCGCGATCTTCGTGATCGTCTCCCAGATCAAGATCAACGTGACCAACGCCTACAGCGGTTCGCTGTCCTGGTCGAACTTCTTCTCCCGCATCACGCACAAGCATCCGGGGCGGGTCTGGTACATCTTCCTCAACCTCGCCATCGCGCTGACGCTGATGGAGATGAACATGTTCGCGGCCCTCAACAAGCTGCTGGGCTTCTACTCGAACGTGGGCATCGCCTGGATCACCGCCGTCGCCGCCGACCTCGTGATCAACAAACGGATCGGGCTGAGCCCGCCGTACATCGAGTTCAAGCGCGCCTACCTGTACGCGGTCAACCCGGCCGGGTTCGGGGCGATGGTGATCGCCTCCACCGTCTCGATCCTCGCCTTCTTCGGGCTGTTCGGGACGTACGCGGAGGCCTTCTCGACCTTCATCGCGGCCGGACTCGCCCTGATCCTCTGCCCGTTGATCGCCTGGCTGACGAAGGGCAGGTACTACCTGGCCCGGCCGAACCCGGTCAACGGCCCGGACGCCGACGTCCCCGACATCACCGCCACCCATCTCTGCGCGGTCTGCGCGACGGCGTACGAACTCCCGGACATCGCCGACTGCCCGGTCCAGTCGGGGCCGATCTGCTCGCTGTGCTGCTCCCTGGACTCGACGTGCGGGGACGCCTGCCAGAAGGTGACGGACGCCGCGCCGGTCCTGATGCCGCTGCCGACGGTGCGCCGGTCCGACGCGACGTGAAACCTGCCTGACGCCAAGGGGGAGGGGATGGGAGCGTAGGGGGGGCGCACGCCTGGCGTGCGTCCCCCTCTCCGTGCAGCGGTTCGCACGCGGGTCGTGTACCTCTTTGTGCAAACACGCATCCGCTGAGTGAAGGTCAGGCGTACGCTCGGGCATATGCGTACTGCGGTTTCCCGGGAATCTTCAGAGAGATACAGGCCGGCGGCGGGAGGGGCGCGATGAACGACAGCGGAGCCGCGCTCCCCTGGCTGGTGATACGGCAGGACGGCAACGGAAATCGCTACCGGGTCGGCAGATACGCGACGAAGGACGAGGCGCAGAAGACCGCCGACAACCTCGATGCCCGCGGACCCGGTCGCCTCTACTGGGTGGAGCGTGTCGTGCAGACGACCCGCTGAGTGGTCGGCCCGTTACGCTCCCGCCCATGGAAGATCGTGTGGTGGTCGCGGGCGCCCTGTACGACCGGGGGCGGCTGCTCGCCGCCCGCCGCAGCGCTCCGCCCGAACTGGCCGGCCGCTGGGAGCTGCCCGGCGGCAAGGTGGAGCCGGGGGAGGGGCCCGAACAGGCGCTGGTACGGGAGCTGCGCGAGGAACTGGGCGTCGAGACGCGGCCGGTGGAGCGGATCCCCGGCCAGTGGCCGCTGGGCCGGGGCCATGTCCTCCAGGTGTGGACGGCCCGGCTGCTCTCCGGTGAGCCCCGCCCCCTGGAGGACCACGACGAGGTGCGCTGGCTCGGCCTGGACGAGGTCCATACGGTCGACTGGCTCGACCAGGACCGGCCGGCCGTCGCCGAGGCTGTCCGTCTGCTGCGCGCCGCCCCGGAGGGCCCGGCGCGCTGAGGGCGGTACGCCGGAGGATGCGGGGCCGCCCGCCGGATCCGTACACCCGGTACGCCGTTTGTGCCACCACGCGCCCACGGCGAACAGGGCGGGGGAGAGAGCTGACCGATGGGGGGAGATAGCTCGCCCCCTATTTCGGGTATGGGCAGATTAACCCCCCTAAAAGGGATGTGGTTCTGTCGGCGGGGTGGGAAGAATCGGCGGGTTGGGAAGAAGTGGTCGGCTTGATCGACACACAGGGCGCGCGCTCCGAGTGGACCTTTCCCGCCGAGCCCGGCGCCGTGCGCACCGCCCGCCATTGCGTCCGTGACACGCTCCGCGCCTGGGAGATCGGCGCACCCGTCTGCGAGGCGGCGGTCCTGCTGGTCAGCGAGCTGGTGACCAATTCACTGCGGTACACGGCCGGCCCCATCGGGGTGAGGCTGGCCGTCGTCGACCTCGCTCCCGCCCCGGACGCCCCTTCCTGTACGCGGACGGACCACACGTGGACGGACCACGCGCGGACGGACAGCACCCGGGTGGACGTGGTCACCGCCCCCGCACACGCCCTGCTCGTGGAGGTCTCCGACCCCCTTCCCGACCCGCCGGCCCCCCGCGCCTCCGCCCCCGACGACGAAGGCGGCCGTGGCCTGCGGCTCGTGGCCTGTTCGTCCCGGCGCTGGGGCACGCGCCGCGGCAAGACGGGCAAGACGGTGTGGTTCGAGCTACCTCTGTCTGGTTAGAAGTGTGAAGGGACAACGATCACGGGAACGATCACGTCGGACTCGTTCCGATCCGTTCGGACCCGGTGCGACCGGGGTCGGACTCGGCTCAAAAAGAACGAGACCGTGCTGTGATTGTGAACGCCGTGCCTGCCGGGGCCGTAGTGCTGAATACTGCGGGAATGGCCGGTCCGGTGCGTGAGCTGGAGGGGACGGTCGCGTGAGCGAGATACCTGGGACGACGGGCGACGTCGTATGGCAGAGCAGTCCGCCCGGCTCGATCTATGACTACATCAGAATCGCTTCGTTCTCGATCGGCCCCGACGGCCTGGTCGACCAGTGGAGCGCGCGGGCCACTGAGCTGTTCGGAATCGCTCCGTACCAGGTCAGGGGCAAGGACCCGGTCGAGGTGTTCATGCCTGCCGACCTGCGTCCGCGCGGGCACCGCCAGGTCGCCGAGATCCTGGACGGCAAGGAGTGGACCGGCCTCGTCCCCTTCCGTATGCCCCATGAGGGCGGAGCGCACGGTGTGGCCGAGATCTATGTGATGCCGAGCGAGACGGAGACCGGCGAGCGGGGCGCGCTCTGCGTCGTTGTCGACGTCAGGGCGTTGCGCAGGATCGAAACCGACCTCGCCTCTTCGCAGGCCATATTCGGCCAATCTCCTTTCGGCTTCCTGCTGTTCGGCACCGACCTCAAGGTGCAGCGCGCCAACGAACGCTTCGCGAGGGTCTTCGGCGGCGCGATCGAGGACCACCGCGGCCGCACGGTCCACGACTACCTGCCCCGCCCCGAGGCCGAGCGGCTGACCGGCGCCCTCCAGCGGGTCCTGGAGACCGGCGAGGCGGTCAACGACTTCCCGATCGTGGGCACCCAGCCCGGCGGCAACGACCGCAGGCACTGGTCGATCAACCTCTACCGCGTCCACAGCGGAGCGGGCCGCCCCATCGGGGTGGCCGGGATCGGCACGGATGTCACGCGCCGTCACATCGCCGCCCGCGAGGCCGCCAGCGCCCGCCGGAACCTCGCCCTCCTCAACGACGCGAGCGCCCGGATCGGCAACTCGCTGGACCTGGAGACCACCGCCCGCGAACTGCTCGACGTCGCCGTCCCCGGCTTCTGCGACCTGGCCGCCGTGGACCTCTACCAGTCCCTGCTCACCGGCGAGGAGGCCCCGCCGGGACGCGGCGGCTCCTCCCGCTCCGAGTCGGGCGGCGGCAGCGCCTCGCTGCGCCGGGTCGCCTTCGCCAGCGCCGTCTCGGACGCGCCGCTGACCGGACCCGGCGACCTGCTGGAGGGCGGGTACGTCCCCCCGGAGGTCGGCGCGGTCCACCGCTTCCCGTTCACCTCGCTCGCCGCGAGCGCGCTGCGCACCGGCCGGGTGCAGTCGATCCCCGGCAGCGCGGGCAGCCTCATCCAGTCGACGCTGGCCGTCCCGCTGGTCGCGCACGACGCCGTCGTGGGGCTCGCCCAGTTCTCCCGTACGAAGGGCAGCGAGCCGTTCGGCGACCGCGACCGCGCGCTCGCGGTCGAGCTGGCCGCGCGCGCCGCCGTCTGCATCGACAACGCCCGCCTCTACCGCAGGGAGCACGAGCGCGCGCTGATCCTCCAGCGCAGCCTGCTGCCGCCGGGCGACCCCGAGGCCGCGGGACTCGACATCGCCTGCCGCTACCTGCCGGGCAACACCGCCACGGAGGTCGGCGGCGACTGGTTCGACGTCATCGAACTGCCCGGTCACCGCACCGCCCTGGTCGTCGGCGACGTGATGGGACGCGGACTGCGGGCCGCCGTCGCCATGGGCGAACTGCGCACCGCCGTCCGTACGTTGGCGCTCCTCGACCTGGAACCGGCCGAGGTGCTGTCGGCCTTGGACGAGATCGCCCGCGGCCTCGGCACGCCCAGCGGCGCCCAGCAGGCCTCCCGGGTCGCGCACAAGTCGCGGGACGCCGACCTCTCCGAGGTCTACCTCGCCACGTGTGTGTACGCGGTCTACGACCCGGTCACCCGGCGCTGCACGTTCGCCAACGCCGGGCATCCGCCCCCGGTCGTCGTGGAGCCCGGCGAGGAGCCGCTGATGCTCGACGTGCCGCCCGGCATGCCCCTGGGCGTGGGCGGCGAGCCCTTCGAGCAGGTGGAGGTCGAGCTGGCGGAGGGCGCGCTGCTCTCGCTCTACACGGACGGCCTGGTCGAGTCGCGGGACCAGCCGCTGGACGAGGGCCTGGCCGCGTTCCGGGCGGCGCTGTCCCATCCCGTACGGCCCCTGGAAGACGTCTGCGACCACGTGCTGAACACGCTCGACACCCGGCACGGCGAGGACGACATCGCCCTGCTGATGGCCCGGATCCAGGGGCTCCCGGTCGACGCCGTGGGGGACTGGCGGCTGCCGCGCGAGCCGCGCTCGGTGGGGCGGGCCAGGGAGCTGGCCCGCGCGCAGCTGGTCGCCTGGGACCTGGAACCTCTGGTCGACACGGTGGAGCTGCTGGTCAGCGAGCTGGTCACCAACGCCCTGCGGTACGGCGAGGGCGAGATCAGGCTCCGGCTGCTGCTCGACCGTACGCTCGTCTGCGAGGTGTGGGACGCGGGCCTCGTCCAGCCGCGCAGGCGGCGGGCCCGCGACACCGACGAGGGCGGGCGGGGACTCCAGCTGGTGGGCCTGCTGAGCGCAGCCTGGGGCTCGCGCAGGACACCGCGCGGCAAGACGGTCTGGTTCGAACTGCCCCTGCCCGACGGGGACTCGACGGCGGAGCCGACGGTGGAGCAGCTGCTGAGCATGTTCTGACGGCGGGACGGGGACCCGGTGGAGGGTGCCACGGCGGTCAGGGACCGCCGGGGGTGTCCTGGTGGTCCTGCCGCTCCGGACGCCGGTCACCCCGCCGCTCCTCGGCCGCCCGCGCGGCCCGGTGCCTGCGCTTGGTGAAGACGTACGCCGCGACCGCCACGACCAGCACCAGCACCCCGAGGGGCAGCACCAGGTTCCCCGCCCACCCCGACTCCGCGGGGCTCTGCCCGGAACCCGCCGCGCGAGCGGCCCCCGCGCCGGGCACGACCAGCCACCACGCCGTGATCAGCGGCGCCGTCGCGACCCGGGTCCGGCGCACCAGCGGAGACATAGTCAGGAGGCTATGTCCGGTACGCGGGCCCCGCGACCGGGCGCCGATCCGCCGGGACGACCGGGATCAGCATCGAATCAGCACGACGGCGTGACGCATCCCCAGCCGTCCCGGTAGGCCGTCCAGTCGCCCTCGGTCGCCGCGAAGTCGACGTACAGCGCCACGCCGAAACGCGCGCGGTCGCGGTCGGTCCGCCCGAGTCCCAGCCGGACCCCGCGGAGGGCGGCGGCGGCCGTCTCCGCGTGGGCGTGGTGGCCCAGTTCCTCCGTGTGGTAGAAGGGCAGGCCCATCAGCAGGTCGGTGCCGGCCGGGGTGACCTCCAGGGCCAGGGCCGTCTGCTGGGCGACGTAACCGCCGTACAGGCTCTCCAGCGGCAGCGCCGTGTCGTACGACATGACGGCGATCTGGTCGACCCGCCGGGCGACCTGCGCGAAGAAGGCCTGGGACCACCACTTGGGATGGTTGGTGAGGGCTCCCGCCACGGAGTGCAGGGCCGGCAGCGGGTCGATCTGGTGCGCGGCGACCGACAGCGGCACGTGCCGTGCCGTCGTGAGCGCGCGCAGGTCGTCCAGCAGCGACAGGTAGGCGCGGTCGTCCGAGTGCAGCGGCTCCAGGTCGAAGTGGACCCCGTCGAAGCCCGCGTCCAGGATCCGCGCGGCCGAGCGCACCACGGCGGCACGGGACTCCGGGCGTTCGAGGCGCAGGCCGTCCGGGGTCTCGGTGGCGAGCTTGTCGCCCAGCCAGGCCTGTACGCGGACCCCGGGGAGGCGCCGGTGCACGCCCTTGATCAGCCAGTCCGCGCGCGGGTACAGGTCCGCGGGCAGGGTGCCGTCGTGTTCCAGGGGTCCCGCGTGGACGTAGAGGTCGCGCAGGCCCGTGCCGCGTATCCGACGGGCGAAGGCGTCGAGGTCCGCGTCCGTCTTCCGGCCGTCCACCCAGGCGTGGCCCAGCCAGATGGCGTCCTTGCCACGGGTCCTGGTGCCGTCCGCCAGGTCGCCGGTGTAGTTGACCCTGAGCGCCACGGCGGCGGTGACGAGGGGGACGAGGAGCAGGACCGCGAGCGCGAGGGCGACCCGTTCGGGCCACCGCGCGCGGCGGCTGCGCCAGCCCCGTGCCAGTGTCCGTCCGAATCCGCGCAGGCGTGTGCGCACAGCCGTCCCCTCCCCCTCGGACCCGGCCGACCGGCCGCGTGAGGGTTCAGGGTAGGGGACGAATAAAGATGCACAGGGAAACTTGCCAGGCTGCCTGTGTAACTCGTACGGTGAACGCATGGCCGACGAGCCCCGCACCGCGCCGGGACAGCAAGGAGCACCCTCATGACCGTCACCACGCTCGACCCGACCACCGCCCTGGTTGTCGTCGACCTCCAGAACGGCGTCGTCGGGCTGCCGACCGTCCACCCCGCCGCCGAGATCGTCGCGCGCTCGGCGGAACTCGCCGACGCCTTCCGGGCCAAGGGCCTGCCCGTGGTGCTCGTCCGCGTCACCAGCGGGGCGGCCGGCCGCACCGAGGGCCCGGCGCGCAGGCTCCCGCCGCGGGCCGACTGGGCCGACCTGGTGCCGGAACTGGGGCAGGCGGACGGGGACATCGTCGTCACGAAGCACACCTGGGGCGCCTTCCACGGCACCGACCTCGACCTCCAGCTGCGCCGCCGGGGCGTCACGCAGGTCGTGGTGACGGGCATCGTCACCACCAAGGGCGTCGAGTCCACGGCCCGCGCCGCGCACGAGCACGGCTACCACGTCACGGTCGTCACCGACGCCGTGACGGACACGGACGGGGACGCCCACCGGAACTCCGTCGAGAAGATCTTCCCGGCGCTCGGCGAGACCGGCACCACCGAGGACGTACTGAAGCTGCTCGGCTGAGCCGTCGCCGCGGCCGGATACGCCGGTACACCGATATGCCACGCGCGCAGGGGCCCGTGTCCGTCAGGACGCGGGCCCTTTCCGTACCCCGGCGCCGCTAGGTCCGGCGGCTGTGGACGCCCAGTCCCTCGTCGTCCGAGTCGGTCCACAGGGCGTGGTTGTACGGGGTGTCGGGGATCGGGATCAGTTCGTGGACCAGGGCCGGCGCGAGGGGGCGTGCCTCGGCGGCGCGGGTCTCTCCGATGCGCTGTTCCAGCTGTCCGACCGTCCGCACCAGGTCGTCCAGGGACCGTTTGACCGCGGTCAATTCTTCGTGCAGGGACATGAGTTGCCCTCACTTCCACGTCTCGGGTGGCAGGCGGGGTAGCGGGGTCGTGGCCCCGACTGTCTACAGTATGCAATTTCGAGTGTCGCCCGTCACATGCCGTTTTCGCAAGGGTGTCGTTGGGCCGCACGGGTGGCGTTTCGGATGCTGGACGCCGTGTCGCCGTCATGGCCGCGCCTCCGTCCCTTTCAGTGGGTGGGCAAATAGGTGTGATCATCTCTAAATTCCACAAACCGGACGAAGAGGTAGAAGCCATGTCCCACGTCGGCGCCCCACGCGGGAGGACATGCTCCCGAACCCTCCGCGGCGTTTCGCTCCTCACCACGGGCGTGCTCGCCCTGACCGTCCTGTCCGCGTGCACCGCGGAGAAGCCCGCCGGGCAGGCCCAGGCCGCCCCCGTGGACATCGGGGCCACCGGCCGGGACGCGATCGCGCAGGGCGGCACGGTGCGGTGGGCGGTCGACGCCATGCCCACGACACTCAACACCTTCCAGGCCGACTCCGACGCCGCCACCAGCCGGATCGCCGGAGCCGTCCTCCCCGCGCTCTTCACGCTCGACCGCACCGGCCGCCCGCAGCGCAACGGCGACTACCTGGAGTCGGCGAAGATCGTCGACCGGGAGCCCAAGCAGGTCGTGCTCTACAAGCTCAACCAGCAGGCGGTCTGGAGCGACGGCACCGAGATCGGGGCGCCGGACTTCGTCGCCCAGTGGCACGCGCTGCGCGGCAAGGACACCGCGTACTGGACGGCCCGCAACGCGGGGTACGAGCGGATCGAGAAGATCGAGCGCGGCAAGGACGACCTGGACGTCCGGGTCACCTTCGACCGGCCGTACGCGGACTGGAAGTCCCTCTTCACCCCCCTCTACCCGAAAGAGGTCATGGGCTCCCCGACCGCCTTCAACGACGGGGCCAGGTCCTCGCTGAAGACGAGCGCGGGCCCGTTCAACCTCAAGTCGGTGGACCGCAAGGCCAAGAAGGCCACGCTCGTCCGCAACCCCCGCTGGTGGGGGAAGCGCGCCAAGCTCGACTCGATCGTCCTGAGCGCGGTGCCCCGCGGCAAGCGCGCCGTCGCGCTGGCGGCCGGCACGCTCGACATCGCGGAGATCGACAGGAGCGCGGCGGAACGTATCACCGCCGCCGCCCGGGCCAAGGGCGGCACGGGGGGCCAGCCGCTGGCCCACGGCCCGGAGGCGGCGAGCGGCCCGGAGGCGGCGAGCAGCCCGGCCGCCTCGCTCCGGGCCCGCGCGATGGCGCACGGCTCTCCCGAGGAGAAGGCCGAGGCGGCGCGCTCGGCGCGCGAGCGGACGGCCGCGGTGGCGGAGACTTTCGCCCACGAGCAGCGGAACCTGCGCGGCTATGTCGTACGGAAGTCGCTGGAGCCCGCCTACACGCAGCTCGCGCTGAACGGTGAGTCGGGACCGCTCGCCGACGAGCGGGTACGGCGGGCCGTGGCCCGCGCGATCGACCGGAAGCAGCTGGCCGAGGCCGTGCTCAAGCCGCTCGGACTGCCGTCCAAGCCGCTCGGCAGCCACCTGGCGGTGGCGGGACAGCCGGGCTACGCGGACAGCAGCGACGCCCTCGGCACCCAGGACACCCACGAGGCGCAGGCGCTGCTGGCCGACGCGGGCTGGACGCTGGGCGGGGCCCGCGAGACGGACGAGGGCACCAAGGCGGGCAGTGAGGGCGAGGGCAAGAAGTCCCCGGCCCCGGGGGCCACCGGGAAGGACGCCGAGAAGAAGGCGGACCCGGAAGAGAAGGCCGAGAAGAGCGCCCCGGCCGACAAGACGGAAGAAGAGACAGAAAAGAAGACAGAGGGGACAGCCGAGGGGGCAGAGGAGTCGGAGAAGCCGGAGAAGGCCGACAAGACCGACAAGACTGGCAGCAAGACCGGCACCCCCTCCGACGAGGCCTCCTCCTCCACCGACGGCGACAACAAGCCCGCCCAGGACACCAAGCCGGGCGGCGTCACCGGCGCGTACGCCCCGCGCGGCACCCAGGCGCCCGCCCCCAACGCCGGCCCGCTCGGCAAGGACGGCAAGGCCCTCACCCTCCGCTTCGTCCTGCCGTCCGGAGAGGGCTCGGAGTCCCTGCGGGCCGTCGGCCGCCGCATCTCGGTCATGCTCGACCGCGTCGGCATCGGCACGGAGACGATCAAGGTCGCCGACAACAGCTACTTCAAGGACCACATCGCCGCCGGCGACTACGACCTGGCCCTCTACTCCTGGCCCGCCACCGCCTACCCGGCGACCGACGGCCGGCCGATCTTCGCCAAGCCGGTGCCGGCCAGTGACGGCTCCCTCGTGGTGGAGCAGAACTACACCCGCGTCGGTACGGACCACATCGACCAGCTCTTCGACCAGGCCGCCTCCGAGCTGGACGAGGGAGAGGCCCGCGACCTCATGAAGAAGGCCGACGCCCGGATCTGGGCCGCCGCCGGATCCATTCCTCTGTATCAGCGTCCGCAGCTTGTCGCCACCAAGCCCGGTCTGGCCAACGCGGGAGCCTTCGGCTTCAGCGCCCCGCGCTACCAGGACATCGGGTTCAAGAAGGGCGGGAACTCGGGACCGACGGCCCTTCCGACCGCCGTGCCGACCACCCTGCCGACCGCTGTCGAGAAGTCGCCGGAGGGCGAGGAGTAGCAGGTCAGCACCGGCTTGCCCCCGCCGGGAAGCTCAGGTTCGGACACAATTCACTTGCCCGCCGGCCTCCCCGGCGGGCAAGCTCGTTCCCGGCCCTCCGACCCGAGCGGCTCCGCACCCCGTCACCCCGCGCGCACCCTCCGCGCAGCCCTCGCACGGCCCCCGCGCCGCCCCGCGCACCGGGCCTCCGCGCCCCCGCTCCGCTCGGCCGGGGCAGCCCTTGTCGCCCCGGCCCCGTACCATGGGACGAGCCGTGGCCTGTCCGCCCGGCGGGCGTACGAGCACACAACGCCGCATCCCACGATCGAGAGAAGCGCCAGCCAGCATGCCCACGCGCCACGACATCCGTAACGTCGCCATCGTCGCCCACGTCGACCATGGCAAGACCACTCTGGTCGACGCCATGCTGAAGCAGGCCGGCGCGTTCGCCGCGCACGCCGCCGAGCACCTCGATGACCGGATGATGGACTCGAACGACCTGGAGCGTGAGAAGGGCATCACGATCCTGGCCAAGAACACCGCCGTGAAGTACCACCCCAAGACCGGCGGGGACCCCATCACGATCAACATCATCGACACCCCGGGCCACGCCGACTTCGGTGGCGAGGTCGAGCGCGGTCTGTCGATGGTGGACGCGGTCGTCCTGCTCGTCGACGCCTCCGAGGGCCCGCTCCCGCAGACGCGTTTTGTCCTGCGCAAGGCCCTCCAGGCGCAGATGCCCGTCATCCTCTGCATCAACAAGACGGACCGCCCCGACTCCCGGATCGACGAGGTCGTCGACGAGACGTACGACCTGTTCCTGGACCTGGACGCGACCGAGGAGCAGATCGAGTTCCCGATCGTCTACGCGTGCGCCCGTGACGGCGTCGCGTCGCTGACCAAGCCGGCGGACGGCACCGTCCCGGCGGACAGCGAGAACCTGGAGCCGTTCTTCAACACGATCCTGTCGCACGTCCCCGCCCCCGAGTACGACGAGGTGGCCCCGCTCCAGGCGCACGTCACCAACCTGGACGCGGACAACTTCCTCGGCCGTATCGCGCTCTGCCGCGTCGAGCAGGGCGAGCTGAAGAAGGGCCAGACCGTCGCATGGATCAAGCGTGACGGCACGATGTCCAACGTCCGGATCACCGAGCTGCTGATGACGGAGGCGCTGACCCGCAAGCCCGTCGAGCTGGCGCGCCCCGGGGACATCTGCGCCATCGCCGGTATCCCGGACATCATGATCGGCGAGACCCTGGCAGACCCGGAGAACCCGATCGCGCTGCCGCTGATCACGGTGGACGAGCCGGCGATCTCCATGACCATCGGTACGAACACCTCGCCGCTCGTCGGCAAGGGCGGCAAGGGCCACAAGGTCACCGCCCGCCAGGTCAAGGACCGCCTGGACCGCGAGCTGATCGGTAACGTCTCGCTGCGCGTCCTGGACACCGAGCGTCCCGACGCCTGGGAGGTGCAGGGCCGCGGTGAGCTGGCGCTGGCCATCCTGGTCGAGACGATGCGCCGGGAGGGCTTCGAGCTGACCGTCGGCAAGCCCGAGGTCGTCACGAAGCAGGTCGACGGCAAGACGTACGAGCCGATCGAGCGCATGACGATCGACTCGCCCGAGGAGCACCTGGGCCCCATCACGCAGCTGATGGCGACCCGCAAGGGCCGCATGGAGACCATGACGAACCACGGGTCGGGGTGGATCCGCATGGAGTGGATCGTCCCGTCGCGCGGTCTCATCGGGTTCCGTACGGAATTCCTGACCCAGACGCGTGGCACGGGCATCGCCCACTCGATCTTCGAGGGCCACGAGCCGTGGTTCGGCGACCTGCGCACCCGTAACAACGGCTCGCTCGTCGCGGACCGCGCGGGTTCGGTCACCCCCTTCGCGATGATCAACCTCCAGGAGCGCGGTGTCATCTTCACCGAGGCCGGCACGGAGGTCTACGAGGGCATGATCATCGGTGAGAACTCGCGCTCCGACGACATGGACGTGAACATCACCAAGGAGAAGAAGCTCACCAACATGCGCGCGGCCTCCGCCGACAATACGGAGAACGTGGTGCCGCCGCGCAGGCTCTCGCTGGAGCAGTCCCTGGAGTTCTGCCGCGACGACGAGTGCATCGAGGTGACCCCGGAGACGGTCCGTATCCGCAAGGTCGTCCTGGACCAGAAGCAGCGCGGGCGCACGGCGTCCCGCGCCAAGAACAGCTGAGGTGACACTCCGTCCGGCCCGGGGCGCGCCCGGGGCCGCGACCAAGGCCTGACATCCTGTCAGGCGACGGCCCGGCCCCCCGCCAGAACGCGGGGGGCCGGGTCGTTCGTCAATGGGTTTTCCTCGCCAGCTGTCCGGATATCGGCCACCGCTCACCGGAACATGTGTTAACGGTCCGTTTCGGGGGTGTCTGTCTATGATCATTTTGTCCGGATTTCGGGCGGACGGCCCAGGCTGATGTTGTCAAAACGAGACCCTTTAGCTGTGGTTTACAGCCGGGCCGTACCTAATAGTTGGCTCATTGAGCTCGGGTCAATGGGTCACGCGCAGTGGGGAGCGCCGACTCACGAGCACACTCGGGGCATTTGATCAGCTCGCTGTCAGGGGTGTCAGCGCGCGTAGACAATGCCCTTCTTGTTGTGACTAGTGGACTCATGAGGAGGAACCCATGCGTGGTGCCAAGAGCGCCAAGTGGGTCGCGGGAGCGATAATCGTCGCCCTGGCCGCAACTGCCTGTGGCGGCAGTGACAGTGGCAGCGACGACAACGGTGACAAGGCGAGCACAGGCTCGTTCGATCCGAACGGCAAGTTCTCCGTCGAGGTGGGTGAGCCGCAGAACCCGCTGCAGCCCGCCAACACCATGGAGTCCAACGGCAGCATCGTGGTCGGGGCGCTCTTCCAGCAGCTCGTCGACTACGACGCCGCGGGCAAGATCGTCATGGTGAACGCCGAGTCGGTGGACACCACGGACAACAAGACCTACACGGTCAAGCTGAAGAAGGACTGGAAGTTCCACGACGGGACCCCGGTCACCGCCGAGTCCTATGTCAAGGCATGGAACTGGGCCGCGAACATCAAGAACAACCAGACGAACTCGTTCTGGTTCTCGGACATCGCCGGCTTCGCGGACGTCCACCCCGAGAAGGGTGACCCGAAGAAGACCGAGATGTCCGGCCTGAAGGTGGTCGACCCCACCACCTTCACGATCGAGCTCAGCACGCCGATCCCGTACTTCATCTACAAGCTGGGCTACGAGGTCTTCTCGCCGCTCCCCGAGTCCTTCTACGCCGACCCGGCCGCCGCCGGTGAGAAGCCGGTCGGCAACGGTCCCTACAAGTTCGTCAGCTGGGACCACAAGAAGAGCATCGAGGTCACGGCCTTCGCGGACTACACCGGTCCGGACAAGGCCAAGAACGGTGGTGTGACGTTCAAGAACTACACCAACCTGGAAACGGCCTACGAGGACCTCAAGTCCGGCAACGTCGACGTCCTGCGGCAGATCGCGCCGAAGGACCTCCCCGTCTACCGTGACGACCTCGGCGACCGCGCCGTGGACAAGGCGTACTCCGCCGTCCAGTCGATCGTCCCGGCCTTCTACACCAAGCAGTGGAAGGACATCGACCCCCGCGTCCTCCAGGGCCTGTCGAGGGCGATCGACCGCGACACCATCACCAAGACGGTGCTCCAGGGCACCCGTGAGCCCGCCACCGGCTTTGTCGCCAAGGGCGTGCTCGGGTACCAGGACAACGTCGGCGGCGACGTCTTCAAGTACGACCCGGCCGCGGCCAAGGCGCTCATCAAGGCCGGCGGCGGTGTGCCCGGAAACAAGATCTCCATCCAGTTCAACGCCGACGGCGGACACAAGGAATGGGTCGAGGCCGTCTGCGGCAGCATCACCCAGGCCACGGGCGTCGCCTGCACCGGTGACTCCAAGGCCGACTTCCAGGCCGACCTCGACGCGCGTGACGCGCAGGAGGTCAAGTCCATGTACCGCGGTGGCTGGGTGCTCGACTACCCGGTGAACGCCAACTTCATCCGTGACCTGTACGGCACCAAGTCGGACGGCAACACGAGCGGCTTCTCCTCGGCGAAGATCGACGGCCTGATCAAGGGCGCGGACGCGGCTCCCTCGCTCGACGAGTCCGTCAAGCTCTACCAGGACGCCGAGAAGGAGATGGTCAACGAGATGCCGGCCATCCCGCTCTGGTACTACAAGGTCAACGCCGGCTACTCCGACAAGGTGTCCGGTGTCGACTACGCGCAGGACGGGGACCCGATCCTCACCAGCGTCCAGGTCAAGAAGTAGCAAACATCGCGCATCGCGCGTCCGGTCCTGACTCGGTTCAGTGACACCGGGTGCGGGTGGCGGCCGGGGGGCCCTTCTTCCGAGTTCCGGGAGGGGGGCCCGTCGGCTGCCCCAGCGACTGACATGGAGGAATAATGGGGCGCTATGTCGCACGACGACTGCTCCAGATGATCCCGGTCTTCATCGGGACGACCCTGCTGATATTTCTGATGGTGTATGCCCTGCCCGGTGACCCCGTGCGCGCCCTCTTCGGAGACAAGGGAGCCGATCCGGCGACCGTGGCGCGCATCAGGCACGACCTGGGCCTGGACCAGCCGATCCTGGTGCAGTACTGGCATTACCTCACCGGCCTGCTGCAAGGTGACTTCGGCACCCAGATAGCCAGCCAGAGACCGGTGACCGACGTCCTCGGCGAGGCCTTCCCGGTCACCATCCGCCTCGCGGTGCTCGCGTTTGTCATCGAGCTGGTCTTCGGTATCGGACTGGGCATCATCGCGGGCATGCGCGCAGGGCGCCTGGCCGACTCGGCCGTGCTGGTCTTCACGCTGCTGATGATCTCGGTGCCGGTGTTCGTGCTCGGCTTCATCTTCAAGACGGTCTTCGCGTTCCAGCTCGGCTGGACCGACCCCAACGTCTCCGGAGAGGCCAACTGGGGTGAACTGGTCATGCCGGCCGTCGTGTTGGCGGGGCTCTCCCTCGCGTACGTGGCCCGGCTGACCCGTACGTCGATCGCCGAGAACCTCCGCGCCGACTACATGCGGACCGCGGTGGCCAAGGGCCTGCCCCGGCGCCGGGTGATCGGCGTGCACCTGATGCGCAACTCGATGATCCCCGTCGTCACCTTCCTGGGCACGGACATCGGCGCCCTGATGGGCGGCGCGATCATCACCGAGGGCCTGTTCAACATCCACGGTGTGGGCGGCACGATCTTCGAGTCCATCAAGCGCCGCGAGGGCACCACCCTGGTGGGCCTGGTGACGGTGCTCGTCCTCGTCTATCTCGCGACCAGCCTGATCGTCGACCTGCTCTACGCGGTCCTGGACCCGAGGATCCGTTATGCCTGATCTGACCAAGACCGCGGTCGACAGCACCGCACCCGAGACCCCGGCCGCCGTCGCGGCGGCCGGGGTGGCGGGACCGGCGATCGAGAAGCCGCGCTCCCTGTGGGGCGACGCCTGGCAGGACCTGCGCCGCAACCCGTACTTCGTGGTCTCGTCCGTCCTGATCCTCCTGCTGCTGGTTGTCACGGCCTTCCCCGGCCTGTTCACCAGCGCGAACCCCGGCGTGGGCGACCTCAAGAACCACTTCCTCCAGAAGCCGCAGCTGGGACACGCCTTCTCCCCGGAGTGGCTCGGATACGACGGGCAGGGCCGCAGCGTCTACGCCCGCCTCATCTACGGGGCCCGCGCCTCCGTGATCGTCGGCATCTCGGTGACCCTGCTGGTCACCGTGCTGGGCGGCATCGTCGGCATGATCGCCGGGTACTTCGGCGGCATCGTCGACTCCGTCCTGTCCCGGCTCACCGACATCTTCTTCGGCGTCCCGTTCCTGCTCGGCGCGATGGTCGTGATGAACTCCTTCACGGAGCGCAAGGTGTGGGTCGTCGTCCTGGCCCTGGCCTTCCTCGGCTGGACCCAGATCGCGCGCGTGATGCGCGGTTCCGTCATCACCATCAAGCAGGCCGACTACGTGCAGGCCGCCAAGGCGCTGGGCGCGGGCACCACCCGCATCCTGTTCAAGCACATCCTGCCGAACGCCATCGCCCCGGTGATCGTGGTCGCCACCATCTCGCTCGGCGGCTACATCTCGGCCGAGGCCACGCTGTCCTACCTGGGACTCGGGCTCTCCTCGCCGACCGTCTCGTGGGGCATCGACATCTCGGACGGCGCCAACCAGATCCGGGTGGCTCAGCACATCCTCATCTACCCGTCGATCATGCTCAGCATCACCGTGCTGGCGTTCATCATGCTCGGCGATGCGGTGCGCAACGCCCTCGATCCGAAGCTGCGCTGAGGGAGGCGTACATGACCATCATCGACAAGACCTCGGCGGCCTCCGCCGCACAGGACGACGCCGCCTCCGGCGGCCCGCTGCTCGAAGTCCGTGACCTCCACGTCGAGTTCGCCACCCGTGGCGGAGTCGTCAGGGCCGTCAACGGCGTCAACTACAGCGTCGCCGCGGGCGAGACGCTCGCCGTCCTCGGCGAGTCGGGCTCCGGCAAGTCCGTGACCGCCCAGGCGATCATGGGCATCCTCGACATGCCCCCGGGCCGCATACCCAAGGGCGAGATCCTCTTCCGCGGCCAGGACATGCTCACCATGTCCCACGAGGAGCGGCGGCAGCTGCGCGGCCGGAAGATCGCGATGATCTTCCAGGACGCGCTGTCCTCCCTCAACCCGGTGCTGACCGTGGGCTATCAGCTCGGGGAGATGTACCGGGTGCACCTGGGCCTCTCCAAGAAGGAGGCCAAGGCCAGGGCAGTCGCGCTGATGGACCGGGTGCACATCCCCGCCGCGAAGGACCGGGTGAACGACTACCCGCACCAGTTCTCCGGCGGGATGCGCCAGCGCATCATGATCGCGATGGCGCTCGCCCTGGAGCCCGACCTGATCATCGCGGACGAGCCGACCACCGCGCTCGACGTCACCGTCCAGGCCCAGGTCATGGACCTGCTCGCGGAGCTCCAGCGCGAGTTCAACATGGGCCTGATCCTGATCACCCACGACCTCGGCGTGGTCGCCGACGTCGCGGACAAGATCGCGGTGATGTACGCGGGACGGATCGTGGAGACCGCACCGGTCCACGAGATCTACAAGCGGCCCGCCCACCCGTACACCCGGGGACTGCTGGACTCGATCCCGCGGCTGGACCAGAAGGGCCAGGAGCTCTACGCGATCAAGGGCCTGCCGCCCAACCTGCTGCACGTCCCGTCCGGTTGTGCCTTCAACCCCCGCTGCCCGCGTGCGCAGGACATCTGCCGCACCGACCTGCCGCCGCTGCACGCGGTGACCGAGCAGGACGGAACCGAACTGCCCGGGCGGGGTAGCGCGTGCCACTTCTGGAAGGAGACGATCCATGGCTGACCTCGGCCAGCAGGGCGAGCCGGTGGACGCCACGCCCAACGTGACCGACGTCGAGAGAGTCGACGCCGCCACGGACAGCGCGGCCGTCGCCGCGATCGAGGCGCCGGTGGAGCGCGGGGAGCCGATCCTCCAGGTGCGCAACCTGGTCAAGCACTTCCCGCTGACCCAGGGCATCCTCTTCAAGAGGAGCATCGGCGCCGTGAAGGCCGTCGACGGCATCTCGTTCGACCTCTACCAGGGCGAGACCCTCGGCATCGTGGGCGAGTCCGGCTGTGGCAAGTCGACCGTCGCCAAGCTGCTGATGACGCTGGAGAAGGCCACGGCCGGCGAGGTCTTCTTCAAGGGCCAGGACATCACCCGGCTTTCGGGCCGGGCGCTGAAGGCGGTGCGCCGGAACATCCAGATGGTGTTCCAGGACCCGTACACCTCCCTGAACCCGCGCATGACGGTCGGCGACATCATCGGGGAGCCCTTCGAGATCCACCCCGAGACGGCGCCCAAGGGCGACCGGCGGCAGAAGGTCCAGGACCTGCTCGACGTCGTGGGGCTGAACCCGGAGTACATCAACCGGTATCCGCACCAGTTCTCGGGCGGTCAGCGCCAGCGCATCGGCATCGCCCGCGGGCTCGCGCTCAACCCCGAGATCATCATCTGCGACGAGCCGGTCTCGGCGCTGGACGTGTCGGTGCAGGCGCAGGTGATCAACCTGATGGAACGGCTCCAGAACGAGTTCAACCTGTCGTACATCTTCATCGCGCACGACCTGTCGATCGTCCGGCACATCTCGGACCGGGTCGGGGTCATGTACCTCGGCAAGATGGCCGAGATCGGCACGGACACCCAGATCTACGACCACCCGACACACCCGTACACGCAGGCGCTGCTGTCGGCGGTCCCGGTGCCCGACCCGACCGCGCGTGAGGGCCGGGAGCGGATCATCCTCACCGGGGACGTACCGTCGCCGGCCAACCCGCCGTCCGGCTGCCGGTTCCGTACCCGCTGCTGGAAGGCGGAGGACCGCTGCGCGACCGAGGTGCCGCTGCTGGCGGTTCCCGAGCGCTTCGTGGCGGCGGGCGGCGAGGTCGCGCACGAGTCCGCGTGCCACTTCGCCGAGGAGAAGGACGTCGTCCACGCGGCGTAGTCCCACGTCACGTCCAGGGCCCGTGTCCGCGCATGCCGCGGACGCGGGCCCGGTGCATTGCCGGTGCTTTCCGCCGCCGCGAAATTGCGTTGCGCCCATGGCGTACGGCCCCGAGATTGGACGCATGGCCCTCACCCTGCGCCCGGCGACCCCCGGCGACGCCGCCGCGATCACCGATCTCGTCAACGCCGTCGACCTCATCGAGATCGGGCGCCCCGAGACCGATCTGCACACCATGGAGGCCGACCTCAAGCACCCCGAGATCGACCTCGCGAAGGACTCCTGGCTGGCGTACGCCGACGGTGTCCTCGTGGGGTACGGCCTGGTGTGGGGCGATTCCGGCGCCGAACGGATCGACCTGGACCACTACGTCCTGCCGGACCACCAGGACGTGGCGGTGCGGATGCTGGACCTGATGGAGGCACGGACGGTCGAGCGGGTACGGGCCAACGGCGCCGCGCGGGCGGTCGTCCATCTGCACCTCAACACCGAGCCCACGCTGGACACTTCACTCATCGAGAAGCGCGGCTGGCGGCCCGTGCGCCGCTACCGGGTGATGGTCCGCGACGTGTCGCCGCAGACCACGCCGCCGCCCTCGCCGCCGCCCGGGGTGACCCTGCGGGAGTGCACGGCCGAGGCCGACCACCGGCGGGCGCACGAGCTGTGCGAGCTGACCTTCGCGGCGCACTTCGACCACCAGCCGCGTACGTACGAACAGTGGTCGCACGACCTGGACGCCGGGCGGCTCGACTGGTCCCTGATCAGGATCGCCACCGTCGAGGGCCTGGGCGACGCGGGCGTGATGCTCGGCAGGAACGACCGGGAGGCGATGGGGTGGATCCGCGACGTCGGGGTCGTCGAGGAGGCCAGGGGCCGGGGGATCGGCGGATTCCTGCTGCGGGACGCCTTCGCCGCGTTCGCGGCGCGCGGCAGGGAGAGCGTCGGCCTCGGCGTGGACACCGCGAACGAGACCGGGGCGCTGCGCCTGTACGAGAAGAACGGGATGCGGCCGCACTTCGCCGTGAACACCTGGGAGGTCGTCCTCCCGGTGTGAGACGGGGCGCGGGACGGGACACGAGACGGGACACGAGACGGGGAAAAGGCCCGCGCACCGCCCGTGGGGGCGGGTCGCGGGCCTCTCTTTTTCCCCGGGAACCGGTCTCATGGGGCTCGGGTCAATGGGCCGGGACCGGTTCTGGCGGCGCGGTTCGAGAAAGGGGTGTTCAGAACCGTGCCGGGGGGTCTGGGGGGAGAGGGGTGCCGGCGGCAACGCCCCGAGCCGCCGGCACCGTCTGTGGGTCCTCCGGGTAGTGGCACGCGGTCAGGTGGCCGGACCGGCTGCCTTCCACGCGTACCAGCGGAGGAGTTTCGGTCGCGCACCGCTCGGTGGCCTTCCAGCAGCGGGTGCGGAAGCGGCAGCCGGACGGCGGGTGGACCGGTGAGGGCACGTCCCCGGTGAGCAGGATCCGCTCGCGGCGCGGCACGTTGTCGGCGGTCGCCTCGGGCACGGCGGAGAGCAGCGCCCGGGTGTACGGGTGGCGGGGGTTGCCGTACAGGTCGTCGCGGTCGGCGACCTCCACGATCCGGCCCAGGTACATGACCGCGACCCGCTGCGAGAAGTGCCGCACGATCGCCAGGTCGTGCGCGATGAAGAGGAAGGCGATGCCCAGGTCGCGCTGGAGCTGCTGGAGCAGGTTGACCACCTGCGCCTGGATGGAGACGTCCAGCGCGGAGACCGGCTCGTCGGCCACGATCAGCTTGGGCTCCAGGGCCAGGGCCCTGGCGACGCCGATCCGCTGGCGCTGGCCGCCCGAGAACTCGTGCGGGAAGCGGTTGTAGTGCTCGGGGTTGAGCCCGACCGTCTCCAGCAGCTCCCGCACCCGCCGCTCCCGGCCGCCGCGCGGATTGACGTCGTTGATCTCCATCGGGCCGGAGATGATCTTGCCGACGGTCTGCCGGGGGTTCAGCGAGGCGTACGGGTCCTGGAAGATCATCTGGATCTCGGAGCGCAGCGGGGCCATCTCCCGGCGCGAGGCGTGGGTGATGTCCTGGCCCCGGTAGGTGATCCGTCCTGCGGTGGGCTCCAGCAGCCGGGTGATCAGCCGGCCGGTGGTCGACTTGCCGCAGCCCGACTCGCCGACCAGGCCCAGGCTTTCGCCCCCGGCGACGGTGAAGTCGAGCCCGTCGACGGCCTGGACGGCGCCGACCGTCCGCCGGACCGGGAAACCGCCCTTGATCGGGAAGTGCTTGGTGAGCCCCGCGACGTCCAGGAGGGGTTCGGTGCTGTTCATGGTGTGAAGTCCCTTCTGTCGTACGTCAGTGGAGCCGGGAACCGGCGAAGTCGGCGGAGAACTCGACCCGTTGGGCGGGGGTCAGATGGCAGGCGGCCCCGCGCCCGTCCACCAGGCCGAGCGGCGGCTGCTCGGTGGCGCAGCGCCCGCCGCCGACCTGCTCGGCGAAGGCGCACCGGGGGTGGAAGCGGCAGCCGGACGGCGGGTTGAGCAGGCTCGGCGGGGTGCCGGGGATGGGCGAGAGCGGCACGTCCACCGGTCCGTCAAGGCTGGGCATGGACCCCAGCAGCCCCCAGGTGTACGGGTGTTGGGGGGCGTTCAGCACGTCCTTCTTCGTGCCGCGCTCCACGCAGCGCCCCGCGTACATCACCAGCACCTCGTCCGCGATGTCGGCGATGACGCCGAGGTCGTGGGTGATGAAGACGATCGCGGTGCCGGTCTCCTGCTGGAGATCCTTGAGCAGGTCCATGATCTGCGCCTGTACGGTCACGTCGAGCGCGGTCGTCGGCTCGTCCGCGATCAGCAGCTCGGGGTCGCAGACCAGCGCCATGGCGATCATCGCGCGCTGCCGCATCCCGCCGGAGAACTGGTGCGGGTAGTCGTCCACCCGTACGTCCGGCTGGGGGATGCCGACCCGCCGCAGCATCTCGACCGCCCGCGCGCGGGCCTCCTTCTTGGAGGCGCCGGTGTGCTTGCGGTACGTCTCCGAGATCTGTTTGCCGATCGTGTGGTACGGCGACAGGGAGGCCAGGGCGTCCTGGAAGATCATGGACATCGTGTTGCCGCGCAGCCGCTCCAGCTCCCGCTCCGACGCGGTGAGCAGGTCCTTCCCCTCCAGGAGGATCTCGCCCTCCATCGTGGTGTGCCGCCGGTCGTGCAGTCCGAGGATCGACAGGTTGGTGACGGACTTGCCGGAGCCGGACTCGCCGACGATGCCGAGGGTCCTGCCCTTCTCCACCTCGAAGGAGAGGCCGTCGACGGCCTTGACGGTGCCGTCCTCGGTGGAGAAGTGCACACGCAGGTCCCGTACGGCGAGGAAGGGGCCGGGGCCGGAGAGGGAACTGCCGGAGAGGGAGGGGGTGGTCATGGGGATCTCTCCTAGGCGAGGCGCACGCGCGGGTCGATGAGCGCGTACACCGCGTCGACGATGATGTTGAAGACGACGATGGCGGTGGCGGCGACCAGGACGACGCCGAGCAGGAGGGGCAGGTCGTTGTCCTGGACGGCCTTGATGGAGAGGGCGCCGATGCCGTGCAGGCTGAAGGTCTGCTCGGTGATGATCGCGCCGCCGAGCAGATAGCCGAGGTCGAGGCCGAAGATCGTGACGATCGGCCCCATGGCGCCCCGCCAGGCGAACCGGAAGAAGACGGTCCGGCGGGAGAGGCCCTTGGCGCGCGCCGTGCGGACGTAGTCCTCGCTGAGCGACTCGACCAGCTGGGAGCGGGCCATGCGGGTGTAGTTGGCGGTGAAGATCAGCGCCAGCACGAACCACGGCAGCAGCAGCCCCTGGAACCAGCCCCAGGGGTCCTCGGTGAGGGGGACGTACTGGGGGCGGCTGAGGAGGTGCCACTGGTCGGTCAGGTAGTACACCGCCAGCACCCCGACGATGTAGATCTGGAGCGAGGAGCCGATCAGCGAGGCCGAGGAGGCCACCTTGTCCAGCGCCTTGCCCTGCTTCACCGCGGCGAGCATGCCCGTACCGACCCCGACGATCACGAACACCACGGCGCTGCCGATGGAGAGCGAGAGCGTCGTCGGGAAGCGGTCGAGGATCGTGCCGAGGACCGGCTCGCGGTTGTGGAAGGAGTACCCGAGGCAGGGCGCGGGGCAGTGCCCGAACGACGGGTAGTCGCGGCCGACGAAGACGGCTTGCAGCCAGTGCCAGTACTGCACGGGCAGCGGATCGGCGATCCCCAGGTTGCGGCGCACCAGAGCCAGGGTCTCGGGCGTGCAGACCTTGCCGCAGGCGACGCGTGCGGGGTCGCGCGGTGCGACGTAGAAGAGGACGAAGGTGATCGCGCTGATGATCAGCAGGATCACGAGTGCGCCGAACGTCCGGCGGACGAGGAAGCGGAACATGGCGATGGGTTTCCCTGGCAGGCGCCGATGGCGGTGGGTGGGGCCGGCCGGCGGGGCGCCGAAAGCGGCGCCCCACCGGATCGCGTCAGGCCTTCGCGTACAGCTTGTAGAGGACGGACGCGGAGAACAGCGGGTCGAAGAGGGAGCCGCCGACCTTCGAGCCGTACAGGTAGAACCGGCGCTGGTACGTCTCCGGGATGAGCGGCGCCTGCTCCGTCATGATCTTCTTGTCGAGCGCGGCCCAGGCGGCCCCGGCCTTCACCGGGTCCGGGATGACGACGTCCTTGTCGATCTCCTTGTTGATCGCCGGGACGTTGAGCTGGGAGATGTTGTTCGCGCCGTTGCCGATGGTCCGGCCGTCCAGGAGCGGCTGGATCAGCGTGTAGCCCGTCGGCCAGTCCGGTGCCCAGCCGAACCACATGACGTCGAACTGGTTGTCGATCTGCTGGATCTGGTCGTAGTAGCTCGTCGAGTCCAGCGGCTTGATGACCGGGTCGAAGCCGGCCTTCTTGAGCGCGTTCTCGATGACGACCTTGGTCTTGTCGTACGTGTCGCTCTGCGGGAACGCGTAGACGATCTTCTGGCCGGTCTTGCCGGCCTCCTTGAGGAGCGCCTTGGCCTTCTCCGGGTCCCCCTGCGGCTTGGTGAGCTTGCCGTAGGCGTCGTACTTCACCCGGCCGAGGATGTCGGGGCTCAGGATCGTGGTCGCGTAGTCACCGGCGGAGGGGCCGCCGTAGATCGTACGGATCTGCTCCAGCGGCCACGCGTGGATCAGCGCCTGGCGGACCTTCAGGTCGGGGATCCGCTTCATGTTGATGGCGTAGTAGTACAGACCGGTCAGCAGCCCGTCGATGGAGCGCTTCTTGAGCGTCGCGTCGGTGAGGACCTGCTGGATGCGCTCGGCGGGCACGTTGCCGTACGCCTGGAGCGCGTACTGGTCGTCGCCGGAGTCGGCGATGAGCCGGTCCGTCTGGGCCAGGCCCTGCGGGCCGAACTCGAAGGCGAAGCTGTCCGGGTAGGCGTTGCGGATCGAGTCCGTCGCGGGGTCCCAGTGGGGGTTGCGCACGAGGGTCATCGACTTGTCGACGGAGTGCTGCTTGATCTTGTACGGGCCCGCCGACACCGGGTCCTTGTCGTACTTGTCCTTGGTGTCCAGCTTGACCGGCACCGCGCCGTACGAGTGCATCGCCAGCGTGAAGTTGAGGTCCGGGCGGGCCAGCTTCAGGTGGAAGGTGATGGTCTTCTTCGCGGTGTCCGTGACCACGGAGTCCAGGTGCTTGCCGCTGTACGGGCCCTTGTAGACGGACCGGAAGTCGGTGCTGCCGGTCAGCGCGTTCTGGAGGTAGGTGGCGCCCTCGGTGGTGAAGCTCGCGAAGCCGCGCTCGATGCCGTGCCGCACGTCCTCGACGGTCAGCTCGCTGCCGTCCTCCCACTTGAGCCCGTCCTTCAGCGTGAAGGTCCAGGTCTTGCCCGCGTCGGACATGGTGCCCGCGTCGGTGGCGAGGTCGCCCACCAGCTTCATGGTGCCGTCCGGGGCGATCTTGTAGCCGGTGAGGCACCGGATGTACAAGTTGCCGACCTGGGAGTTCCAGGAGAAGTAGATCCGCTGCGGGTCGAGGTGGGAGAAGTCGTCCATCCCGATCGGCCGCAGGGTGCCGCCCTTGGTGGCGCCGGCTATCTCGGGCGCGGGACCCGTCGAGTCCGCCGCCGTACCGACGGTGACCGACTTGCCCGTGTACTTGTCCGCACCGGCCTTGGCGCCCCCGGTGCCGCCACCTCCGGAGTTTCCGCTGCTGCACGCGGCGAGTGCCATCGAGCCGCCGACGGCGACCGACGTGGCGATCATGAAGTTCCTGCGGGAGAGGGACATTGCTTCCTGCCCTGGTCGAAGAGAGAAACGATGAGTCCGACGGGCGCCGTCGCCCGGACCGGAGGGGAGTCCTTGGTTCAGCGCCTGGTCCTGGGGTCGAGCGCGTCGCGCACCGAGTCGCCGAGAAGGTTGAACGCGATGACGAAGACGACCATCGCCACGCCCGGGAAGAGCATGAAAGTGATGTCGTTCTGGTAGATGTTCGAGCCGCGCTGGATCATCACGCCCCAGTCGGGGGTGGGCGAGGTCAGGCCCACGCCGAGAAAGGCGAGGCCCGCCTCGGTGGTGACGTACAGGGGGAGCGCGAGGGTCGCCTGGATGAGGATCGGCGTCCACAGGTTGGGCAGCAGCTCCTTGAAGATGATCCGCGCGGGTGAGGCGCCGGTCACCTTCGCCGCCTCCACGAACTCCCGCTCCCGCAGGGCCAGCACCTCGCCGCGCAGCAGCCGCGCCATGGGCGCCCAGCCGAACGCGGTCATCACCGCGATGAGGCTGAACACCGTCAGCCAGACCGGGGTGTTCTCCTCCGGCGAGACGAGGATCGAGATCAGCACGGGCCACAGGGCGATGAAGAACAGCGTCGACGGGAAGGCCAGCAGGATGTCGATGATCCGGCCGATGAAGAAGTCGGTCTTCCCGCCGAGGTAGCCGGCGGTGATGCCGACCACCACGCCCAGGCCGGTGACCAGGAGGGTGGTCGCGGTGGCGATCAGCAGCGAGTTGCGGATGCCGTACAGCAGGAACGTGAAGACGTCCCGGCCGAGGCCGGGCTCCAGGCCGAACCAGAACTGGCCGCTGATGCCGCCGTTGGGCTTGATCGGGAAGCCGAACTCGTTGAGCAGCCCCGGGCTGTCCTGGCCGTAGGTGTCGTACGGGTTCTTCCCGTACACCTTGGCTATCAGCGGCGCGCAGACGGCCACCACGAAGAACAGGACCACGACGACGGCCGAGACGAGACCGGTGCGGTCCCGCTTGAAGCGCCGCCAGGCCAGCTGGCCGGGGGAGCGCCCGGCCCCGCCCTTGGGAGCGGGCGCGCCGGCCGCCGGGGCGCCGCCGGCGGCCACCGTCTCGAAGGGGGCGGCGGCCGGGGGAGTGGAAAACGTCATGATGCTCCAGGCCCGGAGGGGACAGAGGAATCCGCGGTCGACCCACGGGCTATGCGGACCTTTTCAACGCAATTCATGCAGAGTCAATGAAATCCGGACGAGCTTGACGCCCTCTTTTGGGCCATGACCGGCGCATGACCTCGCCGGGATGCGTGCTTGGTACACGCATGGGGGAACCGAAGAGACGTTCGGTGTTATATCGGGACAGTTCGGTCGATGAGTCCGATATGCGGGCACCAGGGCGCCGGAATGCGTACATCCGGATGGAGTCACGCCCATACGGGTGGGTTAAATGTGCGCCTTGTTCTCTATGCCCTGATATTTGGGCGTACGCGAGACACGTACTCCGAGGAGGCAGTTCCATGCGTGGAGCCACGCACGCCAAGTGGGCCGCATGCACGGTGGCCGTCGCTCTTGCCGCGACCGCCTGTGGCAGCGGCAGCAGTGGGAGCGGCAGCGGCAGCAGCAGTAGTGGCAGCAGCGGATCCAGCGGGGTCGTGAGCGCTTCCTGGGGTGACCCGCAGAACCCCCTCGAACCCGCCAACACCAACGAGGTGCAGGGCGGCAAGGTCCTCGACCTGATCTTCCGGGGACTCAAGCGCTACAACCCGAAGACCGCCAAGGCGGAGAACGCGCTCGCGCAGTCCATCACCACCAAGGACGCGCAGAACTTCAACGTCACCGTCAAGAACGGCTGGACGTTCAGCAACGGCGAGAAGGTCACCGCGAAGTCCTTCGTGAACGCCTGGAACTACGGCGCGGCCCTGAAGAACAACCAGAAGAACGCGTCGTTCTTCCAGTACATCGACGGGTACGACAAGGTCCACCCCGAGACGGGCAAGGCCACCGCCACCACGATGTCCGGCCTCAAGGTCACCGGCGCGCAGACGTTCACGATCCGCCTCTCGCAGAAGTTCTCCACCTTCCCCGACACCCTCGGGTACGCCGCCTTCTCGCCCCTCCCGCAGACGTTCTTCACGAACCACTCGGCCTGGCTCGCCAAGCCCGTCGGCAACGGCCCTTACCAGGTCCAGAAGTACGATCGCGGCTCCCAGATGTCCCTGCGCACCTGGAAGAAGTACCCCGGCCCCGACAAGGCCCGGAACGGTGGCGTGGACCTCAAGGTCTACACCGACAACAACACCGCCTACACCGACCTCGTCGCGGGCAACCTCGACCTCGTCGACGACGTCCCGGCGAACCAGCTGCGGAACGTGAAGTCCGACCTCGACGGCCGGTACATCAACACCCCGGCCGGCATCATCCAGACCCTCGCCTTCCCGTTCTACGACAAGGCCTGGAGCGGCCCGAACGGCGTCAAGCTCCGCACCGGCATCTCCATGGCGATCAACCGCCCGCAGATCACCGAGACCATCTTCCAGAAGACCCGTACCCCGGCCACCGACTGGACCTCCCCGGTCCTCGGCAAGACCGGCGGCTTCCAGGCCGGCCTCTGCGGCTCGAAGTGCACGTTCAACGCCGCCGCCGCCAAGAAGATGATCTCGGACGCCGGAGGCTTCCCCGGCGGCAAGCTCACCATCACGTACAACGCCGACACCGGCTCCCACAAGGTGTGGGTCGACGCCGTCTGCAACAACATCAACAACGTGGTGGGCAACGACAAGGCCTGCGTCGGCCGGCCCGTCGGCACCTTCGCGGACTTCCGCAACCAGATCGGCCAGCACAAGATGACCGGCCCGTTCCGCGCCGGCTGGCAGATGGACTACCCGCTGATCCAGGACTTCCTCCAGCCGCTGTACTTCACCGGCGCCTCCTCCAACGACGGCCAGTTCAGCAACCCCCAGTTCGACAAGCTGGTGAACCAGGCCAACGCCGAGACCGACGAGGCGAAGGCCGTCAAGACCTTCCAGCAGGCCGAGGGTGTCGTACGGGACCAGATGGCGGCCGTCCCGCTCTGGTACCAGAACGGCAGTGCCGGCTTCTCGGACAAGATCTCGAACGTCGCGCTGAACCCGTTCAGCGTTCCCGTCTACAACGAGATCAAGGTCGGCTGACCCATCGCGGTGTACGGCCCGGCGCGCATCCCGTGCCGGGCCGCACACCGTTCGCCCAGCGCCCCGCCCCTCCCTGAGCGCCCCGCATCCCACGACCCCCGGAGCCGTCCATGGGACGTTATGTGATCCGGCGTCTGTTGCAGATGATCCCCGTCTTCATCGGCACCACGCTGCTGATCTTCCTGATGGTCAACATTCAGGGAGACCCCATCGCGGGCCTGTGCGGGGACAAGCAGTGCGACCCGGCGACCATCACCCAGCTGCGCAAGGACTTCGGCCTCGACAAGCCCCTGTGGCAGCAATACCTCACCTACATGGGCCATGTGTTCTCCGGGAACTTCGGCACCGCCTTCAACGGCGAGAAGGTCATCGACCTGATGGGCTCGGCCTTCCCCGTCACCATCCGCCTCACGCTGGTCGCGATCGTCTTCGAGCTGATCATCGGGATCGTCTTCGGCGTGATCACGGGACTGCGCCGGGGCAGCTTCGTCGACACCGGCGTCCTGCTGCTGACCCTGGTCGTCATCGCCGTCCCGACTTTCGTCACCGGCCTGCTGGCCCAACTGCTGCTCGGCGTGAAGTGGAACATCATCGAGCCGTCCGTCTCCTCCGAGGCGCCCCTCGACGAACTCATCGTCCCGGGGCTGGTGCTGGCCTCGGTCTCCCTGGCGTACGTCACCCGCCTCACCCGGACCTCGATCGCCGAGAACGCCCGCTCCGACTACGTCCGTACCGCCACCGCCAAGGGCCTGCCCCGCCACCGGGTCGTCATCCGGCACCTTCTGCGCAACTCCCTGATCCCGGTGATCACCTTCATCGGCACGGACATCGGGGCCCTCATGGGCGGCGCGATCGTCACCGAGCGCATCTTCAACATCCACGGCGTCGGATTCCAGCTCTACCAGGGCATCCTGCGCCAGAACACCCAGACCGTCGTCGGCTTCGTGACCGTCCTGGTCATCGTCTTCCTGGTGGCGAATCTGCTGGTCGACCTCCTCTACGCCGTTCTCGACCCGAGGATCCGGTATGCCTGAGCCGCAGCTTCCCCCCGAGGACGGCGTCCCGGAGGACGGTGGTGCCATCGCGGCGACCGGAGCCGGGGGCGCGATGGACCTCGCCACCAGCGAGGGAGCCACGCTGGAGAACGAGCCGGAGGGCCCCGGGGGCGGCGGTCCCGAAGGGCGGGCGCGCAGCCTGTGGTCCGACGCGTGGCGCGACCTGCGGCGCAACCCCGTCTTCATCATCTCGGGGCTGATCATCCTGTTCCTGGTGGTCATCGCCATCTGGCCGTACTCGATCGCCACCCAGAACCCGCTCAGCTGCAACCTCATCGACTCCGAGCAGGGCGCCCGCTCCGGCCACCCGTTCGGCTTCGACGCCCAGGGCTGCGACGTCTACACCCGTACCGTCTACGGGGCCAGGGCCTCGGTCACCGTCGGCGTCTGCGCCAGCGCGGGCGTCGCGCTCGTCGGCTCGATCCTCGGCGGACTCGCCGGGTTCTACGGCGGTGGCTGGGACGCGGTCCTCTCCCGCATCACCGACATCTTCTTCGGCATCCCCGTCGTCCTCGGCGGACTGGTGCTGCTGTCCGTGGTGTCCAGCTCCACGGTCTGGCCCGTGGTCGGGTTCATGATCGTGCTCGGCTGGCCGCAGATCTCCCGCATCGCCCGCGGATCGGTCATCACCGTCAAACAGCACGACTACGTCCAGGCGGCACGCGCGCTCGGCGCCTCCAACACCCGGATGCTGATCCGGCACATCATGCCCAACGCCATCGCCCCGGTCATCGTCGTCGCGACCATCGCGCTCGGCACGTTCATCTCGCTGGAGGCGACCCTCTCGTACCTCGGTGTCGGCCTCAAACCGCCCACCGTCTCCTGGGGGATCGACATCTCGGACGCCTCGCCGAACGTCCGCAACGCCCCGCACGCGCTGCTCTGGCCGGCCGGGGCGCTGGCGCTGACCGTGCTCGCGTTCATCATGCTCGGCGACGCCGTACGCGACGCCCTCGATCCCAAGCTGCGCTGAGGAGCCCGGTCCCATGTTGCTCGAAGTGCGCGACCTGCACGTGGAGTTCCACACCCGCGAGGGGGTCGCCAAGGCCGTCAACGGCGTCACCTACTCCGTCGAGGCGGGCGAGACCCTCGCCGTCCTCGGCGAGTCCGGCTCCGGCAAGTCCGTCACCGCCCAGGCGATCATGGGCATCCTGGACATGCCACCGGGGAAGATCACCGGCGGCGAGGTGATCTTCCAGGGCCAGGACATCCTCAAGCTCAAGGAGGACCAGCGACGGAAGATCCGGGGCGCCAAGATGGCGATGATCTTCCAGGACGCGCTCTCCTCGCTCAACCCGGTGCTGACCGTGGGCGCCCAGCTCGGCGAGATGTTCATCGTGCACCGGGGGATGTCCCGCAAGGACGCCAAGGCCAGGTCGGTCGAGCTGATGGACCGGGTACGGATCCCCGCCGCGCACGAGCGCGTCAACGACTACCCGCACCAGTTCTCCGGCGGGATGCGCCAGCGCATCATGATCGCGATGGCGCTCGCCCTGGAGCCCGCGCTCATCATCGCGGACGAGCCGACCACCGCCCTGGACGTGACCGTCCAGGCCCAGGTCATGGAGCTGCTCGCGGAACTCCAGCGCGAACTGAACATGGGGCTGATCCTCATCACCCACGACCTCGGCGTGGTCGCCGACGTCGCCGACAAGATCGCGGTGATGTACGCGGGACGCATCGTCGAGTCCGCCCCCGTCTTCGAGATCTACAAGAAGCCCGCCCACCCCTACACCGTCGGACTGCTGGACTCGATCCCCCGGCTCGACCAGAAGGGCTCCCAGCTGTACGCGATCCAGGGGCTGCCGCCGAACCTGACGAACATCCCGCCGGGCTGCGCCTTCCACCCGCGCTGCCCCCTGGCCCAGGACGTCTGCCGCAAGGACGTGCCACCGCTGTTCGAGGTCGGCGCGGGCCGCGAGAGCGCCTGCTACTTCTGGAGGGAGACGCTCGATGGCCGAGGCCATTCTCGAAGTGCGTGACCTGGTCAAGAACTTCCCGCTGACCCGGGGGATCCTCGTCAGGAAGCAGGTCGGGGCGGTCCAGGCGGTCTCCGGGGTCTCCTTCGACCTGGTGGCTGGCGAGACCCTCGGCATCGTGGGGGAGTCCGGCTGCGGCAAGTCGACCGTGGCCAAGATGCTGGTGAACCTGGAACGGCCGACGTCCGGCCAGATCCGGTACAAGGGCGAGGACATCAGCAAGCTGTCCGGGCGTGCGCTGAAGGCGGTGCGCCGGAACATCCAGATGGTGTTCCAGGACCCGTACACCTCGCTCAACCCGCGCATGACGGTCGGCGACATCATCGGGGAGCCCTTCGAGATCCACCCCGAGGTCGCGCCGAAGGGCGCCCGGCGGCGCAAGGTCCAGGACCTGCTCGACGTGGTCGGCCTCAACCCCGAGTACATCAACCGGTATCCGCACCAGTTCTCCGGCGGCCAGCGCCAGCGCATCGGCATCGCCCGGGGGCTCGCGCTCCAGCCGGAGATCATCGTCGCGGACGAGCCCGTCTCCGCCCTGGACGTGTCGGTGCAGGCGCAGGTGATCAACCTGATGGAACGGCTCCAGAACGAGTTCGACCTGTCGTACATCTTCATCGCGCACGACCTCTCGATCGTCCGGCACATCTCCGACCGGGTCGGCGTCATGTACCTGGGGCGGATCGCGGAGATCGGCAGCGACGCCGAGATCTACGACCACCCGACCCACCCGTACACGCAGGCGCTGCTCTCCGCCGTGCCGCTGCCCGACCCGACCGCGCGGGAGCACCGGGAGCGGATCATCCTGGTGGGTGACGTGCCGTCACCGGCCAACCCGCCGTCCGGCTGCCGCTTCCGTACGCGCTGCTGGAAGGCCCAGGAGATCTGCGCGCGGGAGCAGCCGGTGCTGGCGGTCCCGGAGGTCTTCGCGGCGGAGTCCGGGGCCGCCGCCCATCCCTCGGCCTGCCATTTCGCGGAGGAGCGGCAGATCGTACCGACCGGGCGGGACGAAAACGGCGACGGTACGGATTCGGGGGACGAAAGCGAATAAAGCACAACAATTTCTTTAACACGCAGGCAACTTGACGGACCCGGTACCGATATACGGACGCGTCAGTCTGAACAACGTACGGCCGTGCGGGTGCCGTAAACCGGCCGGGACTCCAGGGTCCCGGCCGGTTGCCGTGCGGGCGTCACCTCTCCGGTGCCGGGCGCGGCCTAGAGCCAGCCCTTCTCCCGCGCTATCCGGACCGCCTCCGCGCGGTTGCGGGCCGCCAGCTTCTGGATCGCCGTCGACAGGTAGTTGCGCACGGTGCCCTGGGACAGGTGCAGGGCCGCGGCCAGCTCCGCGTTGGTCGAGCCGTCCGCCGCCGCCCGCAGGATGCCGCGCTCCCGGTCCGTCAGCGGATTCGCGCCGTCCGCCAGGGCCGCCGCCGCCAGGGTCGGGTCGATGACCCGCTCCCCGGCGAGGACCCGCCGTACCGCGTCGGCCAGTTGGGCCGCGGGCGCGTCCTTGACCAGGAAGGCGTCCGCCCCCGACTCCATCGCGCGGCGCAGGTACCCGGGCCGGCCGAACGTGGTCAGGACGACCACCTTGAGGTGCGGCAGCTCCTCGCGCAGGACCGCCGCCGCCTCGATCCCGGTCATGCCCGGCATCTCGATGTCCAGGAGGGCGACATCCACCACCTGGGCGCGCGCCGCCGCGAGCACCTCGTCGCCGCGCGCCACCTGCGCCACGACCTCGATGTCCGGCTCCAGGCCGAGCAGCGCGGCCAGCGCCTCGCGCACCATCGACTGGTCCTCGGCGAGGAGGACTCTCACGGGTCTCACCATGGGGCCACAGTAGACAGCGGGGTCCGTCCGCCCGGCGTTTGGTTGCGGTTACTGATGTCCTCAAGCGCCGGACGGGCTGGGTGTGCCGTGGTGACGGGGAAAGCGAACGGCCCCGCCCGGGGGTGGGTCGGTTTCCTCAGCCGAATGGGCCGTCCGGGGCAGGGGCCAGCGGCGCGCGGACGGTCAGCACAAATCCGCCCCGCGTCGACCCCGTCTCCAGCGTCCCGCCGACCTCGCCGAGGCGCTCGGTCAGACCGGTGAGGCCGTTGCCGAACCCGGCGGTGCCCGTCACCGCCATCCCGGCGCCGTCGTCCTCCACGGTGAGTTCGAGCACCGGACCCTCCAGCGTCTGGCGCCGCGTCAGGCAGACCACGCAGCGGCGCGCCGCGCTGTGCCGTACGACATTGGTGACCGCCTCCCGCAGCGACCAGGCGAGCGCCGCCTCGCTCTTCTCGCCGAGCCCGCCGTCCGGCAGCCCCGGCGGCAGGCCGGTCGGCACGTCGGCGGTGATGCCGGCGACCGCCAGCGTCGTACGGGCCCCCGCCAGCTCCCCGGGCAGCGTGGGCCTGCGATAGCCGGACACGGCTTCCCGTACGTCCGTCAGCGCCTGGCGGCTGACCCGCTCGATGTCCGCGACCTGCTCGGCGGCCCGCTCGGGGCGCGCGGGGAGCATCCGGCCCGCCAGCTCGCTCTTGAGGGTGATCAGCGACAGGGAGTGGCCGAGGAGGTCGTGCAGGTCCCGCGCGAGCCGCAGCCGCTCCTCGTTGGCGGCGAGCTGGGCGACGGTGGCCCGTGCCTCGCGCAGCTCCACGGTCGTACGGACCAGCTGCCGTACGCCCGACATCGCGAAGCCGCCGAGCAGCGCGGGGATCACCAGGGAGGTGACGAAGTCGCGCCCCTCGTCCGTCCACAGGCCGGTCACGGTCATCGCGGCCACGGCGACGAGGATCGCCGGCCTGGCGAAGCGCGGCGGCAGCGCCGCCCCGGCCGCCACCGACGTGTACACGAACAGGACCAGCCAGGGCGAGTCCAGCGTCGCCGAGAGCAGGAGCGAGAGGGCGAACATGAAGGCCAGCGCCGCGTAGACCGTCCGCGCGTCGAGCGTCCTGCCGGTGTGCCGGAAGATCAGGCCCAGGTAGACCGCGACGAACGCGGTCAGCCCCAGCCCGCCGAGCACGTCCACCCCCGGCGTGTGCGCGCCGCTGAAGATGTCGCTCAGCGGGGCGCCCAGGAAGGCGAGCCAGATGCCGATCCACATCAGCTTCACCAGGGTCTGGCGGGACTGCTCCGGTGGCTGCCCGACGGGCGCGAAGGTCTTCGTACTCACGCCTTCAGTGTGTCCTTACGGTAGAGCCAGGCGGCGCCACCGGCGAAGAGCGCGAAGTACGCGACCAGGATCGCGACGTCCTTGGGATGCGGCGAGCCGCCCAGCTCGACGGCCTGGCCGAGGGCCGCGTAGGCGTGGGTGGGCAGCCATTCCGCGATGTTCTGGAGCCACTGCGGATACGTGGTCGTGGGCAGCCACAGCCCGCCCAGGACGGACAGCGCGAAGTACAGGATCATCGTGACCGGCCGGACCGCGTCCCCCGAGGCGAGGTAGCCGATGGCCACCCCGAGCGCGGCGAAGACCAGGCTGCCGGCCCAGATGACCCCGGTCAGCGCGAGCCACTGCCAGACCTCCAGGCGCACGCCCTTGGAGACCCCCGCGACGACGAAGACGATCAGGATGGACGGCAGCGCCACCACACCGGAACTCGCGATCTTGGCGAGCACGTAGCCGCGCCCCGGCAGGGCGGTCAGCCGCAGCTGGCGGACCCAGCCCTTCTCGCGCTCCTTGGCGATCTTCTCGCTGTTGCCCATCAGGACGGCGGTGAGGGCGCCGAACGAGGCCATCGCGACCATGTAGAAGGCGCCCAGGGACAGGTCGGTGCCCGGTACCTCGCCGTTGTCCTGGGGGCCCGCGATGACCAGGAACAGCACGGCCGGGTAGATCACGGAGAAGAACATGAACTTCTTGTTCCGCAGGGTGCGGGTGATCTCCAGCTTGATCAGGGTGTTCACGCGGTCCTGGCCTCCTCGGCCTCGGTGAGGGCGACGAAGGCCTGCTCCAGGCCCAGCCCGGCGACTTCCAGGTTCTGCGGGTAGAGACCCGCCCGGTACAGCGCGTGCACGGTCGCGTCGGCGTCGTGCGACTGGATCCGTACGGTGGTCCCCGACACGGACAGCGTGCTCAGGAACGGCAGCTCACGCAGGTCGTTCTCATCGATCACGCCGTGCTCGCCGGGGTCCAGGTCGAAGGAGATCCGGCGGGCGCCCGCCTTCGCCTTGATCTCGGCGGCCGTTCCGCCGGCCAGCAGCCGGCCCTTGTAGAGGACCAGCACCCGGTCGGCGATCGCGTCGGCCTCCTCCAGGTAGTGAGTGGCGAAGAGGACCGTACGGCCCTGGTCCGCCTGCTCCTTCATCGTCGCCCAGAAGGCCTGGCGGGCGGTGACGTCCATGCCGGTGGTCGGCTCGTCCAGGACGATCAGGTCGTTGGCGCCCGCGGTGGCGAGCGCGAAGCGGACCCGCTGCTCCTGGCCGCCGGAGAGCTTGTGGACCATACGGTCGGCGATCTGCGTGATCCCGGCCCTGGCCAGCACCTCGGAGACGGGATACGGCTTGGGGTGCAGGTCGCAGGCGAGCTTGACCAGCTCCCGTACCCGGACCTCCTCCATCAGCCCGCCGCTCTGGAGCATGGCCCCGACCCGGCCCGCCGCGAGGGCCTCCTGGGGGCTCGTACCGAACAGGGTCACCGTGCCGGAGTCGGCGTTCCTGAGGCCCAGGAGCAGGTCGAGGGCGGAGGACTTGCCGGCGCCGTTGGGGCCGAGGAGCGCCACGGTCTCGCCCGGGTGCAGCGTGAGGGACAGGCCCGCGACGGCGTGCACGGCGCCGTACCGCTTGTGCACGTCCTCGAAGCGCACGACGGACGTCGTGGTCGTGGTGGGGGGTGCGGTGGTCGTCGTCATGGACTCATCGTGGCGCCCGGGGCCGTACCGGCGTCAGTGTCCCGGGTCGTGGACCCGGTATGACATCCGTCATTTTCCGCACACGTCTTCGGGTCCCGGGGAAAGGGCGGAGCCCCCGCCCGGTGGGGGGCGGGGGCTCCGGGGTGAGCGGGCGCGGGGCCGTCGTCAGCTCGGGTCGAGGTTGATCTCCTGCGTGCGCTCCGCGGGCGTCTTGCCGCGCAGCGCCTTCTGCATCGCGAGGGCCACGTCCGCGGAGTTGACCGGGTGCTCCTGGCCGTCGGCGCGGGTGATCGTGATGCCGTCGAAGACGCCTTCGAGCAACTGGTCGATGGCCTTCCGGTCGTAGTACTCGACCAGCTTCCCGTCGACCGCCTTCATGGACAGGATCTGGGGGAGGGACCTCGCGGGACCGAACTGGATCTGCTTGCCCCCCGCCTGGATCGTGACCAGGTCGGACATCGCGGGCTCGGCGAACTCCTTCATCGCCCGGTCGATCTCCGCCTGGCTTATCACCGGCTGGCGGGTGGTGACGGGCAGCTCGACGACCGTCACCTTGCCCGTCTGGACCTGCGCCCGGTACGCGTCCTGCACGGACAGCATGGACCGCTTGACGTCCAGGGACTCGCCGGCCTTGCCCGGTACGGCGACGGCCTTGCCCGGCTCGAACCTGATCGTGCCCTCCCTGGCGGAGCCCGAGACCCCGGCCAGGTCGGTGAGCGCGACGCTCAGCTTCTCCTCGTCCACCGGGATCACCGGCTCCACGATCCGCTTGCCGCCGAAGAGCGAGCCGATCACCGACACGGGGTTGTAGTCGCTGCCCGCGGCGTTCCTGACGGTCGCCTGGCTGTCCAGCGTGAGGCCCGCCTTGTCCGGCGGCAGCTTCTCCGTCTTGCCGCCGACACTCAGCCGCATCGGCGTGGCGGCCAGCTTGCCGAGCCGGGTGTCGAGCGTGTTGACCGCCTCGTCGCGGGTGCCGCCGCCGATGTCCACCCCGAGGACCGTGGTGCCCTTGGGGACCGCGGAGTGGTTCATCAGCAGGCCCGCGCCGTAGAGGCCGCCGGCCACCACGACCAGCGCGACGGTCAGCAGGACCAGCTTGGATCGGCCCTTCTTCTTCGGCGCCGGGGCGGCGGCGGCCTTGGGGCGCGGGGTGGCGGACGGGCCGCCCGGCGCGGCGGGGGTGCCGCCGGTGCCGCCGGGGAACGACGGCATCGCCTGGTCGGCGTCGTGGGCGCGGCCCGACGGGTCGTCCGGGTGCGCGGTCCTGCCGGGGGGCGGGCCGCCGGCGCCCGGGGCCGAGCCCGGGAACGGCGAGCGGTGCTCCGGCGGGACCACGGGGATGCCGCTGGTGAGGGTGTCGCCCGAGACATGGCCGGCGCCGGGCGACGGCTCGGGGGCGTGGACCTGCGGGGTCAGCACGGCGGTGTCGTCGGACATCCGCGGCGGACCGCCGGGACCCCCGCCGAACGCGCCGGGACCCTGCCCGCCGCCGGGGGCGCCGTGGCCGGTGCCCGGCGGGGTGAAGGCCGAGGGCGGGGTGGTCAGCGGCGAACTGCCCGTGACCGGTCCCGTGGTCGGGCCGTTGGGCCCGTCCCCGGTCGGCCGGAAACCGCCCGGCGGGGTGGTCCCGCCCGGGGTGAAGGCGTTGCCCCCCGCTCCGGGGCGCGGACCGGCCCCGGTGTCGAGGTCGCCGAGGGAGCTGTGCGGCGTCTGCCGCTGCCCCTCGGGGTGGTACGGCAGCTCGGGACGGCCCTCGCCAGCGCCCTGGCCCGCCGGGGACTGGCCCGGGGTGCCCGCGACGGCGGCCGCTCCCGCGCCCATGCCGCCACCGGGCGGGGGCGCGTTCGACGCCTTGCGCGGCGCGAACCAGTCGCTGGGGGGCTTCCCCGCGCCGTCCTCCGCGGCCCCTTCGGCGCCCGCGTCGGCCTCGTCCTGCCGCTCCGGCCCGGCGTCGGGGCGCGCGAACGTGCCCGTCTGCTCGGCGGCGGCCGCGCCCCGGCCGTCCGTGCCCTCGCCGTCGGCCATGGGCGTACGCATCACGACAGGGGGGATCGGCCGCGAACCCGGGATGTTGATCCGGATGCGGGTGGTCAGCGTGGTCTCGGTTCTGGGCTCGTCCGGCTGGGGGACGGGCATGACGCCGGTCTCCTCCGAGGCGTCCTGCTGGGGATGCGGCGACGGATACTGGCGGGATCCGTACGGCGGTGTCCCCGAGGGGTACGCTGCTCCGCCGCGCCCCTGGGGCCCGGAGGACGAACTGTCAGTTTCACGACTCAAAGCAGGTTCTCCCGGTTGGCTCCGCCGCCCGTTCTTACTGGCACTCAACTTCTCGGTCCCCCATGCAGGAGGGGACGGCCCGGAGCGCGCACCACCATACTGGGCTGCGCCGGCCCGTAACCGACGACCGTACGGAGCGAGAGCCCCGGCGGTGTGACGGACACGGTCAATTCAGCAGCAGACGGGCGCGTCACTTCCCAAGTCGGCCGGACTTCGAGCCCGGTTGCGGCAACCGCGACATGGTGGCACAGATCACAGCCACCACCATCCCGCCGAGCAGGTAGACGAGCGGTCCGAGGCCCGCGGCGAAGGCTCCGTCCCCCTCAGGTCTGCCGATACTCAACAGGATGACCGCCACCAACCAGCCCGCGGCAGGGGCTCCGACGCCCAGTTGCGTGCCGGTTACCCACATCCCGCCGGTGAAAACTCCCGCCGTGGCGACCAGTGCCAGCACCAAACCGCCCGGGAACCAACCGCCTTGGACGAGCGAGCCGGCGATCCCCACCACGGCGCCGAGCACCAGCAGGAGGAGATAAGCGGTGATACGTCCCGGTCCTGCCGGTGTGGTGCCGTACGGACCGGGTTCGCGCCGCCCGCTCATGCGACCGTACCCGCGAACAGGTCGGTCTCGCGCACACCCGCGGGCGCCCCGGACGTCCCGTGCGCCAACTGGTAGTACTCCGTGGTGAAGAGCGGCTGCCCGAGGTCGTTGGAGAGGGCGAAGAACGGCCCGTCCACGGCGATTTGGGTGGCGTGGGCGCGCATCGCGGCCGTTTTGCGGTCCGCGTACGCCGAACCGTCGACCTCCGCGGTGATCTCCGCGTCGTCCACCACACCCGGTACGTCGCCGACCTCGGCGACACCCGGGAAGAGGTCACCGGCCGCGCGCAGCCGGGCGAAACCCTCCTCGGCGACCGAGCGCGGCACGCGGTTCCAGTAGATCTTGGCGATGGTGTGGGGCGCTCCGAGATCCGGCCGGAAACCGACGTCGCCGGACAGCTCCGCGGCGCGCGTCGCGACGCGGTGGGCCTGGATGTGGTCCGGATGTCCGTACCCGCCGTCGGGGTCGTACGTCACCAGCACCTGCGGGCGGACCTCGCGGATCACCGCGACCAGGTGCGCGGCGGCGGTGTCCGGCTCCGCGTGCCAGAAGGCGTCCTCACGGTCGTTCTGGGGCAGCCCCGTCATCCCGGAGTCCCTGAACCGCCCCGGGCCGCCCAGGAAGCGGTGGTCGGTGACCCCCAGCTCCTTCATCGCGGCGGCCAGTTCACCGGTCCGGTAAGCGCCGAGACCGCCCTCCCGATCCGCCGCCAGGTGCGCGAGAGCGGGCGGGATGACCTCGCCCTCTTCACCAAGGGTGCAGGTCACGAGCGTGACCTGGGCGCCCTCGGCCGCGTAGCGGGCCATCGTGGCCCCGTTGTTGATCGACTCGTCGTCCGGGTGCGCGTGCACCAGCAGCAGACGGCGGGCGGCTGGATCGGTCATGGAGACAGCGTACGAGGCGGGCTCGGCCCGCCCGACACGCCCCGGTCAGAACTTGATGCCGCCGATCATCCCCGCCACGTTCGTGGTGAGTTCGCTGATGGTGGAGGCCATGGAGGAGCTGGCCAGATAGAAGCCGAGCAGCATGCAGACGACCGCGTGCCCCCCCTTGAGCCCGGATTTCCGGATCAGCAGGAAGACAATGACCGCCAGCAGCACCACCGCCGAAATCGAGAGTGCCACGACGGTTCACCTCCATAAATATTCAGCCCGGACATCGCAGGACGCATGTGCCGACAGGTACCTACCCACCTAGCGCTACGGATCATAACTATCCGTTGGTACGCATTGATCGGTGCACAGCAGCACATGGGGGCGCACGGATACTAGATTCGGTCACATGACCTTGAGGCAGCAGCTCTCGTTCCCGCGTCAGTACGCCAGGACCCAGCGGTTCACGCTGGGTGCCCCACGCGCCTTCACCGTGTCACCCGATGGAGCGCGGGTGGTCTTCCTGCGGTCCGCCGACGGGACGGACCGGGTGAACCGCCTCTGGGTGCTGGACCTCGACGGCGGTACGGCCGCGGGCGGCGGATCCGCCGAGCGGATCGCCGCCGACCCCGCGACGCTGCTCGCCGGTGCCACCGAGCGGCTTTCGGCCGAAGAACGCGCCCGGCGTGAACGGAGCCGCGAAGGAGCGGCCGGAATTGTCGGTTACGCGGTGGACAGCGCGGTCGAGTTGGCCGCCTTCGCCCTGTCCGGGCGGCTGTTCGCGGCCGAGCTGCGCGCCGGGACCGCCCGCGCGCTGCCCGTACGCGGGCCGGTCATCGACCCCCGCCCCTCGCCCGACGGGCGGCACATCGCGTACACGGTACGGGGCGCCCTGCGGGTCGTCGGGGCCGACGGCGAGGGGGACCGGGCACTGGCGGCCCCGGGGGGCGGTGAGGACCCGGAGAACGTCTCGTACGGCCGGGCGGAGTTCATCGCGGCCGAGGAGATGGACCGCTCGCGCGGCTACTGGTGGTCGCCCGAGTCCGACCGGCTGCTCGTCGCCCGCGTCGACACGGCCCCGGTGCGGCGCTGGTGGACGGCCGATCCGGCGCACCCGGACCGGGAGCCGGTGAAGGCCGCGTACCCGGCGGCGGGCACGCCCAACGCGGAGGTACGGCTGTTCCTGGTCGACCTGCACGGGCCGGCGGGCGCGGACGGGGCGGACGGCGAGGACGGCGAAGGCGCCGGCGGGGAGCGTACGGAGGTCACCTGGGACCGGGCCCGCCACCCCTACCTCGCCCGCGTCCACTGGTCGTCGGCGGGCGCGCCCCTGCTGCTCGTCCAGTCCCGTGACCAGTCCAGCGAGCTGTACCTGGCCGTGGACCCGGCCACCGGGGCGACCCGGACGGTGCACCGGGACGAGGACCCGGCCTGGCTGGAGCTCTTCCCCGGAACCCCGGCCTGGGCGCCCGACGGACGGCTGGTGCGGATCGCCGACGAAGGGGGCGCGCGCGTCCTGGTGGTCGGCGACCGGGCGCTCACGGGGGCGCAGTTGCAGCTGCGCGCCGTGCTGGACATCGGCGAGCACGACGTCCTCGTCTCGGCTTCGGCGGGCGAGGAGGCGGCGGAGCCCGAGACCGGCGAGGTGCACGTCTACCGGGTCAACGAACTGGGCATCGAACGCTTCTCGGCGGGCGCGGGGGTGCATTCCGCCGTCAGGGCCGGCCGGGTGACGGTCCTGGTGTCGGCCCGCCCGACCGCCGCCGGGCTCTCCGTCCAGGTGTTCCGGGACGGCAAGCAGGTCGCCTCCGTCGCCTCGTACGCCGAACAGCCGGTGCTCACGGCGGCCGTGACGCTCACGGAGGGGGGCGCACGGCGCATTCCGTGCGCCGTTCTGCTCCCCACGGGCTACCAGGAGTCGGACGGGCGGCTTCCGGTCCTCCTGGACCCGTACGGCGGCCCGCACGGACAGCGGGTGGTCGCCGCCCACAACGCCCACCTCACCTCGCAGTGGTTCGCCGACCAGGGGTACGCGGTGATCGTCGCCGACGGGCGGGGCACCCCGGGCCGCTCCCCGGCCTGGGAGAAGGCCGTCAAGGACAACTTCGTCCTGACCCTGGACGACCAGATCGAGGCGCTCCAGGACCTGGCGGCCCGCTTCCCGCTCGACACCGGGCGGGTGGCGATCCGGGGCTGGTCGTAC